>JAQYWR010000103.1 GCA_029379225.1 Nostoc sp. S4 | reverse complement strand
TAAGAGCCATGAAGCTTATACAGCAAGCACTTTAGGAAGCTTGTCGCCCCTTGAAGAATAATTCTCTGAGTCTACTTCTTGAATCAACCATCATTCAAAAACTTCCACGCCCTTTTTCCTGGGGCTGATTTATCATTTTTGATGTCTTCTAAATAAGAGTTTAAATACTCGCTGGGAAACTCTCGTCTAATTGATGCTTTACGACATGCACTAATAAAAGTATCAGCAAATAAACTTAAGTTGTCGTTTGCTTCACAACTGCCACCCGGTCTAACTTCACTGATTACTAAAGACAGCTTAAATAAATGTCTATTTTTCAAAGTATATATCACGGTATGGGAATAGGTAACAATCGGTTGCAGAACCAACCCTACAGCTAAAAGACCGACCAGCGAGTTAGGTAGAACTTTTTGTAGCATTAGGAGACAAACCTTTTTTAATTACGAATAACGAATTACAAATTATCTTGATACTTGCGCTACGATATCCCCTATTGCCTTTGTGCAATGTGAGGAGTAGTCAGGTCAAACAGGAATATGATAGAAGAATTCAATACACAGGGTAGAGAAAATTTAGTTGCGATCGCTGACCAATTCGCCCAATTAGAGAAGGTTATAGATACCAAAGCCTTTGGCAGTGGTAATATCAATGACACATTCTTAGTAACTCTAGATTGCTCAGAACAAAAGAATTTTGTCCTCCAGCGCATTAATACACAGGTCTTTCGCCAGCCAAAACTGATTATGCAAAACATGTGTACCTTCACTGAGCATGTTCGTAAAAAGTTACAATCTACTCCTTTAAATCGTCGCTGGGAAATACCGCAGGTACTACTGACTAAAAACAAACAAGACCACTGGCGAGATGCTGACGGTTCATTTTGGCGGGCGATTAGCTTTATTGAAGATTCACAATCCTTTGATACCATGCACGATCGCTCACATGCACCAGAAATCGGTTATGCCTTGGGAATGTTCCACAATCTGATTAGCGATTTGTCACCAGAAAAACTTGCCGATACCTTGCAAGGTTTTCATATTACACCGCTTTACCTCCAGGATTATGACAAAGTTTTGGCAACAACTAAAGTGCGTAAAACTCCTGAGGTTAATTATTGCTTGCAATTTGTTAGCGATCGCCAAACTTTTGCACATATCCTAGAAAATGCTAAAGCACAAGGTATTCTACCATTGCGTCTGATGCACGGCGATCCAAAAATCAATAATGTCATGTTCGACACTACTACCCAGCAAGCCGTCAGTGTCATAGACCTCGACACCGTAAAACCCGGTCTGGTACATTACGATATTGGCGATTGTCTGCGATCGGGTTGCAATCGGGCCGGAGAAGAAACGGAGAATTGGGAGAATGTTTATTTCGATACTGATTTGTGCCAGGAAATTTTAGCAGGTTACCTTGGTGTGGCAAAAGCTTTTCTCACCGAAAATGACTATGCCTATATCTACGATGCAATTCGTCTGATCGCTTTTGAATTAGGATTGAGATTCTTTGCTGATTATTTAGCAGGAAATGTCTACTTTAAAGTGAAGCACTCAGAACATAATTTGGCAAGAGCGATCGTCCAGTTTAAACTCACCGAAAGCATCGAATCCCAAGAAACGCAGATTCGCCAAATTATCAAAGATATGAAATGAATAACCAGACATTTTCTTTGCAACCTTTTGCTTCTAGCGCATCCCTAACTAATTTAAAAATTGCAGGTAATATCAACCGAAATATTAATCAACTTAGCATCTGTTATACCCTTACAGGCAATTTAAAAGAAATTGCAATTCCCCCACCATCAAACACACCATCACGCAAGCATCAACTGTGGGAAGGTACTTGCTTCGAGTTTTTCCTTGGGATCAAAAATTCTCAAAAATATTGGGAATTCAACCTCTCCCCCGCTGGACACTGGAATGTCTATTGTTTTGATGGATACCGTCAAGGAATGCAAGAAGAAACAGCCTTGACAATACTGCCGTTTCATGTTTACATTCAAGCTAATAAATTAGTACTAACCTTGAAGATGGATTTGGATAAAATCATTTTGCCAGAACAAATAATAGAAGTTGCAATTACAACTGTTATTAAATATATAGATGATGGCGTTACTTACTGGGCGTTAACTCATCGAGGCGCACAGCCTGATTTTCATTTACGAGACAGTTTTATTGTTGAATTGTAAGTGAAATTGGCGTTAGCGTACCCTTCAGGAAGCAAGCTACGCGTAGCGTCTCTGATAGAAGCGGGGCAGAACACACGTCAGATTGTACACAGTAATGCAAGTTTACTTTTTCGCTTTTTGTTCTTGCGAATTCCCGTAAACTTTATCCAATACCATTATTTTTTGTGAGTTGGAAATTTTGTATAAATAATTATGCTAGTCCCATTAACTATTAAAACTAAAACAGAGGGTACTAGCGGTATCCAGGCTCCTTGGAGTAACAGACCAAAGGATACCCCATATAAAACGCAAATACTTGCTACTCCTGTCAATCCCAATTTTAACCATGACTGAAATTGCCAAACAATTATGCCACCAACCAACGAACAACCCCATACCCAAATGAATTCACCCCACTTCGGTAACATCCACAATAGCGGACGACGATCTAAAACAGCACTAAGAATTTGACTCACCATGTGTGCTTGAAGTATTACCCCTGGCATTTGCTGATATGACGACTGACTGACACTATAGGGTGTAGACCAATAATCATGAAAACTTTCAGCAGTTGTACCAATGAGAACGATATGATTCTTTACTAAATCAGAAGTAAGTTTATCGTTCAAAACGTCTGCAAGAGTTACTTGTGTAGCAGGTTGATGGGAAGAACGATAATTGAGCAGCACTTGGTGACCTAGATTATCGATTTTGTAATAGCCGCCGCTGTTTTCCTCTAAGTTTTTCAAGACAACATTGCCAAAGTGCCAGTTTTTTTCTGCGGTAAGTTTGGACTGAATACCCTCATCAAGCAAGTAACGATTTGCTAATTGAAAGCTAAAAGATTTATCAGTATTGCAGGGGAATGCAGGAGCCATAGCCAATATTTGACGGCGGATAATACCATCGGAATCGGGTATAACGTCACTAAAACCTAAGTTTTGCTTGGGAACTTCAGGTGGAGGCGAAACGCCACTATTTTTGTTTTCCTCACTAACTTCGCAGATAGCAAAAAAGCGATCGCTCTTTTGCATGAGTCGAGATAAATTCTGATATTCTGCACCTACATGATTTTCCCGATAGATATCCAAGCCAATAACTCGCGGTTGGAACTGCTCTAATTTTTCTACAGCTTGAGCTAGGGCGCGGTCTGATAGTGAAGCTCCACCTCTTTCTTTAGCAGGTTGCGATCGCACATCAGCTTCAGTGACAGTAACTACTAAAATGCGTTTATCTTGTCCTTCATCGGGACGCGATCGCATCATTGCATCAAAAGCCGTCAGCTCCCATGATTGCAATACGCCAACGGAGCGTAACCCCATTATCAAGGCAGTTGTGGCGATACTGACTTTGAAAATTGTCCCAATAATATTTCGGCTGTGCAAGCTAGTAGGTTTTGAACCGACTTTATTCAACACCAACGACATAGCCGTGGGATTTTGACAAATTACTGGTAACCAACTAGCACAGGCAAAGCTACTTTCTAAACCCTGCAACTTTTCTGTGGCTTCCCGCATTGCCAAATGGCAAGATTCTCCATTGGCAAAAGCTTCTAGAAAATGCTTCAAAAATTCTTGAGCAACTCGATCCGGTACTGCTTCCCGCATGACAATTGTTTGGGGAATGTGCAGCGATGCCAATTCGCGGACTAATCCTAGTCCATCACAGCAGTTAAAAATTGCCAGTTGTAAACCTCTAGCGATCGCTGCTTTCAGACCATTTTTTAACTGAGCGATCGTTAAACTCTCAGTTTTATTAATATAAATTTCACCTATTTCACCATCAATTTGACTCGAACCATGTCCTGCAAAAAAAAGAATATCCCAGCCCTGCTTATCCCATAGCCATCGGTCTAACTCCGAGCGTTGTGGCTCAACTAGAAAAACAGTCTCCGTTGCTGATAGTTGTTCGAGTATTGCCCGGTCTTGTTGAATATCAATTCCTTCACTATTACCAAGAATCGCTAATATTCTAACTTTGTCTCTAGTAGGTTTATGTAAGAGTTTAACTTCATCTACTTCCGGAGCGCTTAAACCAAATACTGCCTTTTGATAATCCTCAAAGAAATTCCATAAATGCCAAGGTAGCCGCCGAACTTGGTCATCTTCCGTTTCTAAAATCACCCGAATTTCTTCGTGAGGATCTAACTTCGTGCGTAATTTCTGGTCAATGTTGCGAAATAGCTCAGATTTGAGCCAGACGTTAATTTTATCTTGTAAGTTGTTACATAAATTACTAAACTCAACAGAGGAAATATTAGTGATATCTTCTGTATCAATTTCAATCTCTGCATCGCTTGCTATGTTTCTATGCCATCGTTGACCAGGAAAAAGAGCTTCATGCAGCAACAAATAGAGCAACTGCCAACGTCTGTAGAGTTCTATAAGTTCTGGTGCTGCGGGTAAACTACCTGTAAATTGAATTGGTATAGGGTTGCTATAGTTGTACAACTGAGCTGTCACAGTAGCAAATCCCTGCTTCAAGTTACCCTTTCCTAAGTTCAACACGACTAATTTAGTCATGGCTATCAGTCGTCAAGTGCTTCCAGTACAAAATCTTCCTTTATACTGACATTTTCTAAAGCAACTTGGATGCTGAAGCGAATTCCAGGAGAAGATTTAAATTTTTTGAGTTGAATATAATGATCCTCACTTCTAGAAGTAACTTCCTGAAGAATTGTCCCTGTTTGGGAAAGCAAAATTAGTCTAAGATTAGGTATTAAATAAGTTTCTGCATTTGCTGGATGTAATTGCACGCGCAAACCAATTTTGCCATCAACCTCTGTTTTAAAACCAATTAATAATACAACTGCACTTCCTCCAAGTTGCATCCCTAAATCAATTAATTTAGCTCGTTTGACATATCCCTCATTCAACTCAAAATTACTTCTGAATTGAACAGCTAAAGTTTTTTGTTGTACTGTTAACAAACTATCCAAATTTTGCCAACCTGCACTAAAAATATTTTGAAACCATAAGCTCAAGTTGCTACCCACAGAATAACTAGCTTCAACTAAATTATTTTTTTGCTTTTCTAACCGTTGCTGATAAAGATGTTGCCGAAATTCATCCACTGCTAGAAATGCACCCCATTTCTCAAAGGGAACATTGAGTCTAGGGGAAGAAAAAGTCCACTTATTTAATTGTTCTAGTAATTCCCCTGCTTGGACTTTTGACAAAGTAGGTAAAGATTTAACCTCTGGTATCTTGGGAGGACAAAGTTCTCGTGCTACCCACATCACATTCAAGTCTGCAATTAAATCTTCTACATCTAAACAATAAGTTCCATCGATTACGTCATAAGTAGCTTGTTCCCGGATTTGTTGATAGTTAGCATAACCACATATCCGCAGCCAACAGTCCTCTAGGTTTAACTGCACTGCTACATAATAATGCGCTGCCCAACTAGGAATATCAATCCATTCTTGGGGAATCCGAAACTCTGAAAAGTAACTTTTATCGCTAGGGATTAACACTAATCGAGTCTCACCAACATTTAATATAGAGCCGTTTACTACTTCCCAGATATTTGGTAAATCAACTTTTTGAGAGCCTAATTTGGGTATTATTTGTAAATCTGGATCTTCTTGTAACCAAGTTAAAAAAGTATTTAAAGATAAATAATTTAGATAGGCATTCCAGCGAGCAGATGTATTAGAGTAAAACTCTTGCATAGTTTGCTGCCACGCAGCTTCTCGCTCTTGGGTTAATATTTCTAAGCATAAATGTTCGGGATAGATTAGAGTCAAATCATCTAAGTTAATTGTCATAATTAGTAATTCCTGTTCTTCAATTAAATAAAATTATCTTTTAGCCATTCATCTACAAAATCAGCTAACTTATTACTGACTGCTGCTAAAGAATCTGTAGGTAAAGCCATATCGATTTCTAATTGCTCAATAAAAGCTGCTTGTAACAGTTTTATATTAGGACAAACTTTTAATAAATTTCGGTCAAAATCTTTATCTATTAATCTAAATTCTAAAGTACTTATTTCTTTTTTTACTTGCCATTCTTGAAGAATTTTATTTAAAATATCTTTAACTAATTGCTGGCAATGCAATTGTAAGCATTCATCCAATGATGTTTTGATTCTTTCGATATCTTTTTCTTCAGTTAAAGAAACTTCAGGATAAATTTTCTGAGATTCATTAATGAAGTCTTTTAAGAGTATTTTATTATATCTAGCTAACTGTCGAGCTACTTGATACTGTTTTTGTAGTTCAAAATATTTATTTTTCAAAACTACTGCCATCTCAGTTTGAGTCAAGTTTAATCCTAACCAAAGTCTTAACATTATTTGACCCATCTCTGGTATAGCTGAAAATAAATTTGAAACAAGTGAGTTTACTTGTTGCCATTCTTCTTCTTCGACAAGATTATCTAAGGCACTATGTTGACTATCAGTTAAGTTACTGTAGTCTTCTAAAGGAAGAAAATGCTTTGTTCGGTAATCACGAGCTGCTTGGATACAAATTTCTAATATTTCTTGAGTTCTATCCTTTGAAACTGGTACTTCATCAAACCCTAATTGATTGCACCGTTCATTATATAATAATGTAATTTGCTGAAAATATTCAGCGCTAGGTGTTTCTAAACTACGACTTTTTTGCTTTTGGCTTGGTTGATAAATTTCATCTAAGCATTGCCAAGCTAAACAGTATAAGTTAATCCGATTCTGATTTATTCCTTTGATAGCTAGAGCTTCCTGCATTTCTTTTTTCGTCAAATCTTTTAAAAGACCGTAATTAGAAAATTTTTCTCTTTTACCTTCTAAGTCTTTCTGATAAATAGTATTACTAATAAAACGGATGAGAGCTGTTTTAACATAACCTTCTATATTAGTTTGAACATAGTCAAGATTAAAATTTTTAAGAAGTTTGGCTGGAGGATAGATGGCTGAGTTAGCAATTTGAAAGTATTCCTCTAACGGATATTTATGCTGAATAAATTTAAATCTTTGGAAGCTTTTTCTCGCTGCCCAAATACAAGCTTCCTGTAAGTATGCACATAAATGTCTCTCTGCTCTGGAGGAAGACTTTGAGGACTTTTTTAAGGATGATGTAGAAACATCGTTTTTTTGTTTATCCTCACTTTGTGAACCAACTATAAGTAAGTCTTCATGTAATATATTTTTGATAATTTTTAAAAAATAACGCGCCCAATATTCTTTTTTAGCATCTGGTTCCGACTGAACTAAAGAACTTATATTACGTTCTAGCTCTACATCAGTTTGCCAGATAAAATTGGAAGTTTTATAATCATTCTTCAAGCTGAGAAAAGTTGAAAATTGTTGTATAATCCCTTCACGTTGTCTCATAATTTTTCCGCATTTTACATAAATTAGTTAAAGAGATTTTGAATCATATTTGAAATTAATTTTTAAGGTATATTGTTTTTTATTTTTCGAGTGATATCGATAGGATAAAATCAATCCCACACCAGAGTCAAACAGTTCTAATTGACTGTTTGAGCAGAAGTTTAGCTTTGTTTACGATCGCTCTATACTTCTAATGGGTGTTATATAGGTCGGTTTATGCACTTTTGACTATAAAATTGCATAAATTGCTCTACATGATTTTAAATGCGAGCATTTTGGTTTTCTCGCAAGATAGTAACTATTATGTAGTATATATGAAGGCGATCGCAGTTACTGACCTATCGGCTGTCACAAACTCCCTCTCATAACGATTATCATTCTTATCTGGGGCGTTCAAAGATAGATCCCTAGTCAAAACCATTATCCTTTCGACAACGAAGATTAATGCTAGTTCCACTATGGGTCTCCCGTCCATTACAGGCCCCCAGACATTGACTATTCTACCAGCATCACCATAATAAAATTTTTAGAACTCACTACTCAAATATTGAGTCTTAACTCACATCTTGCACCTAACCGAATAAACCCGTAAAAAGTAAATAAAAAGCGCAAA
>JAQYWR010000063.1 GCA_029379225.1 Nostoc sp. S4 | reverse complement strand
CTGTTGCTTAAATCCTTTACCTGTAAGCCTTTCAAGACTTAACGGCAAAAGTCAGAATTCAGCAAAGGTTGAGCAGTAATTTCTATGAGATTATCTTGATTTAACTCTTTTGGTAAGCAATCATATCCCCGTCCACTAGCATTGCCGTATTTCTGCCACCAAATCTGACGTTGATCTTGCTGTAACAAGTTTTGATCGTCAATGTAATTATTTGTCTCATGTTCAGTAACAAAATAAGGCAAGATATGCAATATTTGCTGTGGTTGGCGAAAGTCACTACTATTTGCTTGCACTACTAATTCTCGACCACTAATTAATACTTGTAAGCAAGTTTCATGCCTATTAAACCGCTCTACTTTTCTTTGGACTTCACGTACAAATTGTTGAGCAATCTCAGTGGCAATTTTGCCCTGCATGGCAAGCTCATCTAAACCATCGAAGATAATCAGTAAGCGAGAATCAGCTTTATCTTTATCTAGAGGATTATGTCTGAGAAAGCCATCGTCTCGCACAAACTTACCAATTGCCTCAACTAAGTCATCGGAGGGTTCAAAATGGTGTAAAGGAATAAATAAAACTGGAATTTTCCCTTTTTCTGCTTGGTTAGCTGCAAAGATTTTGGCAAAGGAAGATTTACCGCTTCCTGGGCCACCACTAATCACTCTAATGGCATCATTGCGATCGCCCTTTTCTAACCAAGCTTCTAGTGCGGCTTCCAAATCAAGAACGACTCGCTGATATTTCTCATCTTCTCTTATCCGGCGTTCAAATTCTTCTGACTTTTCACCTGCAACTTTCTGGTTATAGTAGGCGCGTAAAGGAACATAAACCTGTTTTAAACCAAAGGCTTCTAAAAGCATCGGTTCTTCAACCTGTTTTTGTAACCAAGCAAAATAACGCTGCCATGATTGTTCCCGTTCATTGGCTTGAGTAAAAGGGGTATCCAGTTCTTCTTTTAAACAAGCATATTTTTCTGGATGTTTTGCCCACTCTTCATGTAAAGCAAACACAAAATAGGTAGGAAGACGATGACTAATTATCTGTGCTTGAGCTTCATTGACACTAAAGTATTTTAACCAGGCGGCAAAAGCAGTTTTAATCGCTTCCAGAATCGGCAAATCTTTAGGACGGCTAAAAAAATCTTGGTCAATACGCAATTCTATACTTTCTAGGGAATCGTTGAGGCGATCGCATAATAGCTCAAGGTCGCTTGCATTTGGTTTTTCAAACAGTAACTCTTGATTTCCTTTCACCAAACTCACGATTGCTTCTACCAAAGAACGGTAAATTAGTAACCAAGCAACTTCCTCTGGTACTGCTGCTAAACCTAGTGCTGCTGTAGCTTCTACAACATCTTTAGCTACCTCTTCCCACTTGCCCAAAACGCCATCTATTACACCTTTGCTTAGTGATTTAAATAGTTCTTTAAAATCAGCTTTAATCGGTTTATTCCATAGTGCAACAGGCTTGCTGACTGAAAATCCAGAGATATTGCTCATTGCCGTTGGATGACGCTGGTAGATGTAGTGAGTCAATATATTTCAACAAGGTTTTATCAAATTTTTCCTCAAAACCAGCAGTAGATTTAATAATTTGTTTAAATAAACTTATAATTTCAAGCCTAAAGGCACAACTTCGAGAGGCGATCGCCAATTTGAAAAAGTACCTAGATTTGCATTCATGAGCAAAAATATGAGAAAAAAGGGCGTGAAAAGCATATAGAAAAGCAAAAAAATGGTTTCAATTCTTGCCCACGCCCAAGGGGTAGTTTACACTCTGCTGTTGTTGATGCCCTCTGTATATCAGCAACATAACTTAGAAGCAAAAGTTTGCAGGTGCAAGATATAAGCTAACCATAGACTAGTTACCCTAAACTCGACAAATATCGAGAGATTCCTTATGGTTGTCGCGATCGCACTTCATCCCAAGATTGTGACTTGCCATCGACCGACTTTGCTACCGCGTCCACTGCCCCCCTAACTATAAGAGAAGGGTAGGCAGTGGACGTAAATTTGTCTCAATCCCACTGGCTTACTCTTCTTAATTAGTGGTAGTTGTGGTGATTGGGGACTAGGGAATGGCTAGGCGATCGCTGAATCCGACCATGTAAACTACTACATCTCAGCAGGATCTCAGCGAAGTCGTCTTGTTGTCGATGCGCTCGACCGCCAGATTGGAGCGGTAGCCGCCCGCAGACTGCCGCAGTAGCAGCGTGCTGTAGTTCGCACCGTCGTACAGGCACCATGCGCTGCCAGTACGGTTCCAAATCGACGTGACCTTGTTGTTGAACACATATCCACCGATCGGGTTCGCCAAGTTGGCGGAACCCTGGGAGAAGTATGCGAAGGACCCGTCGTAGTTGTAGTTAGTCCAGATGCAGAACTTGCCGGAGGGGCAGTCGGCCGAGTTGGCGGTCACCGGGGAAGCGATGCCAACGGCGGTAACCAGAGAGGTCATCGCGAGCAGCAATGTTAGGGCAGGGCGTACAGTCTGTCGGGGGCGTCGCGAAGCGGCGGCGCTCCGATCGGCGGATGTTATGGGTCGCTCCTTCATCGGTTTTTCCATTTAATGGGACTTTGTAGGAAGTGCTATTGTTCTCTGTTTACTGCTGTTGCTGTTACTCACTTGTATCGCCTACATAATTATCTGTCTAGCAGTTGGAAATTACGCAATAAGCAAGTAACCAGCCTGCGCTCACACCTAAGATATAAACTACTCCAACCCGCTTCGCTGAGGCTGGAGTTTCCAAAACTCAGAAAAGCAAATTGTGCTTTTAACGCCTCATATAGCAAACTTACTGAATGAAGTCTAGTGAAAGCTCATTGAGTAGAGGTTTCTCATCCGCGTTTGATGACGCCAGTTCCTAAACAACAGTACAAGTTTCCATCCCCATTAGGGGAAGAGGCTAAGTAAAGAATTTAGTTCTAGAAACGTTACTGAGCAGCATTTCAGACCCTCTGATCGACACCATTTTTTCAATTGTCAATAACAAGTAAAAATTCTCAACAAATAATGCATTTTGTAGCCTGAAATCTATACTGTGCAAGCAATCGACACCAGTCAACAGAGTTATAGGGTTTTCAAGGTTCGGGCGAGTGGTGTCGATGAGTTTCAATACACTTAGTTTAGACAGTATACTGTGCTACTGAAAACTGTCAAGTATTGGATAAATAAATTAATGCTTGTGGAGTGGATGTCAGGAAATAGGTTCTAGAGTGTTTGGCACTTTTTCACCCTTGCCAGTATTACCGCGAGTGCATCCAGCTTTCAAGATTTCACTAATCATCACCGCAGTAGTTGGAGTTTTACCCGTGCCCGGATCTGCTATCAACCAATATCGAATTGGGTGACTAATTATGTAGTTAATAAATTCATTAGCAGTCCCAACCATCAGCTTAATTTTATCTGTCTTAATAGCTGGTTCCGTTCGATAGCCGACCCAGGGCAAACGCATCTAATTTTTCCAAATATATATTGACAAAAGGCTAAACTCATGTCGTCAATAAAAGAATCGGATTTATAGCGGTGCTTACGGTATTCTTGTTGCCATCGCTTCTTTCTCATCCAAGTATAAACTAGTAATAATCAAGACTTAGTACTAACTCAATAAGCTATTCTTAATGCGATTATTTAAGAGTTTATTGATAATAGACTACTCTTATTGATAAGATGCGTTCGCCCTGATAGCTGACCCTATATTTCTTCATTCCAATTAACACAATTTATGGCTTTACTCATCATCCGACTCTGCAAATAAAGATTCTAAATCTTGACGACCACTGACAACGCGCAAAATTTTAACCCCATCATCAATTACTTGGTACAGAATTAGATATCCATCTAGGGGCAAGCCACGTAATAAAGGTTTAATATGAGCATAACTGCGTCCCATATTTGGAAATACCGCCAAATTTTGGCATTTATTGTTAAACTCTCTAAATAGTTTTTCTCATGCTTCCAGGTTTCTGATTAAAAAGTAATCAGAAATTTCATTTAAGTCACGACTTGCAGATAGTGAAATAACATAGCGACTCATTCCTAAGCCTCACGTGCTTTTTGGAACTTTTCTAGTATCTGCATCACTACAGTTTCGCCATCCAAAACTTCACCGCGTTCAATTTCAGCGATTGCTACATCTACTTTTTGCTGGGTTTCTTCCACCCATTGGGCATATTCAGAATTTAATTTTTCTAGCAGTTTAAATGCTACATCAATTACTTCATTTGCATTTGTAAATTTTCCACTAGTAATTTGGGCTTGGATAAATTGTTCATGTTCGGGTTTAAGTTCAATGTTCATAATTTATACTTTTAACTATTAATTAATAGTTCTACTCTATAAACCAGAATATTTCAAAACCTCAAAGGATGTTTTAAAAGTAAGCAAAATGTAGAAATTTTTATTCCGTAGCTTGACATTTTAAACTTGACAAACATCCTTTGAAAATCTGTGGTTCGTGCTAACCGCTAATCACTGCGATACATTCAATCTCTACCAACACATCTTTAGGTAACCGTGATACCTGAACACAAGCCCGCGCTGGAGCTGTATTTTCCGGGAAATATTTCGCATAAACGGTATTCACCACCGCAAAATCATTCATATCAGCGAGAAAAACAGTAGTTTTTACCACATCTTCAAAAGTCGCCCCGGCTGCTGTGAGGATGGCTTCCAGATTAGCCATTACTTGCTCGGTTTGCTTTTTAACATCATCAGTGTAGACAACATCACCAAGGCGGGGATCGATGGCAATTTGTCCAGCCACAAATACTAATTGACCAGAAGCAGCGATCGCTTGATTATAAGGGCCGACTGGTGCGGGTGCGTTATCAGTACGAATTACTTTTTTACTCATTTTTATAACTCTTAACTCTTATACAGACGCAATTAATTGCGTTTCTACTTCTAACTTCCTATCCCAACCTCGGACGTATCCCATAATGCCGATAGTGCCAATAATCCCGCAAAATGCGATCGTGGTCAAAACATAAATTACTAGGCACGCGCCAAGATTCAAAAATACTTATACCCTTAGCATCATCCCCAGCTACAGGTTCCCCCATCGCCGTTGCCAAAAACACAATGCTAATCGTATGCTGACGCGGATCGCGATTTGGGTCAGAATACACGAGTAATTGTTCAACTAACTCCACCTGTAAACCCGTTTCTTCCTCGGCTTCTCGCCGCGCCGCCACTTCCACCGCTTCTCCATAATCCACGAAACCGCCAGGAATAGCCCAACCTAATGGTGAATTCTGTCTTTCAATTAACACTATTGGCCGATGAGGTCGGTCTACTAGTTCAATGATGATATCAACTGTCGGTGTAGGATTGCGGTGAGTCATAGTAATTAGTCATTGGTCATTTGTCATTAGTCAAGAATAAATGACTAATCACAAACAAAATGAGTTTACTTGATTTACTGTGCAAATACTCCATGATAAATTCGATACGATCGCGTAGTATTTTTTTGTGGCGATCGCTTGCTCCCCTAATTCAGGTTAAATATGCCTTTTCCTAGATCTAGTGGCATTTTGCTGCATCCTACCTCCTTTCCCAGTCGATTTGGCATTGGGGATTTAGGCTTAGAAGCATATCGCTTCGTTGATTTTCTTAAAGAAAGCCATCAACAATATTGGCAAGTTTTACCCTTGGGCCCAACTGCATTTGGTAATTCCCCCTATATGTGCTATTCGGCAATGGCGGGAAATCCTCTAATAATTAGCCCAGAAAAATTGCAAGAAGATGGTTTGCTAACTGAAGAAGACTTTGCTAATCTACCAACATTTCCGGCAGAAAAGGTAGATTTTCAGCAGGTTGTGCCGATTAAGATGGGGTTACTTAAAAAAGCCTGTGAAAACTTTAAAACCAATGCTACACCTTTCCAACAGCAAGAGTTTAGTGGTTTTTGCGACAGCAAAGCTTATTGGCTAGATAATTTCGCCTTATTTATGGCGCTCAAAGATGTCAACCATAACTCAAACTGGCACGCATGGGAGTCAGAACTTGTCAAGCGCGAACCACAAGCATTGGAGCAAGTACAGCATCGGCTTACCGAAGAGATTTTCTATCATAAATTCATTCAATTTAAGTTTTTTCGTCAGTGGTCAGACCTCAAAAGTTACGCCAATATGCGTGGCATTCATATTATCGGTGATATCCCCATCTACGTAGCTCATGATAGTGCTGACGTGTGGGCACATCCCGATATGTTTTGCCTAGACAAAGAGACGGGAGAAGCAGCGCAAATGGCAGGAGTTCCACCAGATTACTTTAGCGCTACGGGTCAGTTATGGGGTAACCCAGTTTATAACTGGGAAGAACTGCAAAAACAAGATTTTAAATGGTGGGTACAACGCTTTGAAGCAATGCTGGATTATGTAGATATTATTCGCATTGACCACTTCCGAGGCTTTGAGGCTTATTGGGCTGTACCCAAAGGCGAAGAAACTGCTGTAAATGGCCAATGGATAGAAGCGCCTGGTGATGCTTTTTTTGAAGCAATTAGACATAAACTGGGCAAGCTACCCGTCTTGGCAGAAGATTTAGGAGTAATTACACCAGGTGTAGAAGCCCTGCGAGACAAGTATGGATTTCCTGGGATGAAAATTTTACAGTTTGCCTTTACTTCCGATCCCGAAAATCCATTTTTACCATTTCATTATCCAAGAAATGCTGTAGTTTATACTGGCACTCACGATAATGACACAACTGTAGGTTGGTTCAATACAGCTAGTGAGTCTGAAAAGCAAAACTTATCGCTTTATTTAGGTTGTATTAGTCCTGAAGGAGTCCACTGGGATTTAATTCGACTAGCATTGAGTTCTGTAGCCAATCAAGCAATTATCCCTTTACAAGATATTTTGGGATTAGGAAACGAAGCGCGGATGAATTTTCCCAGTGTTGCTGAGGGGAACTGGGAGTGGCGTTATCAAGCAGGAGCGATAACAGAGGAATTAAGCTCAAGGCTAAAAGTTCTCACCCAAATCAATGGACGCGCACCGCAATAAAATTGAGGATACGGGGATGCTCTGACGCTCTGACGCGGGGATATAGAGAATTCTTTTACTATATCTCCCACTTTTTGGGTCTTCTTTGTTTGCGTCAGAGCGTCTTCCATTCCCCGTGTCTTCTTCCTCCAAAGAACTCCAAGAAATAAATTATTCAATTTTCTAGACTTCACCACGACTTTCCCTCCCCCTGCTCCCGGTTACTAAGCGCAGTCGAAGTATGCTCCCCTGCCCTCATAGCGATGGGATATTTTATTATTTGTCAGTCCCCCCTCATCTCAAAAGCTTGGGTTTAGCAGCTGCAATTCTAATTTCTTCTTCTTTACCTGGTTCTCCCATTTCTTTGGCTTTCTGTTGATTAACGCTCATTAAGACACCGCCAGCATTATCAGTTTTTACCGTTAGTTGCTCTTGGGCTTTCCAAATCCGGTGAGTACCTTCTGGTAGAGTACCCTCAAACTCTGTTTTGCCATCTGCTATTACACGAATCCAGGATGACGCTTTTAAAGTAACGCCAATTTGTACAACCTCTGTTTGTTTGACGCGGCTCAAGGTATCACTGACAGGTTGAACTTGTATTGGCTGTTTTGGTTCGGTTAGTTCTGGTTTGACTATTTCTGGTTTGACAATCGACTTTTGTTGTGGATCTGGCTCTGGGGTATTACTTGCTTGTAGTACGGCATTATTTAATAATTTAGATAAGCCATTTACAGAGCATATAATTAGCAATATGTAAAGAAAGTAAAGATGAATAGGACGTAGTTGATTCAGGGGTGAAATCTTGGCAGTAGGTTGGGAGTTGACTTGTGGAGAATTAATTGGAAAAGTCTCAGCCAATTCGGCTCCATTTAAGCCTAGTGCATCGGCAAATTGCCTGATCAAACCTTGGATATAAACTGGTTCTGGGAGATCGTTTAAATTACCTTCTTCGATCGCCTGCAATAATCGTCGAGGAATCATGGTCAGTACAACCACTTGTTCTAAGGATAAACCCTGTTCTTGACGTGATGCCCAAAGTTGAGCGCCTACTTCTGCCAACTTTTGGGATCTTTGTTGTTCTAATGAAAGTGAGGGCTGCTGATTATTTTTCTTTCTTGGCCATTTCATGCCTTATAACACTCCTTAACTCAACTAAATCATTTAATAGGTTGCTTGAACAATAATCGGTGAATTGGTGAATTCACAAGTCGGAATTCAGGGTGAATTATATAGCTACTTTTCGTAATGAATAAATGGGTTTAAAACCCCTAGACAAATCTACGATTTGGTGAGCCAGCAGTGCAAGAAAATTTTCTAATGTAGGTGATTAGCGCATTTAAGAGCGTTAGCAAATCAGACCATACGCACATTCGCTAACACAACGCTTATTAGCGTCACCCAAAGGGTGGTCTACAATTACCTGGCGCTCTCAAACCTTACCTACTTAAATTCTCAATCCTCGATTTGGAATTGGTAAATTCTCGTTTATCAGCTCTTGCAAAAAGTGAATCTCACCATCTTTGAGAAACCGATATTTACCCTCTGCTAAAAAAGGTTGTTTTGGTGTTTGTAATTGAATTGAGCCGATCGCACTTCGATGGAGTTGGATTACTGGGTATCCTAATTGTTGTGCTATACGACGAATTTGGCGATTTCTTCCCTCCTGTAAAACAATTTCTAAAAAGCTACCTTCAGCACAACGTTCTATCAGGTGTACCTTAGCGGGTCGTGTTTTTCTACCCTCCAACACCACACCTTGATGCCACATCCGCAATACTGCTTCTGGAGGATGTCCTTTTACCAAAACACGATATGTTTTGGTAATGCTGTGACGTGGATGGGTTAGTCCAAATGTCAAGTCTCCGTCATTTGTCAGGATTAATGCTCCTGTGGAGTCTGCATCCAAACGCCCAACTGGATGAATACCCGAACCTTCTCGTAATTCTTTCGGTAGTAGATCCAAGACTGTTGGTCTTTGGTGAGGATCGTAGCAAGTTGAAACTACTCCAGCTGGTTTGTGCAGCAACAGATAAATTAAAGCTGGACGCTGCTTTGCCGATATCAGCTTGCCATCAATAGCGATCGCATCTTTTTCGGGATCGACTTTTTGACCTAAATATGCCAATACCCCATTGATCCGCACTCGTGATTGCTTAATCATTTCTTCAGCTTCACGACGTGAGGCAATACCCCACTGAGCCAGAATTTTTTGTAACCGTGCCTCCATGTAGAAATTGCTGATTTCCTGTTAACTATTAAATGATATTTGCATTTTGTAGTAAGTAGGCATAAATGTTACATTTAAGGCAAACTTTAGGTTCGTCGGTTGTTGAGCAAATACTCATAAACTCCATTAGTTAGATGTCAGAGCAAAATTCCCAAACCACAAATGTAAACAAAATCCGAATAATTACGCAAGTACTAACAACAGCATTGAAGCTGTGGTTGAGAGCGCAAGTCAGCCAGATATCTGAACTAGAAGTGGAGATCGAAGCCAGCGATCGGCAAATTCTCTCTGGACGCATTCCTGCGGTATCTATTTTTGCTACTCATGCAGTTTATCAAGGACTCCTAATTACAGAAATTCGATTAATAGCAGAAAATATTCAGATCAATATCGGGTCAATACTCAAGGGACAGCCCTTGCGACTGTTACAAATAGTACCAGTTGTTGGCGATTTGACCATAGACGAGAAAGATCTTAATGCTTCTCTCTCATCTAAATTATTATCGACTGCATTAAGCGATCTACTGGTTAAGGTTTTACCAACACATTGCCTAAAAACACAACCCATTAATTGGCAAGAAATTATTCTTAATAATAACCAAATTATACTCGTCGGTCTGAGAGTCACCAATAGTGAGACAACACCTGTGAAGGTCTGTTTGGGCTTGCAGTTACTCAATGGTCATGAGTTGCAACTGACAGATATCCAAATCAAAGATGACCAGAGAGATTTATTCCAAGACAATCATGGGTACAATTTGGATCTTGGCCTAGATGTTGATATTCAAGAACTAACGCTGATCCCAGGCAAACTACTGTGTCGTGGGCGGATTAACGTTAATCCTTGAAATTCAAAATTGTTAATACCTAATTTTAAATAATATAGCGCCTATTAGGGACTGGGAACTGGGAATTAGGAAAGAGTTCTCCATTTCCCAATACCCAATCCCCATGCCCATCTCATTCTGCTATCAGCGGCAAAAGTAGTGTTACAAAATAGTAGACCAAAGGAGCTGTAAAAATATAACTATCAGTACGGTCTAAAATACCACCGTGGCCAGGGATTAACTGTCCTGAATCCTTGACTCCGGCATCTCGTTTGAGCATAGACTCGGTAAGATCCCCTAAAAGGCTAGCAATACCAATCAGTAAACCCAATGTCAGGCCAGTAAACACAGATTTAGGCAAGTGCAGATAGTAAGCTCCAGCTAAAGCTACAACAACACTGGAGGTAATACCAAACACAGCACCTTCTACGGTTTTTTTCGGACTAATATCCGACAAACGGGTTTTACCAAAGAATTTGCCGATAGTGTAAGCACCAATATCGGCTGCCCAAATACATAACAAAGTCAGCAGTGTTGCTGTCAAACCTTGTGGTAAAGAGGTAGAATTTGCCTTTTGGCAGAAATCTGTCCAAGTTGTGGGCCAGTAGCCTCCGAAAGGGAGATTGCTAAAAGCAGCACTATCAATCGCTCGTAACCGCACCCAGTAACTCGGTAAATAACCAACGTAAAATAGCCCCATGATTGAAGCGGAAATATCCGCAATGGTGGCAAATTTTGGTTGAAACAGCAGATAAAAACAAATTAGTGTGCCAGCTATTGGCATCACAGCATCAGCTAAACTGCCATCAAGGGTACAAATCACTAGCAAAACTTGGCTAACAGCCATAGTTGTTTTAGCAGCAGGAGCAATGCCTCTAGCTCGCACCAAATTAAAATATTCTTGTTGACCCAAAAAGACCACAACCGCAAACATGATGGTAAAGTACCAACCCCCCAAAAGGGTCACACAAAGAGCAAGAGCGATCGCAATAATTCCACTAATAATCCGAGACCAAGGCATAGAAGTATTAAATATTGGGCATGGGGCATGGGGCATTGGGCATGGGGCATTGGGTATGATGAGTAGTGAGGCGCAAAGTTAGGAGTTAAGAATTATTCTCCTTGTCCCCTTGTCTCCCCATCTCCCCATCTCCCCAATGCCCCAATCCCTAATCCAGTTTCTCACCACTGAGGATAAAAATGGGATCGACGGCAGTAAAGGTTTGAGAAAAGCCGCGCGTTTCTAAGCGATTAACCGCAGACTGGACGACTTCGATATTTCTAGCCCTTAATAGCGAAAAACTTTGAGAAATAGCATACAAACTCTCTAGATTAGCAGCTGTGGCTACAACCCGACCTGATGGCGGTAAATATTGCCAAGCAGCTTGCAAAATTTCCTGAATTGGGCGTCCTCCTTCTATACAAACGCGGTGAGGGATGACCTTGAGATCCTGCAAACACTCTGGGGCGCTACCTTCAATGACTTCAACGTTGTTGACTTCAAAGCGATCGCAGTTACGCTTAATCAGATTAGCTACTTCTTCATCCCTTTCTACAGCAATAATCTTGCCTTTTGGACACAGCAAGCCTACCTCTACAGGAATTGTACCCGTCCCAGCACCAATGTCCCACAACACTGAATTTGGCTGTAGCCGCAGTTGAGCAATTAACAACAGTCGGACTTCTCGCTGGCTGAAGGGAATTCCTGGCAAATGCTCGAACAATTCATCGGGAATACCTGGGGTAATGTAAGGCCAAAGTTGGGAGGGCATAAAACTACGCAATTATACTAAAGATATTGGCAGACCAGATTGTAAAGCCATAAGCTATGAAAACTTTTTAAACGCAGCGCGATCGCAAACTATAATGATTGACGAAATATTAGGCGAGCGCTACCAAGTTCAGCAGCTATTAGGTAAAAAAGCTGGGCGTAGAACTTTGCTAGCTGGTGACCTAAAAACTCAGGAATTAGTCGTCATCAAGTTACTTTCTTTTGGTAGTGACTTTGAATGGGACGATCTCAAGCTGTTTGAGCGAGAAGCCCAAACTTTAAAGTCTTTGTCACATCCCTTTATACCTCGCTATCTAGACTATTTTGAGGTCAATTCACTAACCACTAAAGGATTTGCGCTAGTACAAACTTATATTCCAGCACAAACTTTAGAGCAATATTTACAAACTGGGCGGACTTTTACCGAAGCTGAAGTCAAACACATAGCCAAAGCTATTTTAGAGATTCTGATTTACTTACATGGATTGCATCCGCCTGTAATCCATCGCGATCTTAAGCCTAGCAATATTTTATTGGGAGAACGTTCTGGTAATAGTGTCGGTGAAGTTTACCTAGTAGATTTTGGTTCGGTACAAACTGTCTTGGCGACAGAAACCGGGACTAGGACTGTGGTAGGAACATACGGCTATATGCCACAGGAGCAATTTGGTGGGCGTACCGTTCCGGCTTCTGACCTTTATAGTTTAGGTGCAACTTTAATTTATTTGGTGACAGGTACACACCCAGCGGATTTACCCCAAAAGGATTTTCGCATTCAGTTTGAGCAAATAGCTAATCTCAGTCCCAGTTTTACTAATTGGTTGCAGCAGATGGTTGAACCTAATTTAGAAAAGCGTTTGAGTTCTGCTGCTATTGCGATCGCACTTTTAGAGAAACCACAATCGAACTCGCCTGTTTTGGTTGTTAGCAAACCATATGGGAGCAAGATTCAATTAACCAAAAATCAGGATTCTCTAGAAATTGTCGTTCCACCAGCTGATTTTGAACCATCAATAGTATTCACAGGTTTATTTGCGATCGCCTGGAACTCATTTATCCTCTTTTGGACAATTGGCGCCCTCTCAGCCCCTTTTCCTGTCAACATTCCGTTTGCCTTGTTCTCGCTTCCCTTTTGGGGTGCTGGCTTTCTGATGGTGTATAAATTTTTATTTCATCTATTTGGGCGCATCAGCTTACGCCTGAATTCCGAACAAATTTCTCTCACTTGGGATCTATTTACCTGGAAATTTTATCGTCCCCGCACATCCCCAAGACAAAGTATTACGAAGTTAGTTTACATTCCCAAACATTTTACTAAAGATTCTCAAGGTAATAGAGTTGCTGTTCCAGCACAATTAGATATTTGGACAGGAGTAAAAAAATATCAACTTGGTAATATGAGTACTGCTATTACTGAAGCGGAACTGGAATGGTTAGCTCATAAATTAAGCGATTGGTTACGTATGGATATCAATGAGTAGTATTTAATGTAATACTTTTAAATAAAAATAGATTTATTTAGTATTTCAAGTATAAAAAATTGCTAGTTTATGATTGGTCAAATATTGGGAGAGCGCTACGAAGTTCAGCAGCTATTAGGTAAAAAAGCTGGGCGTAGAACTTTGCTAGCTCGTGACTTAAAAACTCAGGAATTAGTCGTTATCAAGTTACTTTCTTTTGGTAGTGACTTTGAATGGGACGACCTCAAGCTGTTTGAGCGGGAAGCCAAAATTTTAAAAAACCTAGCACATCCCTGTATACCTTGCTATTTAGACTATTTTGAGGTCAATTCACTAACTACTAAAGGATTTGCGCTAGTACAAACTTATATTCCAGCACAAACTTTAGAGCAATACTTACAAACTGGGCGGACTTTCACCGAAGCTGAAATCAAACACATAGCCAAAGCACTTTTAGAGATTCTCATTTACTTACATGGATTGCATCCGCCTGTAATCCACCGCGATATTAAGCCTAGCAATATTTTATTGGGAGAACGCTCTGGTAATAGTGTCGGTGAAGTTTATCTGATCGATTTTGGTTCGGTGCAAACTATCCTGGCGACAGAAACCGGGACTAGGACTGTGGTGGGAACCTACGGCTATATGCCACAGGAGCAATTTGGCGGGCGTACCGTTCCCGCTTCTGACCTTTATAGTTTAGGTGCAACTTTAATTTATTTGGTGACAGGTATTCATCCAGCCGATTTACCCCAAAAAGATTTTCGCATTCAGTTTGAGGTAGCGGCTAATCTCAGTCCCAGCTTTAGCAATTGGTTAAAGTGGATGATTGAACCCAGTTTAGAAAAGCGTTTGAGTTCTGCTGCTGTTGCGATATCTACGATGGGCTCCGCCTATGCAGCCTTAGACAAACCACAGTCAATAAATTTACCTACTTTGGTTGGTGGCAAACCAGATGGCAGTAAGATTCAATTAACCAAAAATCAGGATTCTCTAGAAATTATCTTTCCATCAGTTAATTTTAAACCATCAATGGTATTCGCAAGTTTATCTGTGATCGGCTGGAATTCATTTTTCCTATTTTTTACAATCAAAGCACTCTTGGAGCCTTTTTCTACCAACATGAAGTTCTTAGCCTTGCTCCCTGTTTTCCCTTTGGGTTATGGCTGTTGGATAACTTATTACTTGGTCTTTGTATTGTTTGGACGCCTCTGCTTACGCCTAAATTCAGAACAGATGACCTTAACTCGGGAATTGTTTACTTGGAAATTAGATCAACGGCGTCCATTACCGAGACAAAGTATCAATAAGCTGGTTTACATTCCAAAATACTTTAATAAAATTGCCGTTTCAGCACTATATATTTGGTCAGGAGAACAAAAATATCAGTTTAATGTGACGACGAAGAAAGATGATTTTATTGTATCTGAAGCAGAACTTGAATGGTTAGCTCATGAATTAAGTGATTGGTTAGGTTTGCCAATTACCAATCCAATGGGAAGTTAGTTGCGTCTCCATACCCACCTTGCTCTGTTGAGCAAGCGATCGCTATTTAATTACAGATACCTGAGAGGAAAGTTATATGTTTGGACTAGGATGGCCAGAAGTCAGCGTTATAGCGCTCGTCGCTATTCTCATTTTCGGGCCGAAAAAAATTCCGGAACTGGGAAGCGCACTGGGTAAAACCTTGCGCGGTTTTAAGGAAGGAGTGAATACTCCAAATGACGAAACCAATTCAGAACAAGAAAAATAGTCAACTCTTTGTGGGGAATTTAATATTTACAGCACAGCAACTGTCAATAGTAGAGATGCGACTCATCGCGTCTCTACTATCGACTACAGCAATGTATTAACTACGGAAGAAGGTGTAATCCCATTTTGGGAATCGATGATCGCTGTACCAGTATTTTGTTGGTGTATCTCTTCTTTAACTACACCACGTCCTCTAATTAATTTAATTGCCCGACTTACGCTTTCTGGTAAGATTACTACTAAGCTGTTATTTGGTGCCATGTCTAAGCCTTTGTTAATCGCTTGTGTTTCATCCAAAATAGATTCATAGCGACTATCAGACTTAACTTGGGTAATGCCTTGAACAATCAATTGGGCAGCCGATCCCCGTTGTCTTCCTCTAGTGTCATCGTCTTCTTTAACGATGATGTAGTCAAAAATTTGGGCTGCTAGTTTGCCCAAGGTCACAAAATCTTCGTCACGGCGATCGCCCGGGCCGCCAATTACGCCAATACGTTGTCCTGTAGTCCAGTTCCGCACGAAACTACCCACTGCTTCGTAACTTGCCGGGTTGTGAGCATAGTCCACTAAAGCGTGATAATTGCCCAAATTAAACAAATTCATCCGTCCCGGCGTTTGACTTACGGAAGCTCGGAAAGTCTTCAAACCAGCCCGAATCTGCTCAATTGTCACGTTTTGCACGAACGCTGCCAAACTTGCTGCTAAGGCGTTGGCAATCATAAATGGCGCACGTCCGCCCATTGTTAAAGGTATATTTTCTGCTCTTTCTATACGGTGTGTCCAATCGCCTTTGACAATGGACAGATACCCATTTTCATATACCGCTGCAACTCCGCTCTTTTGAATGTGCTTCCGCACCAATTCCGAGTCTGGATTCATTGTGAAGTAAGCGATGTTGGCTTTAGTTTTTTCTGACATCGCAGCGACGCGGCGATCGTCAGCGTTGAGTACTGCATAACCATCAGGGAATACGGCTTCTGTGACTACGCTCTTAAGGTTGGCTAACTGTTCGATGGTATCTATATCGCCTATTCCTAAGTGGTCGGCGGCTACATTCAATACTACACCTACATTTGCTGCTTCAAAGCCCAGCCCAGAGCGGAGAATTCCACCGCGAGCTGTTTCCAGTACTGCTACTTCTACTGTTGGGTCTTGCAGGATCAGATGGGCACTTTGGGGACCTGTGTTATCGCCTGATTCTACTAAGTAATCACCGATATATGTTCCATCCGTTGTAGTATATCCTACTACCTTACCAGTCTGCTTATATATATGTGCTAACAGTCGAGTAGTAGTGGTTTTGCCATTGGTACCCGTGACGCTGAGAATCGGAATTTGGCTAGATTGTTCGTTGGGGAAGAGCATATCCATCACCGCACCAGCAACGTTGCGGGGAATGCCAACGCTAGGGGCAACGTGCATCCGAAAGCCAGGAGCAGCATTAACTTCGACAATCACGCCATCTACTTCCCGTAGGGGACGGCTAATATCCGAGGTGACGATATCTAAGCCAGCGATATCCAAACCGATAATTTTCACTACCCTTTGTGCCAACCAAATATTTTCTGGGTGGATTTCGTCAGTGCGATCTACAGCAATGCCACCTGTACTCAAGTTGGCTGTTGCCCGCAGGTAACAAACTGTACCTTTGGCTGGTACGCTATTTAAGGTGTAGCCTTGCCTTTCTAACAGTTGGTAGCTGGTACGGTCTAGTTCAATTTTGGTCAGGACATTATCGTGGCCTTCACCGCGATTCGGGTCTTGGTTTGTTTCTTCAATCAATTCGGCGATGGTGGATCTGCCATTACCAATTACATGAGCTGGCACGCGTTCGGCTACTGCCACTACTTTGCCATTTACTACCAGTACCCTGTGGTCGCGCCCAACATAATATCTTTCAACGATAATTGAGCGGGAAACTTGTCTGGCCGCTTCGTAAGCAGCTTCAGCTTCTTGCCAAGTTCTAATATCAATAGTGATACCACGTCCGTGATTGCCATCAAGTGGCTTAATCACAATTGGATAGCCGCCAACGTATTCAATGGCTTCTTCTAAATCGTCCAAAAAGTTGATCGTTGTACCTCTAGGTACTGGTACCCCAGCGGCTGCGAGGATGCGCTTGGTGGCTTCTTTGTCGCAAGCTAGTTCTACGCCCAAAATGCCGGTGTTGTCCGTCATTGTTGCTTGCATCCGCTTTTGATTGACGCCGTAACCTAGCTGGATCAAAAAGCGGGCTTCTAAAGCCATCCAGGGAATACCTCTTTTTTCAGCTTCTTTAACGATCGCCTCTGTAGAAGGGCCTAAGGAAGCATCACGACTGAAGTCTTTCAGGTCTTGGATATCTTGCTCTAGTTCTGCTTTGGGGTAACGACCGCGATCGACGATACTTTGACATAGCCGCACCGCAGCTCGTCCAGCGTAACGTCCGGCTTCCTCATTCAAGTACTCAATTACTACTTGGTAAATTCCAGGTGCAGCAGTTTCGCGAGTGCGACCAAAGCCGACATGCATTCCAGCTAATTCTTGGAGTTCTAGTGCTACATGTTCCACGATGTGACCCATCATCGTGCCTTCTCTCACGCGCATCAGAAAACCACCGCGACAGCCAGGCGAACAATAGTGACCCTCCAGACTTGGCAGCGCCTCAACTAATCCTTCGTAAAAGCCAGGAATTTCATTCGAGGGCGTCTCGGCAAGGTTTTCTAAATCGAGGCGCATGACGATTAGCTTGTGGCGTCGAATGCTCCAGTAGTTTGGGCCGCGTAAGGTCTGGATCTTGAGGATTCTCATGGGAATAGGTAGATGGAGATTCGGAACCAAAGTTCTAGTTTCTTACTGGAATTAACCGTTAAACTGTTCATAGTAAACAGTTTTTTCTTTTTACATGGTATTCTCATCATTTTTCTACAGCAAGAAATAAATGAGCAATCAACCAATTTAAGAATTTAGCGAAAAGTTTGAGCAAAGGTTTCCATTGAGCAAAGCTTTTCCAGACGGATTGGCGATACCTAGCTCACGTCTAGTCCGCGAGCGTCTTTTGAATTGAAACAGACTACAAAGGTACTCAACTCATGTTAATTATTAGATTTACGATAGCGTAGGGATTAGCAAAGTTAAAAGAGAAGTGCCTTGCAAAACGAGCGTCTTTGAGATTTGTTTAGTCGATTTTGTTGTCTTAACGTCACAAGATGTTAGTCCAACACATACCAAAAAGCTCTTTTAATCTAAAATCCTTTGCTGGCAAATCTAAATTTCTAGTCAACTCAGTGTAACCTTAGAGACTCGATCGCGTCAGCTGGAGATTCGGTGTACAGCAGGCAATACAGTGCGCTGGTACAAGTGGAAGCGATCGCCATAGCTGAGGATATGCAGACGTAAGTTATGCACCGTTAAAGGTTCGTTAGCACTGACATAAGGTTCATTCGTGTGGGTGAGCTCGGTGGGATCGACAATGGTGACACTGCCTTTACCCACAACTTGTAGCCAGCCATCACGTTCAAATACAGCACAAGTATCTTCGTCAATGCCAATACCCAAGCGATCGGGATGAGCTGCGATCGCACTAATCAGCCGCCCCATACGATTACGGTTATGAAAGTGTTGGTCAACAATGACTTCAGGAATAAATCCCAAGCCCGTTGCCATATCCACTAAAGAACGATTTGGCGACTCTCCACTACCGCCGCCAGCAATCATATGATGCCCCATCACTGCCGCTCCGGCACTAGTGCCTGCTAAGGTAAGTTCCCCTGACCTCACCCGCTGCCGGATAATTTCCATCGCTGGCGTATCTGCCAATACGCCACACAAACGCAGTTGGTCTCCTCCTGTCAAAAACACCCCACTACAGGCTTCTAAGGATGCTTTAATCTGGGAGGCTTCACACTGTTCTCGTTCGCGGATGTCTAAAATCTCTACCTTCTGAGCACCCATCTCTTCAAAAATCCGAATATACCGACCACCGATGATAGCGGGTTCGCGAGAGGCAGATGGAATAATTGTAATATAGCCTTTACTAGCACCAGCACGTCCAAAAAAAGTTCGTAGGATGTCGCGCCCGTGAACTTTGTCTTCTGCGCCTCCGATAACCAGAACGGCGGTTTTAGTTGCTTGGGGTGTCCTCATTTCCAGCGATTTAGCTTTTAATTCCGGCATTGTGTTTCTCCGTCAACAACTTCAGGAGCCATCGCCTTGGACGGGTCTCCCGGCTTGTGGCGAATGGCGTGTGAATTTAACAAGATCGGGAGCCTGATGATTTTTGCGCTTTACAACTTTTGAGAGGACACTTTTATAAAGTTTGGATTCTCCTGAGCCACAGTTCCAAATTCTTGGATAACGCACACGAGACCTCAGTTTAAACGTGTTTGTTGCCATTCCTCTGCTGCTAGCGTCTTTTTCGCCTGTCCACTTCCAGACGGGCAAAATAGTTCTTCTTTTGTAGGCTAGGGAGGACACTTCTTTGCACGCGTTTCCCCCCGTTGAGGAGCCAGTGCGTTGGAGAGACACTGCATTGCGAACTTTCGCAAAGTTGTTCGTCGGGAGCATCCCAAAGGTTAGTAAGTGCCGTCGGCTGTAATAACTTATATTCCTTAAAAGAAGCAACCTAGGTGTAGCTTCTGCTGACAAAGAAGAAATTGACGCAAAAGTGTCAGATTTCCCTCTTGAGATTAGGGACGAGCAGGTAAGACGACGTTTATTTCTAAGGCTGGCTCGATGCATCCTGAAAGTTGTTAACTTGATATGATTATTAATTTAAATGTAGTTGTGACAACATTTAAACATAAATTAAGTAATTAGAAAAACTTTAGATCCCATCTAAAGTCCAAGCTGTTGGTACTTTTAGATACTATTGATAAAGTTTAACTGTAGTTTGACCCTAACATTGGCTTCTTGTGTTTGCTAGACATTCATTCTTTAGATTAGTGTCCTTGAATACGAATTACTGTGCGTTTTGATATAGTTACACTTTTTCCTGACAGTTTTTACTCTGTTCTCAGTTCTGGGCTGCTGAGTAAAGCCTTAGCCAAACAGATTGCCCAAGTGCATCTGATTAATCCACGAGACTTTACAACTGACAAGCACCGTAAGGTAGATGATGAACCCTATGGCGGTGGCGTGGGGATGCTAATGAAGCCAGAACCAATCTTCAATGCTGTGGAGTCGCTGCCGATTCTACCTAGAAGAGAAGTGATTTTAATGAGTCCACAGGGTCAAACAATCAATCAACCTTTGTTGCGAGAATTGGCAACAAATTATGACCAGTTAGTAGTGATTTGTGGGCATTACGAAGGAGTAGATGAGAGGGTACTGCATTTGGTGACTCGTGAAGTTTCTCTAGGAGATTTTATTTTGACTGGTGGGGAAATTCCAGCAATGGCTTTAATTAACGGTGTAGTGCGGCTTTTACCAGGAACCGTAGCCAAAACCGAGTCCCTAACAGCAGAAAGTTTTGAGGAGGGCTTACTAGACTATCCTCAATACACTCGTCCAGCTAACTTTCGCGGATTGAAAGTACCAGAGATATTGCTATCTGGAAATCACGCCGCCATCAATCGCTGGCGTTACGAACAACAAATTCAAAAAACACGCGATCGCCGTCCCGATCTCCTGGAAAAATGGGAAGGGATGAAGGAGCAGGGGGAGCAGGGGAGGTAGGGGGAGAAATGAATAACCAATGACTAATAACTAATAACAAATGACTAAAATCCGTATTGGTAACGGCTACGATATTCACCAACTGGTGAGCGATCGCGCTTTAATTTTAGGAGGAATCCAAATTCCCCATGAACTCGGTTTGTTGGGTCATAGTGATGCTGATGTACTCACCCATGCGATTATGGATGCCATGCTTGGGGCATTATCCTTGGGCGATATTGGTCATTATTTTCCCCCTACCGATCCCCAATGGGCGGGAGCAGATAGTTTAATACTATTAACTCAAGTACATCAGCTAATTCGGGAGCAAGGCTGGCAAGTGGGAAATATTGACTCGGTGGTTGTGGCAGAACGTCCAAAATTAAAACCGCATATCCTTAAAATGCGCGAGAAATTAGCGACAGTTTTAGAATTAGAATCCAATCAAGTTGGCATCAAAGCTACCACCAATGAAAAATTAGGCCCGGTAGGACGAGAAGAAGGTATTTGTGCTTATGCTGTAGTCTTATTGTTGCAGTAATGACGATGAAATGATGTCAAAAAAGTACAATCTTTTCATAACTTATGTTTAGCTAACCCCTTAGAGTGTTAGCCATAATTAAACTGAATTCTAATAGATTTAATTCTATGAAATTACCAGCTATCTTTTTAAAAATTAAATATTTTTGGTTATCAGGAATTCTGAGTTTAGCAACAGCATTGATACTTACAGCCTGTAACCCAAGTAATTTCAAAACCGCAGCAGCTCAAGTGCCACAACTTGTTACCGCAGTTTTAAGTGAGCCTTCAACTTTTAATTATGCTTTGAATGATTCAGCATATAGCGTTTTTGGCTTCATCTATGACTCATTAACTAACGAGAATCCGATAACTACAAATCTAGAACCTGGTTTGGCAGAATCCTGGGAAGTTTCTCAAGATGCACAACGAGTTGTCATCACCTTGCGAGAAGGACTTAAGTGGTCAGATGGTAAACCAATGACTGCTGATGATGTTGTTTTTACTTATAACGAAATTTATCTTAATCCTAAAATTCCAACTTCCACTAAAGACGCTTTAAAAATTGGCGAGAAAGATACTTTGCCAAAAGTAAAAAAAATTGACGCTCGTCGAGTAGAATTTACAATCCAAGAACCTTTTGCTCCTTTTTTAAGATATGTAGGTGGCATCCCAATTATGCCAGCCCATGCTCTACAAGAAGCAATTCGCACAACTGAATCTAATGGAAATCCTAAGTTTATTTCTCTGTGGGGAACAGGCACTGACCCTAAAAAAATTGTCGGCAACGGCCCCTATGTAATGGAAAGTTATGTTCCTAGTCAACGAGTTATATTTCGACGCAATCCCTACTACTGGCGTAAAGATGCTCAGGGCAATCCTCAGCCTTACATTGAGCGTATTGTACTGCAAATTATTGAATCCACTGAAAACCAATTGATTAGTTTTCGCTCTGGACAATTAGATGATTTAGAAGTTCCTCCGGAAGGTTTTAGTTTGCTCAAACGAGAAGAAAAACGAGCGAAGATGAAAATCTACAATGGCGGACCAGATACAAGTACAACATTTATTTCTTTTAATCTGAATAAAGCTAAGAATTCTCAGGGTAAGCCTTTGGTAGATCCCATCAAATCCCGCTGGTTTAATCAAAAGGAATTTAGACAGGCTGTAGCCTATGCACTAGACCGCGAAACGATGAAAATCAATGCTTACCGGGGAATAGGGGAACTGCAAGATTCATTTGTTTATGTGAAAAGTCCCTACTTCCTCCCTCCAGAAAAAGGATTAAAGGTATATAATTATCAACCAGAAAAATCAAAAAAATTACTGTTAGAAGCTGGATTTAAATATAATGCTCAAAATCAACTTGTCGATGCTGATGGCAACCGAGTTAGATTTACACTCTTAACAAATTCTGAAAGGAAAGTTAGAGGAGATATGGCATCTCAAATCCGCCGAGACCTTGCGAGAATTGGTATTCAAGTTGATTTGCAAATCCTCAGTTTCAATTCTTATTTAGAAAAATTGAAAGTTACACAAGATTGGGATTGTTACCTTGGAGGATTTGCTGGAGGTGGTATTGAACCCCATAGTGCTAGCAATATCTGGAGAATTACTGGTGGATCTCACGCATTTAATCAAGGCGCACAACCTGGAGATCCGCCGCTAATTGGTTGGGAAGTTTCTGATTGGGAAAAACAAATAGATCGCCTTTATATTCAAGGCGCACAAGTATTAGATGAAAACAAGCGCAAAGAGATTTATTACGAATATCAGCGCATCGCCTCAGAACAATTGCCGTTTATTCATTTGGTGGAAGGATTGAACTTGCAAGCAGTACGCGATCGCTTCCAAGGTATTCGCTATACTGCTCTTGGTGGGCCATTCTGGAACCTCTACGAATTGAAAGTAACTGATTAGTCATTAGTCACTTGTACTGAGCAAACGCGAGTGCGTCTCGTAAAGAAGCCGAGGTATTTGTCATTAGTCATTAGTTATTTGCAAAGGACAAAGCACAAATGACTAATGACTAATGATAAATGACAAAGGACAAAGCATAAATGACCACTGAAAAAAATTTGCGATCGCTTTTAGAAGCGGTTGCCAATGGTAAAGTTTCCCCGGATATAGCCTTAGATTCTCTTAAAGATTTAACCTATGAAAGTGTGGGTGAGTTCGCTAAAATTGACCACCATCGCCAGTTAAGAACTGGTTTCCCAGAGGTGATTTGGGGTCCTGGAAAAACACCGGAGCAAATTGCTCAAATTATCGAAGTGATGCGCCTCCGTAACCCGGTGGTAATGGCAACCCGCATTGAAAGTGCAGTTTATGAGGTACTGCAAGCAAGAGTTACTGGTTTGCGATATTACGAACAGGCGCGAATTTGTGCGATCGCTCCTCCTACTATCGAACCACAATTTCAGGGTAAAATTACCATTCTTTCTGCTGGTACCGCTGATTTACCCGTTGCTCAAGAAGCCGCTGTCACTGCTGAACTTTCTGGTTTTCGGGTACAGCGTCTGTGGGATGTCGGTGTTGCAGGGATTCACCGCTTATTAAGTAATCGTCACCTTATCGATTCGGCATCGGTGTTGATTGTAGTCGCGGGGATGGAAGGTGCTTTACCCAGTGTTGTTGCTGGTTTAGCTAATTGTCCCGTGATTGCCGTACCCACCAGCATCGGTTATGGCGCAAGTTTTGGCGGTTTAGCACCCCTATTGACAATGCTCAACTCTTGTGCCGCGGGAGTAGGTGTAGTAAATATCGATAATGGTTTTGGCGCGGCAGTTTTGGCAGGGCAAATTTTGCGAACAGCCGAGAAATTGCGGTTGGCATCCCCTGGATCTTGAGTTAAGACATTAAGGTCATACTCAATATTTCAGTATTTATCAGTAATTTTTTAATAAATAAACTGATACTGAAATTTGGCATCTCCAATCTGTTAATCACCAAATATGAGCTACTACAGCGATTTGATATCTCAGTTATTTTGGCATTTACCTGTAAATTTGATGGCACTAGCACCAACAATTACCGATCCCGATCTGATGGGTCAGATGCAAAAATCTTGGAACCACTTTATACAAACAGGTCAAGTGTGGGCATTGTTGATCGGTTTAGTCATTGGCTATATCATTCGGAATCTAACTAGCTACGGTTAAATTTAAAAGTTAGGAGTTAAAAGTTAGCAGTCAGAAGTTAGAAGTCAAAAATTTATCACTTTTAACCGCAGCAACCCAAATAATCTCCGGTGAGGCTGCTAACTCTTAACTCTCCTTCATTTCTCTCATATCTATGACTAAAGAACAAACTTGGAGTCAGCGGTTTGAATCAGCATTACATCCAGCGATCGCTCGGTTTAATGCCAGTATAAATTTTGATATTGAATTAATCGAATATGACTTGACTGGTTCTCAAGCTCATGCCCAAATGCTCGCTCACACGGGCATTATCTCCAAAGAAGAAGGCGAGCAACTAATCGCAGGTTTAGACCAAGTTCGCCAAGAGTATCGCCAGGGAAAATTTCAGCCTGGTGTCGATGCTGAAGATGTGCATTTTGCAGTCGAACGACGATTAACGGAAATTGTCGGCGATGTGGGTAAAAAACTGCATACAGCGCGATCGCGCAATGACCAAGTTGGCACTGATACCAGACTTTATCTGCGCGACCAAATCCAACAAATCAAAAACCAATTGCGAGAATTTCAAGGTATTCTCTTAAATATAGCCGAAAAAAACGTTGAGACTTTAATTCCTGGCTATACTCACCTGCAACGCGCCCAACCTCTAAGTTTAGCTCACCATCTCCTGGCATACTTTCAAATGGCACAACGCGACTGGGAACGCCTAAGTGATGTTTCTCGCCGCGTGAATATTTCACCTTTGGGGTGCGGTGCTTTAGCCGGAACTACTTTCCCGATTGACCGCCATTACACAGCCAAACTCTTGAAATTTGACAATATTTATGCTAATAGCCTCGATGGAGTGAGCGATCGCGATTTTGCGATCGAATTTTTGTGTGCTGCTAGCTTAATTATGGTTCACCTCAGCCGACTTGCAGAAGAAGTGATTCTTTGGTCATCTGAAGAATTTCGCTTTGTCACCCTCAAAGATAGTTGTGCAACAGGTTCGAGTATCATGCCCCAAAAGAAAAATCCCGATGTCCCAGAATTGGTGCGGGGAAAAACAGGGCGTGTATTTGGTCATCTCCAGGCAATGCTGGTGATTATGAAAGGGCTACCCTTGGCATATAATAAAGACCTGCAAGAAGATAAAGAAGGTTTATTTGATAGTGTCAACACAGTCAAAGCCTGTTTGCAAGCAATGACAATTTTGCTGGAGTCAGGCTTAGAATTTCGTACTCAGCGCTTAGGGGAAGCAGTGACAGAAGACTTTTCTAATGCTACTGATGTCGCAGATTATCTTGCAGCACGAGGTGTGCCTTTCCGAGAAGCTTATAATCTTGTGGGTAAAGTTGTAAAAACAAGTATTGCTACAGGTAAACTTTTAAAAGATTTGACATTAGACGAGTGGCAACAAGTACATCCAGCATTTGCCGCAGATATTTATCAGGCCATATCCCCCCATCAAGTTGTAGCTGCTCGCAACAGTTACGGCGGTACTGGCTTTGCACAGGTACATGAAGCACTGATAGCCGCCCGCGCTCAAGTTAGCCAAGAGAGCGAGTAGGAAGTAGCGAGATGAGGAAGATGAGTGAGATCGGGGAGATCGGCAAGGGGACAGGGAAGAAAATCTTTCCCTCTGCTCCCTACTCCCTGCTCCCCTGCTTCTTCCCCATGCCCCATTCCCCAAAATAATTGAGGGCGTACATTTGTACGCCCCCAAATTCTAAAGACTTAAAAAGCAAGTATTTTAACAGGCAACTTACTCAGCATCTATTGCTGCTGCGCCCTCATCTTCCTCACTCTTCGGTGGTCTTTGTTGGAATCTTCTCTGCATTCTTCCTGTCGTAGTCCGTTTACGAAACTTCCGGGCATATGCCTGGTTCCGTAGCGCCTTTTCTTTTTTCGGGTTACGGCGCTTAGCCATGTTCACCTCGTTAATAAACAACAAAAAATTGCAACTAGGCATGACGTAGGCAATATCAGCTACCAATGTTATTGATATACTTGTAACCTAGTGCAACAATTAATACGCTTTAAACAGTCTTCTAGTCTACCGCATTCAACTTTATAATGTCAATAACAATTCAAAATTATCTATTTGGCAGTTAGATGAAAAATATGGTTTCTAAGCTTTAAATATTTGAATTAAATGTAAATTAGCTAATTGGTGTTATTCTTGGAAAAACCAGTATTATTTATCTCGCAAAAGTTTAACAGGTCTAATTAAACAATATAGTAGTTCTAAATAATTAGTTATTGGTCATTAGTGAATAAATAAAAGACAAATAACAACTGCCAAAGCGCAAAGTATGAGCAAAGGTTTCCTTTCCTCAGATCCCATTAAAGGAGACACGAAGCTCTATTAGAGCAGTAGCTCAACTTTGCACAAGAGGACAGAGAACTAATGATTGATAACAAATATTATGTATATAGAAATACAGTGCTTCTTGATAAACTTGATGTTAGAATTAAGAGTATTCTACGTAAATCGTGAGAATAAAATCTCAGACCACAAACATTTTTGTATAAAACAAAACTCAACAGAAATTATATTAGTTGAGCCTATGTAAGTGGTAGGGAAATATAAAATACAATACATAAATTTTGAAGATTGAACTTTACTGCTTTTTTTCCGTCAGCTGTCGAGTCCAGCCGTAGCTTATGGCGTATTGGACAAACAGTATTGGGTATTATATTTCGTCATCCCATTACTGGCACTAGTATCATCCCGATTTTACCCGATGGTCGGATCGTACTGATCCGGCGGCGTGACAATGGTCTTTGGTCATTGCCTGGAGGTATTGTGGATTGGGGAGAAGATGTTCCCAACACAGTCCGCCGGGAATTGATGGAGGAAACTGGACTAGAATTGGTAAAAATTAACCGTTTAGTAGGAGTTTACTCTTCGCCAGAGCGCGATCCGAGAATTCATTCAATTTGTATTGTGGTTGAAGCTGAGGTGCGTGGGACAATGGAAGTTAAAGATACTTTAGAAGTGATGGAAATCCAAGCTTTTGCTTGTAATTTCCTACCTCCAGGACAGATGTCTCACGACCATACTCAACAGTTGCAAGACTACTTGAATGGGTTGACAACATTGGCATAATAGTATTTTGTTATTAGTCATTGGTCGTTAGTCATTGGTGATTAGTTATTTCCAAACGACAAATGATAAAGTGCAAAGTTTCTTGCGTACTTCTACAAAGAAGCAAGCTACGCAAAGCGTCTCGTAGAGAGGTTAGGGAATATTAAACGTTACTTGCTTTAAAGTGCGGGAACCTTAAGAGCCAACAAATGGGAAACCCCTACAACGCAATGGCTCAACTTTGCAGGAAATGACAAATGACTAATGACCAATGACTAATGACTATTTATTATGGTGCTAAAGGTTAACTACTAAATTAAAATGGATACACTATTCCGTAACTCCCGGAGAAAGCTTTCTCAAGGGCTATTATTTTGGCGTGAAGCAGGTACAGAAATTCCGATAATTTTTTTACATGGTGCTTGGAATGATAGCAGTCAATGGTTATCTGTAATGGAGTCCCTTGCAGAGAATTTCCATTGCTTCGCACCTGATTTATTAGGCTTTGGTGAGTCGGAAAATCCTAATATCCATCATTCGATTGATTTACAAGTCGAGTGTTTAGCTGAGTTTTTGGAAGCTGTTAAGCTAGAAAAAGTCTATTTAGTAGGGCATTCTCTTGGAGGTTGGATTGCTGCTAGTTATGTCCTCAAGTATCCAGAGAAAGTTAATGGTATGGTACTGCTAGCACCTGAGGGTGTAGAGATAGCAGGACAACAAGAGTATTGCCAAAAGATGCGGCAATTACTAAATTATCCTCCATTGATAGTTAAATCGTTGCGATCGCTAACTTCCTTCACTAAAATCTTGGGTTGGCATGAAAAATTTATCCAGGAATTGCAATCACGTCAAGATTTATTGCGTTACCCTATAGCTTGCCAGTTACTTTTTAAACGCCGACAAGCAGAAATAGAGGCGGAATTATTACAAAAACGGCTTTACACAATTGAAGTTCCAGTTTTAATTTTACAAGGGAGCCAAGACACACCAAATGCTTTAGCTAAGAGTCAAGTTTATGCTCAACTAATACCAAAAGTTGAGTTGAAAATGATTCCCCATGCTGGAAATGACTTACCACAATCTTTTGCTGAGGATATAGCGATAGATATTCGAGAGTTTGTTAAAGAAAATTGGGCATAAAGGATGGGATATTGGACATTAGTAATTGAATAAATGCAAGTTATATATTTTAAAACAGATGATTTCAACTAAATATATATAAAGCTTGCTTTGAAAGTTTGCATTATTCATACTAATTTGGATCGGGTGATCGCTCTTACCACAGTTAACACTAATCTAATCGTAGAAAGCATAATTTTGCTCTTTGTCGCTATTTTTATTTATATTATTTTCTAGTCACAACTCGCCCATACTTATTTTGATAATAAAAAGTCAGGTGAACTGAGATTTGATTCCAGGAAATGGGAAATCTAATTGTAAGTACAGAAAGCTAACATCCGAATTAGCATAGGATATTTAAACTTACAACGAGGTAGTTGTGTTTCAAGTTGTTGTTGGTCATAGCGACGATCCCGATTCTCAAAATGCGATCGCTGAAGTTCTTCAAGAATGTAGCCGTTCACTTGCAGGGTCAATTCCTCAAGCTGGACTTTTATTCACTGCTATAGACTTTGACCATGTATTAATTTTGCAACGCATCCAAGATACTTTTCCTGGAATTGAGTTGATTGGTGGAACTACAAATGGAGAAATCTCCTCAATTCTGGAGTTTCAGCAAGACTCTCTAACCTTAATGCTGTTTGCTACGGATGAAGTGGAAATTCGGGCAGGTATTGGACGAGGAGCATCCAAAAATCCAGCCCTTGCAGCCCAACAAGCGATTGAACAAGCAAAGGTAAAAAGTGCATCTGTGCCACAATTGTGCCTCACCTTTCCTGATAGTCTGACGAGCAATGGGGTGTTAATTTTAGAAGGTTTAAAACAAAGCTTGGGAGAGCATATTCCGATTATTGGCGGAATGGCTGCTGATGACTATACCTTTGACAAAACCTACCAATTCTTCCAGGGTGAAGTCTTAAGTGATTCAGTGCCAGTGCTGCTGTTCTCTGGACAACTATTATTTTCCCACGGAGTTGCCAGTGGTTGGACTCCTATCAGCCAACGTAGTCGTGTAACTAAAGTTAATGGCAACGTAGTCTATGAAATTGATGGAGAGCGTGCCTTAGATTTCTACCAGCACTATCTCGGTGAAGAACGATTTGCGGCTAACTTTGCAATCCATGCCTTGGCAGTTTTTGAGGATCGAGACCATTTTTATATGCGGGCACCCAATGGTTACGATCAACAATCTGGTAGCGTTACCTTCTTCTCTGACATTCCTCAACAGGCTGTGGTGCAAATCACCGATGCAACTCGTGACAATATTCTATCAGCTTCTGAGGCATCCCTAAAGAATGCTCTTGCCGATTATCCAGGTGTGGAGCCAACAGCAGCGTTACTTATTTCCTGTGCAGCCCGACGGCGAATTCTGGGAACTCTGGCAAGACTTGAGTATCAGCTTGTGAAAACTCATTTACCAAAGGCGTTACCTTGCTGTGGTTTCTACGCTTACGGTGAAATTGCTCCTTTGGTGGACAAAGGTCAAACGCAATTTCATAATAAAACGTTTGTCACACTGCTAATGGGAACAAAATAAGTAGTGTATGGATAACCAAAGGGATTTTGTCCAGATCCAAGAGTTGGAAAAGAAAAACCGTCTCTTACAAAAAAAGCTAGAACGCTGTCAAGCTGAACGCCGCCAGCTAGAAACTGATATTGGCACAAAAGAATTTTTACTCAAGAAAGTAATTTGTGAGTTAGAAGACTCTCAAAGAGACTTGCAGCACAGAAGCCAAGAATTAGAAAATACATTAAATAGTTTACATGAAATGCAAGCTCAAATAATTCAAAGCGAAAAGATGTCTGCTCTCGGTCAAATGGTAGCAGGCATTGCTCACGAAATCAACAACCCGGTTAGCTTTATTTACGGCAACCTTAAACCAGCTGATGAATACGCCCAAAACTTATTTTCACTGTTAGATCTCTACCAAAAACATTATCCCCAATCTGTCAAGGCAATTGAGGAGTTTGCAAATCTAATTGAACTAGATTTTTTAAGGTCAGACTTCCCCAAATTATTCAAATCGATGATGATGGGAGCAGAGCGGATTCGAGAGATTGTACTTTCCCTGCGGACTTTCTCTCGCTTAGACGAAGCTGAAATGAAAGCGGTTGATATCCATGAGGGAATTGATAGTACGATGATGCTCGTCCAAAACCGCCTCAAGGCTACTGATAAGCGTCCACAAATTGAGGTGATTAAAGAATATGGCAGTCTGCCCTTGATTGATTGTTATGCTGGGCAGTTAAATCAAGTATTTTTGAATATTTTAGTGAATGCAATCGATGCTTTAGAAGATTCAGTGCTTAGAGGTCGATGGGCAATAAAAAAACACAATAAAATCGATAATCCCCGAATTTATATTCGCACCCAATTACTAGCGTCAAATCAAGTGACAATTCGCATTGCCGACAACGGACTAGGAATACCAGAAGATGCTAAAAAGCAAATATTTAATCCCTTTTTTACGACCAAGCCCATTGGACAAGGTACGGGGATGGGACTGGCTATTAGTTACCAAATTATCAAAGAAAGACATGGCGGTTCTTTAGAATGCATTTCGCAACCAGGAGTTGGTGCTGAGTTTATCATTTGCATTCCCCTGATTCAACAATGTCAAATTTCTAATAGTTGATATTATGGTGATTGCATAAAACGGTGATGTTTTGGGTATAAGTTCACTATAAATATTCTTTCTTAATTTTATTCAATCTATAATTTAATCTGTTTATTTATCGGGGATTGCCATAATATTTACCATTTATTCATCACCTATTACTATTTCCCGCATTCCCCGAAAAATTAAATTTGTATCAACAATTAAATGCTCTACAATATCAGGATATAAAACTTGTAGATAACTAATTATTAAAGTGCGATGGCCACCTTTAATTGTAATTTTTCCATCAGGAAATAATTTCCACCAAGCCTGAATAAAATCTTTAATTCCTGCTATAAAAGTATAAATCACTCCACTTTGAATCGCTTCTGTTGTCTGGAGTGCAAAACGTGGTGGTAGAAATGTCAAATCTGGGATTTCTACTAATGGTAATTGTCCTGTTTGTTTACTTAGAGTTGCAAATTGCAAACCTAATCCTGGCAGAATTGCGCCTCCAACTAAACATTGGTTAGCATCAGCAGCCGTAAAAGTTAGCGTTGTTCCTGCATCAATCACTAATGTTGGAAAACCCCAAGTTTTCCCCGCGCCCCACAAAGCTAAAGCCCGGTCAATTCCAAATGTGGGATACATACCTTGCAGTGGTATTTCGTCTAAAGTAATAACACGAACGTTGGGATAAGTTTGCCAAATAGCAGTTTGGCTGGGAACTACAGAGGCGAGGAGAAGGAGAGGGAGGGATGAAAAAGAACTGCTTGTGTTTGTTTTTGTCAGTTCCCTAGTTCGGTCTTTGGTTGGGAAAATTGCTATTAATAAATCATTGAGTGTTTGAGATTGAGCTAACTGATAAATGACAGACTCAGGCAAATAGTCACTATTCCAAGCACAATCGAGAGTTTCCCCTCTAAATAACGCCCAGTGCAACCGAGAATTACCAATCTCCAAAGCTAGCCAAATATTCTCTGTCAGTCCTTCATACCTGTGTGGTTCACTCATTTGATTGTTTTTAACTTAAATCTTAAAAATTAATAAAAATTTACATTCAAGGCGTGGCACAATAAGACAAGAGGAATAAATACTCAATTTGTCAAGGAGGGGAGTTATGGTAGCACTCAGCGAAAAAACTGAAAAACGGCTCACCATACAGACTGTGGAAATCGCTCAAGATACAACAGCAATTCGCTCGCTAGATTGGGATCGCGATCGCTTCGATATTGAGTTCGGTCTGCAAAACGGTACTACTTATAACTCGTTTCTCATTCGGGGGGAACAGACCGCATTGGTGGATACCTCCCACGAAAAGTTTCGTCAACTATATTTTGATACGCTCACGGGATTAATCAACCCCAAAGAAATAGATTATTTGATTATCAGCCACACCGAGCCAGACCATAGCGGTTTAGTGAAAGATTTGCTGCAAATGGCTCCGGATATTACCGTTGTCGCATCTAAGGTAGCAATTCAGTTTTTGGAGAATTTAGTACATCAGCCATTTAAACGCCAGATTGTCAAAAATGGCGATCGCTTAGATTTAGGTAACGGTCATGAATTTGAATTTGTAATTGCACCAAATTTACATTGGCCAGATACCATCTTCAGCTTCGACCATAAAACGCAAATTCTTTTTACCTGCGATGCTTTCGGGATGCATTATTGTTCTGATAGCACCTTCGACGAAGATTTAAAAACTATTGAAGCAGACTTTAAATATTACTACGAATGCTTGATGGGGCCAAACGCCCGGTCAGTGTTATCTGCCCTCAAGCGAATGGGGGAATTAAAAACTATCGCCACGATCGCCACTGGTCACGGCCCGTTATTATCTTACAATGTTGAGGAACTAGTTGGACGTTACCGCACTTGGAGCCAAACCCAAACCAAGGCAGAAACAACCATTGGGATATTTTACGTTTCCGAATACGGTTATAGCGATCGCCTCGCCCAAGCAATTGCCAACGGGATCGGCAAAACTAATGTTGGTATAGAAATTGTGGACTTGGGATCTGAAGTCGATTTACAAGAGTTACGGGAACTAGTTGGCCGCTGTGCTGGCTTGGTTGTTGGTTTACCTCCGGCTTCTGGCGCTGCTAACATCCAAGCTGCACTCAGCACAATTTTAGGATCTGCCAAAGAAAAGCAAGCCATCGGCGTATTTGAAACTGGTGGCGGCGATGATGAACCGATAGATCCTTTGCTAGGTAAATTCCGAAATTTGGGCTTGACAACCGTTTTCCCAGCAATTCGGATTAAGGAAATACCCACAGAAAACATCTACAAACTCTGTGAAGAAGCGGGTACAGACTTAGGTCAATGGGTAACACGCGATCGCAGCATTAAAGCCATGAAATCGCTTGGTGCAGACTTGGACAAAGCACTAGGTAGACTCAGCGGTGGACTATATATTATCACTGCCAAAAAAGGCGACGTTTCCAGTGCGATGTTAGCTTCTTGGGTTGCTCAAGCCAGCTTCAAACCCTTAGGATTTTCCATTGCAGTCGCCAAAGACCGGGCAATTGAATCACTCATGCAAGTAGGCGATCGCTTTGTACTTAATGTTTTAGAGGAAGGCAATTTTCAACCACTAATGAAGCACTTTTTGAAGCGGTTCGCCCCTGGTGCAGACCGTTTTCAAGGAGTGAGAACCCAGCCAGCCGAAAACGGTGCCCCCATCCTCACCGACGCCCTAGCCTATATGGAGTGTGAAGTCATCAGTAGAATGGACTGCGGCGACCACTGGGCAGTATACAGTACAGTTTACGCCGGACGAGTTTCTAAGCCTGATGCCTTGACTGCTGTGCATCACAGAAAAGTCGGAAACCATTATTAAAGACTAGGGATTAGGGATTGGGGATTGGGCATTGGCAGTGTAGGGTGGTGGGCGTAGTTTCACCCCATCTGCCTATCCCCCCATCTCCCTATTTCCCCATCTTCCAGTACTCAGTCCCCAATCCCTAATAAAGCTATGTCAACAAACAAACCCCGTGACGTTCAAGTTTTCCCGATTGCAACAGATACAAGAATATTGCGATCGCGTAGTTGGTCAAGGCTGAGATTTGAAATAGAATATGCTCTGGCTAAGGGTACAACTGCTAATTCTTATTTAATTGAAAGCGAGAAAAATGCCCTGATTGACCCTCCTGGGGAAACATTTACCCAAATTTATTTACAAGCCTTGCAGCAGCGTTTTGATGTTAAAAAACTAGATTATATAATTTTGGGACACATTAATCCCAACCGCGCTGCAACTTTAAAAGCTTTGCTAGAAATTGCCCCGCAAATTACTTTTGTTTGTTCTAATCCTGGAGCAAAAAATTTACGCGGGGCGCTAGAAAATCCAGATTTACAAATTCTAGTGATGCGGGGAGAAGAAACTCTCGATTTGGGCAATGGGCATAATTTAGAGTTTATTCCCACCCCCAACCCCCGCTATCCAGACCACCTTTGCACCTACGATCCGCAAACAGAAATTCTCTACTCAGATAAGTTATTTGGGGCGCATGTTTGCGGCGACCAGGTATTTGATGAAGGCTGGGAAATCTATAACGAAGACCGCCGCTATTATTATGATTGTCTGATGGCTCCCCACGCTCGTCAAGTTGAGACAGCGCTAGAAAAACTTGCAGATTTCCCCGTACGAATGTACGCCACTGGACATGGCTCTTTGGTGCGCTATGGCTTAATCGAACTGACCAAAGCTTATAGAGAATGGAGCCAACAGCAAACTTCTGCGGACTTGACAGTAGCTTTGATTTATGCGTCGGCTTATGGAAATACAGCTACTTTAGCCCAAGCGATCGCTCGGGGGATCACCAAAGCTGGTGTTGCGGTAGAATCGATTAACTGCGAATTCACCGACCCAGAAGATATCCGGGCTGCTGTGGAAAAATCTGCTGGCTTTGTTATGGGTTCCCCTACCCTTGGCGGTCATGCACCCACACCTGTGCAAACAGCTTTAGGAATTGTGCTAGCCACGGCTACAAATAATAAACTTGCTGGTGTATTTGGTTCCTTTGGCTGGAGTGGTGAAGCGGTTGATTTAATCGAAAGTAAATTGAAAGATGCTGGATATCGGTTTGGCTTTGAGAGCATCCGCGTCAAATTCAAACCCGACGATGCTACCTTGCAATTGTGCGAACAAGCTGGTACTGACTTTGCCCAAACATTGAAAAAAGCGAAAAAAGTGCGAGCGCAAAGTGTTCCTGCCACCACAGTTGAACAAGCAGTTGGGCGAATTGTTGGTTCCCTGTGCGTTATGACAGCCAAACAAGAGGATATATCCAGCGCCATGTTAGCTTCTTGGGTGTCTCAGGCTAGCTTTAATCCTCCTGGTTTGACCATCGCTGTTGCCAAAGACCGCGCCGTAGAAAGTTTGACACACTCAGGAAATAAATTTGTCCTCAACATTCTTAAAGAAGGCAATCACTTAGGATTGATGAAGCATTTCCTCAAACCTTTTGGTCCAGGACAAGACCGATTTGCTGGTGTCCCCGCACAAGAAGCACAAAACGGTTCTCCGGTATTGAATGATGCTTTAGCATATCTCGAATGTTCCGTACAAGGCCGAATGGAATCTGGCGACCACTGGCTGGTTTATGCAACTATAGATAATGGCAAATTGTTAGACACCGATGGTGTTACAGCCGTGCATCATCGCAAATCAGCAACTCATTATTAGGAAACTCTAAGAAATAAATTACCTCGTTTGGGGTTGATGACTGATGACTGATGACTGTGAACAGTGGGATATTTTTTATTTATCAGTCCTTAATAGAGAATAGGGATTGGAGATTATGTGTGAGGAAATTTTTCTCTAACGTTTAGAAATGAAGTTCAATATCTTGGTATTCCCAGTTCAGAATTGAGTTTGAAGTTCTAAGCTTAAATGTCGATTTTATAACAAGTTGCTCTCAAAGATAGTAGTATTCTGTGATTGCGACTGGAGCAGAGCCAAAGGAAACAATCTCAGCAGATCCAAACCAAGTAGGTAGGCGTAAGTAAACGTGAGTTCGACGGATAAGAAAGCCCAAAAAGTTTGCTAGGTAATAATTTGAG
>JAQYWR010000062.1 GCA_029379225.1 Nostoc sp. S4 | reverse complement strand
CTTTATCTTTTGAAAGTCAAAGAATTTGCACAAATCAGTAGGCAAATATTCTCTGGATAAATAAAAATAGATATTTTGCTTGTTGAACGCTGCCATGTCTCAGGCAGGCTACATATCACAAGAAAAATAAATTGTATCTAAATTAAAATCGCGAGCGTTTGCCATTGATTACAAACGCATAGATGAATGTAATGCGAGGTGTTTAGAATAGCACCTCGCATTCTTAAGGTTTATGATCTTACTTGTTGCCTGGGCTGAAACCCTAATTACCTTCAAACAATCACAAAATTGTTGTTGGTTAGTGACAAGCTAGGAGTAACTGAAGCAAATTGTACCTGAGTAAATGCAGCCGCACTACCATCAGAGTCAAAGAACAATGCACCTGTAGTCGAGTTATAAATAAACCTTTGAGTGCTGGTGGTTGCAGATGTACCGATTGTAAATTGACTTGTCTTAAGTACACCTGCTGATAAACCACCACCAAAATCAGCAGCCGATACCTGAATCACTTCATTAGTGGCGTTAAAGTCACTAATAGTATCAACGCCTTCATTAAAACTATTGAAAACAAAGGTATCAGTACCAGCTCCCCCATAAAGGCTATCATTTCCTTTGCCACCAGTGAGAGTATCATTGCCATTACCACCTTTGAGGGTGTTTTTACCAATGGAATCAAGGGATATGAGAGTATCATTTCCATCCCCGCCATCCAGTAAATTATCGCCTGATGAAGATTCAACAATCAAGCGATCGCTACCTGCACCCCCATTGAGGGTATTATCGCCAGATGTCCTACGATAAACCTGATTATCGTAATCGTAATCGTAACCAGAAGCTGCGATCGTATCATTACCATCACCACCATTGAGTAGGTTATCGCCTGTTGAAAAGTCAAAATTTAAGAAATCGTTACCAGCGCCACCATTGAGGGTGTTATTACCAGCCGTGCTATAGAAATCCGCTTGAAAGCTGTAATCGTAACCAGCAGCAAAGAGATAATCATTGCCATCACCACCATCGACTAAATTATCGCCTTCTGAAATGCTGATATTCAGGGTATCATCTCCAGCCCCACCATTGAGGGTATTATCACCATAAGTGCTATCGGTTCCTCTAAAGCCAGACTCTATTCCAGAGGCAGAGAGATAATCATTGCCATAGCTACCATTGAGTATGTTATTGGCTGATGAATAGTTAGCAATCAAACTATCATTACCAGTGCCACCGTTAAGGGTGTTATTGTCCATACTAAATGAGACGCTAAGAACATCATCGCCATTACCACCAGAGAGCAAATTATTACCTTCTGAATAGTCGGCACGCAATGTATCATTACCAGTGCCACCATTAAGAATATTATTACCAGAGGTGCGATAGCCCCCACGCTCGTTAAGGTAGTAACCAGAAACAGAAAGTAAATCGTTGCCATCGCCTCCTAAGAGTAGGTTATCGCCTGATGAAAACTCAGCAGCTAATGTATCGTTACCAGCACCACCGTTGAGGGTATTGTTGCCTGAGACAGGATAGACATCATAGAAGCCTTCTGAGGTGTCCACCAAGCCAGAGGCAGAAAGTAAATCGTTGCCATCGCCTCCTAAAAGTAGATTATCACCTGTTAAATCAGCAACCAAACTATCATTACCGCTATTACCAATGAGGATATTATTGCCTACATCACCATACAGCGTGTCGTTACCAATGCCACCAATGAGAGTATCATTGCCCGTACCACCCCTCAAAAGGTCGTCGCCACTTAAGCCATCAATTTTGTCATTACCTTCTTGCCCATTGACTACATCATCTGAGTTGTCTAAACCAGTAATGTTGTTGTCTAGGTCATTAAGGAAAGTTACCGTGTTCTTGATGCCGATGTTTGTATCAGTTGAGTTAGCATCCAGAACATTAAAGCTGTCGGTAATGCTAGTTTGACCATCAAACAGGATATTACCAATCGCTGGTCTTGTGCCAGAAGCTTTCAGGTTATCTAAGTTTTCTAATTTGAAGTTTTTCAGGATGACCTTTGTATCAGATATTCCTTCAAAGGTGATTTCCAAGTTTGTACCATTCTGTGTCAGCAGCAGATTTCGCGCAGTCAAGCCCTGGCCAAGGAATTTGATAGTATCAACTTCGGCAATCACTGCTGCTGTTGCATTTGAGCCTTTACCAACGCCACCAAAATCAGTAATCGTATCAGTACCGTCGTACAAGTTATAAACAAATATGTCCTTGCCGCCTCCACCTGTTAAAGTGTCGTTGCCATAACCAGCTGTGATGAGATCATTTCCAGCCTTACCATTAATTGTATCGGTACTACCAGTACCCACTAGGGTGTCATTTGCATTGGTTCCAATGATATTTGCCATAAATTGTTCCTACCTGAATCGATTTTTGCAATAACTTCAGTTCTCAACTTTTAGTGCTTGAGGGCACAAAAATTCGCCAAAAGTTGAGGCTTTTGACATACTTAAATTTCACCCTTAGGGGTTACAAATTTTTGATGATAATTCTCCTTTTAATTAACTTGTAAGTATTACTTATCCAAGCACTTGGGACTGTCTAAGCCTTAAGCATTTTACAAATTCATCAGCGTGTAAATTCACGAAAAACGAGTTTCAAGCTAATTTCAATCATCCTTTATCAGTCACATAGGCAAATATCTGCCATAGACATTGCTAAAGAAGAATTGAAAAATCGAGCTTGAATCTCCTAAATCTCCACCTCATAATTTAGTTGTTTTGTCAATGCGTAAGTCTTACTAGTTAGAAAATAGGGACCACTTGATGAGGCTATAGGGAAAGGAATCTTTATCCTTCGCCCTTGGGTATTTGGCTTCCAAATAGGAAATATCTAAATAACATCGTACTAACTCATATAGAATATTTACTTACATATCTAGATTTAAATAAATATCTTTGCATATTCTTTATATTATTTGTTGAAAAATATATATATAACTACTGAACTTGGTGTATGCTTTATCTTTTGAAAGTCAAAGAATTTGCACAAACTAGTAGAAAATATTCTCTGGATAAATAAAAATAGATATTTTGCTTGTTGAACGCGACAATGCGTACGAAGGGCTACTATTATAAGAAAAATAAATTGTATCTAAGTTAAAATCCCTATTAGTTGCTATTGATTACAAACGCACAGATGAATGTAATGTGAGGTGTTTAGAATAGTACCTCACATTCTGAAGATTTATTATTTTGCTTGCTGCCTGCGAGCAAACCCTAATTACCTTTAAACAACTACAAAGCGGTATATTTCTTTAGCCTTACCGTCCTTAAATCCCTCGACTACCATAAATAACATTTTGTCTTTTTGCTCGCAGTGTAACTAACACAATTTAAGGAATCATCGCTACTTTAATCACTTGACGCGCCTTCATCTCATAAAACACTTGTTCTAAATCTTTTAATGGTCGCTGTTCGCTAATAAGTAATTCAAAGGGAATTTTTCGACTAGCTATGAGTGCAAGCGCCGATCGCACATACTTTGGTGTATTATGAAACACGCCTTTTATCGTTAGTTCGTTATAGTGTAGCTGTTCTGTGTTAACGGTAATTTTAGTATCCCGGGGACAGCCACCGAATAAGTTGATTGTTGCACCAGGACGGGCAGAGGCGATCGCAGTTTCCCAAACGCTAGGCACACCTGTTGCTTTAATCACCACATCTGCACCCCATCCTTGAGTGAGTTCTTTCACCACACTGGGAATATCCGGAATTTGCTCGTAATTAAAGGTCTAGGCTGCACCCAATTTCTTGCCAATTTCTAACCTGTGGTCATTACCTTCCCATAGCAATACCTCAGCAGTATTTGCTAAAACTGCGACAAACATCAACCCAATCGCCCCATTTCCCAAGACGACTACTTTATCTTTGGGCTGAATATGAGAACGCGCTACACCATGCAACACACAAGCTAGCGGTTCTGTCATCGCTGCTAATTCCCTAAACGTAAATCTTCTTGCCCGTAAAGTAATGCTGCTAACAAAGTTTTAAACCTATCAACTAAATCCACCTGATTTTAACAGTTGGAACTATTTTTGATAGGTCTAAACAAAGGAACTTCCTTTGTAAAAAATATTCTACTGTTTACAATCAACACTCAACAGGAGCCAGTGTGCCTTTGCGCTCTGCCGACAGCCAAGCAACTGCCTCTCCTCAGTCAGCAACTTCAAACAAGATAATTTATTTCTTGGAGTTGCCTAAATCAGTATTGATTTGTAGTACACTTTTATCAATCGTTAGATGTACAAAAACTAGGAATTAACAGCTATTTGGGGAAGGACTCCAGTATTTCGGCTTTCCACATTAGGCAAGCGAGTCATAGTTAACAGTGGTACTTCTTGTCGGCACGACAGGCAAAACCAATATAGTTCACCATGACGAACATGACGCAGAAGGGAACTGCCGCAGCATGGGCAAGTGTTGGCTCTCGTACTCATACCAATGTCTTCCTTTAATAAAAATTGTTGTTTAAGCTAAGCAAAAAAAGCAGTTGATTAAAAACGAATGTTGCCCGCATGAATGTGGCCATTCGATTCTATGCGGTCTTTAATAATTTGTCTGTAAACAGCTTCATATCCGTTAACCATTTGGTTAACGCTAAACTTGTTTTCTACATACTTTCGGCATGTTTGACGATTGAGTTCCAAAGCTTGTGGAATGATTGCTGCCATTTGGGCATAGTTTTTGCAGATAAAACCTGTTTTACCGTGGGCAATCACCTCAGGTACGGAACCTAAATTCATGGCAATTACTGGTGTACCAGTTGCCATTGATTCAATCATTACTAAGCCAAAAGGTTCTTGCCAGGCGATGGGAAAAAGAGCGATCGCCGCATTGCCCAGAAGTTCAGTCTTTTCGGCGTGATTAATTTCGCCTAAATATTCAATTTGCTGACCATCAATATGGGGGGCAATCTCTTGTTCAAAAAACTTAGAATCTCCTAAGTCAACTTTTCCAGCCATCTTCAAGCGCCAACCAGTTTGCTTGGCAATAGCGATCGCATGTTGTGGTCCTTTCTCTGGCGAAAACCGACCTAAAAATACCAAATATAAAGGCTCTGACGGTTGAGCTACAAATGGATAATCTGCTAGCTCAATTCCGTTATAAACCGTGGCAATATAATTGAGGTCGATTTGACGCTGGGAGTTACTAATGCTGACGTATGGTTGCTTTTGGTGGTAGCTAAACGCGTTACTGTTGTCTTTTGTAAAGTTATTGTGCAGAGTATGTACTGTAGAAGTTGTTGTTATCAAACTCGCTAAAGGTAATGCCGAAATCCCTACATGAGAATGGATAATATCGAATTGGGCAGCATGTTCATAAACTTGACTCAGTTCTAGCATTTCGTACACTCCATACTCTTTGACATTTGGGTCTAAGCGCAATGCACGTGGATAAACTGCTTCTAATTGAGCCAGAGTTTGAGAATCACCAGAGGCAAATAAAGTTACCTCATGACCACGACGAACAAGTTCATCAGTCAAGCGACTCACTACCAGTTCTATTCCTCCATAACTAGGAGGTGGTACCCTTTCCCATAAGGGGGCAACTTGAGCGATTTTCATAAGTTGTTTCGGTTCAGTCTGTAAATTTGTTCTCAATATAATGAATTACCTCATTATTTTATGAGAACAAAGCATTTATACTTACTTTTTTGAAATTTAAATTAACCTAATAGGCTACCAAAAGCACAATATTCGGTTAACTCTATCGGAAATTTTCTACTTACAAATCTCTGGACTATTGGCAAAAGTCAACCCTAAGCTACATTTATAACCTATAGCTAATCAATTACTTGTTGCATCTGTCTTCCGGATCATAATCGAGTAGAATATTTTGTAGCTAAACTAACAAAAAGGAATATTTTGTAGCTGAAAATACTAAATTCTGAGATGGGATCAACTTATTCAACCTTGGTTTAAAGGCAATGAGGAAATAGAATACATCTTCTAAAGATTAAATAATTGTAGAAAAATTACATAATTTGTAATTAGTAATTTCCTAAAAATTTTGATATCCAACTCATGAAAATCGCTACTTGGAACGTCAACTCAATTCGGATTCGTCTAGAACAGGTTACTGATTGGTTGACTCATAATCCCGTTGATGTTCTGTGCTTGCAAGAGACCAAAGTTATAGATGCCGAGTTTCCGCGATCGCCTTTTGAGCAAATGGGCTATCACCTTTATGTATCAGGACAAAAATCCTATAACGGCGTAGCCATAATCAGCCACCAACCCCTTCTAAACGTAAGTAGCGGTTTTAGAGCAATTTTGCCAGATTTACCGCCGGAATGGGATGAACAAAAGCGAGTAATTACAGGTGTAATTGACGATATTCGGATTGTAAACTTATATGTTCCTAACGGTGCAGCAGTAGGAACCGAAAAATACGAATATAAACTGCGTTGGCTAACAGTGTTAGGTGAGTACTTGCGATCGCTGCTGTTGTCACAACCTGATGTTTGTGTGTGCGGTGACTTTAATATTGCACCGGAAGCTAAAGATATTCACGAGCAAGTGAGTACAGAAAATCACATTATGGCAACCCAAACAGAGCGCCAAGCCTTACGAGATATTCTCACCTTGGGATTTGCGGATGCTTTTCGTAAATTCACTAACGAAGGCGGAAATTATAGCTGGTGGGATTATCGCGCCGCTGCGTTCCGTCGCAACTTGGGTTGGCGGATTGACCATCACTATCTCACACCCATACTCTATGAGCGTGCAAAAAGTTGCATCATCGATATTGAACCGAGAAAACTAACTCAACCGAGCGATCATGTACCGGTGATTGTTGAATTATAAAAGGCATTGGGTATGCCTCATCAAATCAATCTAACGGATAATATATATCCTCAGAACTAGGATTAAGATAAGGATGCTGTAAATCTATTAAGTGCTGCTTAAAGTGTTGCTTAATCACCCTTATCCGTTCTTCCATCGCATTCTTACCTTTTTGCCAAGCTTCCAATAAAGCATTAGCGACGATTTGACAACGGTTCATACCAAAACTTTCTTGGGTGGCAAATTTTTGAGTTGGTTCTTCAGCTAAGCCTAACCCTGGTGCTAAAAATTTGGTAAACAAGGGAATTTCGAGCTGAAAATAAAATTGATTTTCTAGATAAACTGTCTGAAGGATGGTGCGGATTGCTGAATAGTCGTGGAGTTCAAAGTAAAGTACTCCCGAATCGTAGCGTCCGTATGCACAGGGATTGTGGAGAACCTGAAAGCTAAAGGGAATGGAAGCTGCATTTAGATGTAAAGTTAGGCTATTCATCAGAGCGATCGCACCAGATGGTGTCAAGTTAAAGTAGATTCGCCCGGCTCCTAAATTACTGTCTGGATTAGTTTGCTGTTGTTGTCTGACATTACTAACTGCCATGTAACAACCGTTTTGTAGACGATTTTTGGGCATCCAGATTGCTACCATGTCACCCACTTTCGTAGATTTCTTACTGGATTCTAAATGACAGTCTGGCTCAATATAAAGTGTTAAACCACCTTTTGTCACAGCCATACTACCATCAGGTTCTTGCCGCAGTACCTGCCATTCTGAGTCAAAGTAACCTACGCCGTGATTACTTTTGTGCAGTTGTTTGTAGAAGTCCCAATCAATCTCTGAAATCGAACTATCTTCTAAATTATGTTTTGATGTGTGATTAGTAGTATCAGTATTGACTGCTAAAGTAGTTTGCAAGGAGCCATTGTAATAAATTCCATAGAGAAAATTTCGCAATAGCAAAGCCAAATACTTTTGTTGTAAATCTGCTGGAGTTTGCTGAAATCTGTCGGCTACTTTAGTCGGCAGAGCAAAGGGTTGATAATTGGGATGATAAATACAAAAATTTGACTCTATTTGGATATTCTTAGCAATGTCCAATAGAGAAGTCAGCGGTTGATTGGCAGAATATAACATTAATCGATTCAGAACTCAAACACAGAAAATTCAAAATCATCAAACAAGACTCAGAATAGGTGAATTCTGAATCCAGAATACTCCACCCATAAAGAGATGGAATAATAACCGGAAGAACTTTGAGATTTGTTTCGCCCATGAAAGTATGAGGTTTTAATCTATACTGTTGAGCTACTCGCTTAACCTTTGGCTAAGTTCTGACGACTGACATTTTTGTTCTTCTTTATAAAACTAGTATGAGGCCAAATCCTCTAAAATTTATGATAGGGTAAATAATACGCAGAACAATTTAAAATTTAGTAAAAATTCACCGCTGAGGATTCCGAAGCCAAAATTGATAAAGAGTCTAATATGAAAATTTATCTAGATTTTTTAACTATTTTGACTCTGGAATTTTTAATTATTCTTGTTCTGCTACCTGCCATTAACAACCACGGAGTCGAGTTTTTTCGTAATAAATGCGAAGTAACTGCTGCTCTTTTTGAGGCTGAAGAAGTTTATGGATTTTAGCCACAGGATTGACAATTTCTGATTCACAGATCCCAAAAATAGTCAACACAGCTTGCTGTGGCATAGTCAGTAAACTTTTAGCTACTTGCAGCATACAGATATCAGCATTGCTAAAGTTTTTTTGGCAAGCGATCGTATCCTGAATTTGATGAATCAGTGCCAGTCCCGCAAATTGGATAACCCGCGAAATAAAGTCACTACGATATTCCAAAATCAGCGGAAAAGCATAGAGATAAGACCTAATCAGGGCAATAATTGAAGGTTGTAAAATCTCTAACGGTGTCAACGCTAGATGTAGAGATTCTTCTAACTCAATGGTATGATCTACTACTAGGCTCTTGAGCCAAATTTCTAAATAGCTTGCGAGCAAAGTTCCTAAATCAAAAGCTGGATCTCCCCAAGCGCAAGCTTCCCAATCAATTAGTCGCACTAGGCAATTGTCTAGTTGCTGCCAGCGAGAATGAACTAAAATGTTGTTCAATTTCAGGTCGTTGTGAGTTAAGCAGCAAGGATTCCAGTCAGATGCCAAATCTGCGATCGCAGATGACAGACTTTCGTATTGTTGATAGAGAACGTAGAATTTCAACGCATCGCTAGGAACAGTACCAAAAATCTCTGGACTAATTGAGCCTACACCTTGCGCTGGATTGTAAAAACCATAGCGAAACTCTCCTTGGGGAGCAGTTGCCATAAAATCCCTATATTCTCGGCGTTGGAAGGTTGCACGATGCAGTCCTGCTAAGGTTGTACCGATCGCACAGGCAATTTCTGGTGGAAAAATTTGATTATTGTGGTATAATGTGCGAAGCTCAAGATAGTCACTTAGGTAATTGCGGACGAGGATAGAATTTTCTTCGTCAAAATGTACTACTAATGGTGCGATCGCTGAAACATTACCAAAAACTGGAAACTGCTGGAGCAATTGGTGAAACAGCCACTCTTTAAATAATTCATGAGGCAGGCCTTCACTGTTAATATTACGTTCTTGTTTGAGGAGCAGTTTACGATTATTAGCTAGAGTTACAAGTAAATTGAAATTTTTGTTGCTACTCCTTGGTAAGTCAGATTTATCCGAGCTGCCATGTTCTGAGTTACACAGACCCACATCTTGCAGATACTGGATAACGTTGTGAGAAGACAGTGATAATACCATGTATTATTTCCTACTTCATAAATTAGCGTAAATTTATTCGTATCAAAATTCGCTTAGCTTTAGCAATTTTGAGTAGATAGTAACCAGTGTGCGAATAAGAATAAAGATTTGTACAATCTACTAATATCGCATATTTACGATTAAAACCTGCCAAAATGGCACCAAGCTCTTTATAATTGCTTTAAAATTGCCTCCATGACTCGTGACACCTTTACACTTGCTCAGCATAGTTACTTAGACACATTTAGAGTAAGTTTTGTGGTAGAGCCTTTTGAGCAGATGTTATAAGCAGTCATCCTGAAAGCAGCGAAGAATTTCAGCAATTCTTCGGGGTACGAAGCATGACTTTCAACGTTATTATTTTTATTTATCATCACAAAGCCAAAAAAACCGGACATTTTGGCTGGTTGGTAATTATTTTTTGCTTAAATTATCATAATTTATACCTGAAAGCCTTGTTGGCGGGTGATTTGTGTCACTTGCAAGCTTTCGGCAATCCAAACAAAGGTTACATGAGTGCTTCTTATGGGAGTACTGTTTTGTGAAGCGATCGCTAACGGTTAATTTATAAACTAGGGGCATACATCTGTACGCCCCTACGAACGATTAGGGTACGTTACGGTGAGCCTGAGCCTTGAGACAAAACTGGCGAATCCAAACGGCTTTAGCCTAGCGCACCATGTTATCCTAAAAAGCAATTATTAGAAAAAGTTATGACCAGCCAAAGTAATGCTCCTCCTGCTGTTGATTATGCACCTCTAGAATTACAAGGGGAATTAATCACCATGCAACAATTAACAACTGAGGAATTATTAACTATTGCTCAAAGTCAAGTTCCAGAAACACAACAACAACTTCATTTGCAATTATTAGAAAAAAATCAAAACAATCAATTAAGTGAATCAGATAGGTTTTTGTTGGGTTCTCTAAGAGTTAGTGCTGATTATTTAATGCTGAAAAAAGCTTATGCTTATGCACTTTTACAGTGGAAAAGCTACTCTGTTACAGATTTTGAGCAATTAGCAGATTAATACCAGTGTCATCTATCTCTAAATCTCTTCGTCAACAAATTATTAATGATGCTGAATATAGATGTGAATATTGCAGCACATCTAGCCGTTTAATAGGTATGCCTTTAGTAATGGATCGTATTTTGCCCACTTCATTAGGGGGAAGTAATGAGCAGGAGAATTTATGTGCTTCTTGTTATCGCTGTAATGAATTTAAAGGAGCAAAAACAACTGCTAACGATCCTGTAACTAAAGATGAAAGAAAATATCCAAAAGAAATTAGATTCAGATGATTCTATTGATTTTTCACTAGGTATCTCTGTTTCTAAGTTAAGTTTCATTTTTATTAAATAAATCCATAATACAAAATGAGTAAAAAAGGGGATAAGCCCAAAAGCCTATCCCCAAAGAAATTAATTAATCAATTAACATCAAGTTCCACTAGTCCAAGAGTTGATGTACTCAATTTGGTCGGGTGTTAGGCTATCTATACTAATTCCTAACGCTTGCAATTTGAGTCGAGCAATTTCTCGATCCACTTCCGTAGGAATGGAGTGCAAACCAGGTTCCAACTTACCTTTATTCTTCACGAGGTATTCAACAGCTAAAGCCTGGTTGGCAAAGCTCATATCCATTACTGCGCTAGGATGTCCTTCGGCAGCAGCCAGGTTAATCAAGCGTCCTTGACCGAGAACGACGACTGATTTGCCACTTGTCAATTTATACTCTTCAGTGAAGGGACGAACTTCCTTGATTTCCTTAGCTTGAGAAGCCAAGTATTTTAAATCAAGTTCAATATCAAAGTGACCGGAGTTACAAACGATCGCCCCGTCTTTCATCACATCGAAGTGTTCAGCGCGAATCACATGTTTGTTACCTGTGACTGTGATAAACAAATCACCAACTTGAGCGGCTTCTGCCATTGGCAGGACACGGAAACCATCCATTACGGCTTCAATTGCCTTGATCGGGTCAATTTCGGTAACAACTACATTACCACCCAGACCACGGGCGCGGAGTGCTGTACCTTTACCACACCAGCCATAACCAACAACGACGATGGTTTTACCAGCCAGCAGAATGTTTGTAGCGCGGATGATGCCATCAAGGGTCGATTGTCCAGTACCATAGCGGTTATCAAAGAAGTGCTTGGTATCGGCATCGTTAACGTTTACTGCGGGGAAGGTAAGAACGCCATCTTTGAACATGGCTCTCAGGCGCACAATTCCGGTGGTGGTTTCTTCTGTGGTACCAATCAAATCGGCAATTTGGTGTTGGCGTTGTTGAACCAATGTCGCAACCACATCGCTACCATCATCAATAATGATATTGGGGCGGTGATCTAAAGCAATTTGGACGTGGCGGTTATAAGTTGCGTTATCTTCGCCTTTTTGAGCAAATACAGGAATTTCATGGTCGGCGACGAGGCAAGCAGCTACGTCATCTTGCGTTGATAAGGGATTGCTAGCAATTAGCAGTGCGTCTGCACCACCAGCTTTGAGAGCGATCGCCAAATGTGCTGTTTCTGTTGTAATGTGGGCGCAAGCTACAAGGCGTAACCCGGTAAAAGGTTTTTCTTGGGCAAAGCGATCGCGGATTTGCCGTAAAACTGGCATTTCGCGTCCAGCCCATTCAATACGCTGTCTTCCCAAGGCAGCTAGGCCGAGGTCTTTAACCTCGTGCTTTAATCGGGGAGAAGTTGCGGTCATCAAAAGTTACCTCAAAAGTTTGAAATTACGTAAAATCTACGCACTTTACTAGGTTATTCTACGACTGGCTATTTTTGCTTGAAAGAAAGCAAATTACTAGTCAAGAGTCCTCAGAACTAGCTTGACGTTTGATTTGTCTAATGTCAACTTCATCTCCAGCTTTTTCCTTTTTGTTTTATCTTTGGTAAGAGTAAGACTCTTATCAGCCTTATTTGCTCATTATAAGTACAATGTCATCTCTCTAATGAGAGATAATTATCGAAAAAACATCAAAATTTCATGATTGAAAGAGAAATACTTAACTTTAGGTAGGTACATTTACCCAAATTAAATGAAGAGGATGGTTGTAGAAGTAGTCAACAGTAAATTTTGCTCAAGGAGGTGTTTGAGTGCGCTTTCAATTTTTGGCGGTTGTCAAGGGAGTTGTGTTGCCCAGCTTTGCTAAAGGTTCAAAGCAACAGGTATTTTCAGCAGGAACATACCTCAGCAACATCACCAAGCCTGTGCTACATTTGGAGGCTTCCAATCAAGCGTCCCACTTGTCTAAAAGGAATGTGTTACCCAAAGGTCGCTTAGGTGGGAATGTAATCATGGCGATCGCCGGTTCAATGGCTATAACCATTGTATCTGTCCCAAAAGCCACCGCCCAGATTCCTTTTTTACCTCAGTTACAAGCTCCCAGCGCTGTGAACAATGATTTCAATAATAGAATTGTTTCCGGCTGGATTTATTTGGATGGTCGTCGCTTATTTCAAATAGCCGCATCAAGAACCAACTTTCCTGAACGTTCAGAAGATATCCAAAAGAAATTGGAGACAATCGCCCAAAATTACTTTCAGTCACCAGCAAAGACGCAAGTTAAGGTAGAAGTTCGCAAAGTAAACGAATTACCAGTAATTTATGTCAACGACCAGTATTTAATGACCATTACTTCTGAAGATGCTGGACTGCGACAGGTAGATATATCGACATCAGCAAATCAAATTGCTGACTCCTTACAAGAAGACTTACAACAGGCAAAACAAGAGAGACGAACTCAATTTTTAATCGACCAAGGTAAAATTGCTGCGGCTAGCGGACTGGCAATGATTGTCATAAGTTGCGGAGTATATACCTGGCAGCGACGTTCCAAAAAGAATTCAGATGTTACCTCCCAAGCCGAAAACGGACTCTTAGACTCTCCAACTTCCGCGGCAGGGCAACCAATTACAACACAACTAAGTCAACGGCAACACCGACATCTGCAAGAAGCCAAGAGGCGATTGTTCCAGCTAACTCAAGCAGCAATTTGGGCAGGTGGAAGTTTCTTTATCTTGGGTTTATTTCCCTACACGCGAGGATTTCAGGTGGCGATTCTCAATGCTGCCCAATTTCCACTGCGATTAGGTTTCGTGGTATTGGTAACTTATGTGGCTATCCGTCTCAGCTACGCCTTGATTGACCGCTTCGCCTCCACTCTGATTAGCAGTGGTGCTTTCCTGACCCCAGAAGCCTCGGTACGTCTGCAATTGCGAGTTTCCACATTCTCTGGTGTGACTAAAAGTATTGCTACAATTATCTGGGTGGGAATTGGCATCTTACTAGCTTTGGTTTCCTTAGGCATAGACATCGTTCCCTTACTTGCTGGTGCTAGTTTAGTGGGTGTTGCTGTGTCCTTAGCTTCGCAAAACTTGATTAAAGATGCGATTAACGGTTTCTTAATCATCATAGAAGACCAGTACGCTTTAGGCGATGTGATTAATGTCGGAAACGTGGGAGGCTTAGTAGAAAATTTGAATCTGCGGATGACCCAAGTGCGGGATTCAGAAGGGCGTTTAATCACGATTCCCAATAGTGAAATTAAAGTTGTTGCTAATCTTTCTAGTCGTTGGTCGCGAGCCGATTTAACAATTCCTATTGCTTACCAAGCTGATACGGAAGAGGCTTTGAAGTTAATTGCAACTGTTGCAGACAAGATGAGTCAAGAACAGCAATGGCAGCCTCAAATGTTAGAATCACCGCAAGTTTTGGGAATAGATCAATTTGGCGATCGCGGTTTGATTATTCGTGTCTGGATTAAAACACAGCCTCTTAAACAATGGGATGTAGCACGGGAGTTTCGCCGTCGTCTGAAAATCGCCCTAGACGAAGCTGGAATTTCTATTTCTGTACCTCAACAAGCGATTTGGGTCAATGACGATCAATTCTTAAATTACCAAGGTAACGGCAAAGGTAATTAGGAATAGGGAGCAGAGGGACGACAGAGGGGAGAATAACTCCTCTGTGGGGAGATGGGGAGATGAGGAGATAGGGAAGTGTGGGGAGTGTGGGAAGAGAGGGGGGAACCTCCTCTGTTCATAGAAGCCAGTGCATTGGATGGGTTAAGAGGCTTGTACCGCTAACGCGGAACCCGCAGGGTAGCAACTGGCTCTCAACAGTCAACACTTCCAATGGTCTTTGTCCTATACCCAATTCCCAAATTAGTACAAATATACTATAATATAGATAGCATTCACAAAGCCTAGCCAAAGGCATAACGGCTGTGTGAAAACCTTCCAGAAGATGGGTTAAAGGGTTAGTTCGATGATGAAGCATTATATTCTCAACCTCAATCCGACTGCCAAGCATGAATGGGATCGGTGCATATTACGTGACCCACTGACAGCCAAGCGCCCGGACATTGCTAAATTAATTGCCGAAGCCGTTGGTGCAGATACAGGTAGTTATTTGGTGAGTGTAAATATCGAAGTTCAAGTGTTAGAACAAGCTGCGATACCTCAAGCCGAACAACTCTCACTTTCATTTCCAGAGGTGAGTGTGCCCTCACAATTGCGAGAAGTGGCTTGAGGTAAAAAGCAGGTCACAACAGACGTTGTTGGGTTATGTTTGGCTTAACCCAACTTTAATTAGGCATTTGTTGAGTTGTAGCAAAATCAAAAATTATAAGTGATTAAATGTACGTTTCTTAAGATTAAGCTGCCTCAAATGCACCAATGTCCACTTTACAACCCAAGATGCGACGGAAGCCAACACCCCGCTGATCATAGGGTATTGGCTCAGTGGTATTACCGTCACCGTCTAAGTCTGTGGTATCGGTAGGTATATCTTGATTGTTGCCAGCGTTAATGGCAGGGCTACCAGCAACTAAGGCATGGGTGTTAACTGAACCGCCGTTATTTTGCAAGTTGAGCTCGAGAACATCTGCAATCGGAACGTTTAGCTGTTCGCTAGGATTAAAGCCAGTACTGCCACTGAGGCTGCCAATCAAGTTAAAACCGTTGCTGGTAAAGTCGCCTACTACATCCGGGTCGGTAGAGTTAGTTGCGTTATTGTTATTACCAGCAATGATGCTGTTTTTAATCGTGGCGGTGCCATAATTGAAGATACCACCACCATTGTTATAGAGAATCTTAACCCGATCAAAAGCAGTGTTGAGCGTGATAGTGCTGTTGCCGACAGTCAGGGTGCCTTTATTGTATATACCGCCGCCAAACCATGCAGAATTACCACTGATAGTACTGTTATAAAGTTTGACAATCCCAGTACTCTCATTGTAGATACCACCGCCTAAAGCATAATCACCGTAGAAAAGCTCATCATTACTAGGGCTTGATACCGAGTTATCATTGATAGTGCTGTTAAGTATCGTCAGAGTACCACGGTTGTAGATACCACCTCCATAGCTGTATACCTCAGTATATGTATTTACCGTGTTGCCACTGATGGTGCTGTTAATCAGTGTGAGAGTGCCACCATTATAAATACCACCGCCATTGGCGTAAAACTCGGTCCTCACCAAGTTATCGCTGATAGTGCTATTGCTCACAGTTGCAACGCCGCTGTTATAGATCCCCCCACCGTATGAGCTTGCCGAGTTACCTACGATCATACTTTTTCTTACAGTTAGGGTGCCAGAGTTGAAGATACCCCCCCCGCCTATATAGCCGACGAACCCTGTCGCGGAATTGTCGCTGATAGTGCTATTGCTCACTGTAAGACTGCCAGAGTTGTAAATCCCACCGCCTTCGCTTGATGCCGAGTTCTCAGTAATGATGCTGTCGCTAACTATAAAGTTGCCACCATTATAGATACCGCCGCCGGAGTATGCCGAGTTATCACTGATGGTGCTATTCTTGACGGTGACAAAGCCAGAAGCATTATAAATACCGCCGCCGTCGTAGTTTGATTCAGTGTAACTATATTGCGAGTTACCACTGATGGTGCTGCTTATTACAGTTAGGTTGCTATAATCATCATTGTAGATACCGCTGCCTTTTGTATAGCTGTTGTAGTCTTCTAAGGAATTGTTATTAATAATACTTTCTATTAGCGTCAGAGTACCGTCATTGTAAATACCCCCTCCTTCAGTATCTATGTTAGTGGAATTCACATCTTTCACTGAATTATCACTAATATTACTATTTCTTATGGTTAGGGTGCGATTAGAAGAGTTGTAGATGCCGCCTCCTAAGCCACTGTTTACATTGTTGTTGCTGATAATACTATTGTTCAATACTGCCCTATCACCAAAGTTGTAGATACCGCCTCCTAAGCCATTGTTTACAATGTTATTAGTGATGGTGCTGTTGTTTACCGTCAGAGCGCCATCATTGTAGATACCGCCGCCGCTTTGTGCAGAGTTACCATTGATAGTGCTGTTACTCACACTCAGGATGCCAAAGTAAGAGTTGTAGATCCCGCCGCCAGAGTAGGTGCTGGCATTACCACTGATATTGCTAGAACTCAGTGTCAGAGTGCCATAGTTATCGATGCCGCCGCCAGTGTTATTAGTGACTGTGGCGTATACAGTTGCAGTCCCAGAGTTGAACAGACCGCCGCCTTTGTTGCCACTAATGGTGTTACCGTTTCCTCCTACATAGAGGATACCAGTGTTGTAGATCCCACCACCACCGTGGTTAGCAATGTTACCATTGATAATGGTGTTGTTCGTCCTCAGAGTACCACTGTTGTAGATACCACCGCCCTTGTCCGCAGTGTTACCCCTAATAATGATGCTGTCCAGCGTTAAATTCCCGCTGTTCAAAATGGCACCACCTCCTTCTCCTGATTTGTATCTATTGGTAATAGTCAAACCGGAGATTGTAACACGAACACCACTACTAATATCAAAAACACGGTTGGCGCTGTCATCATTAATAGTTAGTAAGCTGCGACCTGTACCTTGAATAGTCAGGTTATCTGTAATGCTCAGACTACTTCCACTCAGACTGATGGTATCGGGTATCTTATCACTAAATAGTCCACTAAAGTTGATAATGTCTCTTCCTGTAAGGGCATTGGCATCCAGAACTGCCTGCCGCAGTGAACCAGCACCACTATTGTTGGTGTTAGTGACGGTAAATGTAGCCATTCAAATAACTCCGATTTTGTTTCAGGTATATGAAGATTGCACTCAACGCTAGTGCTTGTACTGCTACAAGTTTTGGATTTATTATTAACTGAGCACTTGAAAATGAATTTTAGAAATGTAACCTAACGCACCCCACAAAAAAACTTAAAAATGATTAAATGTATGTTTCTTGGATCGGGGTGCCTCAAATGCACCGATGTCCACTTTGCAACCAAAAATGCGAGGGAAGCCAACACCTCGCTGATCGTAGGGTATTGGCTCAGTGGTATTACCGTCACCGTCTAAATCTGTGGTATCAGGGGGTATATCTTGATTTCTACCAGCATTGATGGCAGGGCTACCAGCAACTAAGGCATGGGTTTTGACTGAACCGCCGTTATTTTGCAAGTTGAGCTCGAGAACCTTGGTGATGGGAACGTTTAGCTGTTCGCTAGGATTAAAGCCAGTACTGCCACTGAGGCTGCCAATCAAGTTAAAACCGTTGCTGGTAAAGTCGCCTACTACATCCGGGTCGGTAGAGTTAGTTGCGTTATTGTTATTACCAGCAATGATGCTGTTTTTAATCGTGGCAGTGCCATAATTGAAGATACCACCACCATCGTCATAGAGAATCTTAACCCGATCGAAAGCAGTGTTGAGCGTGATAGTACTGTTGCCGACAGTTAGGGTGCCTTCATTGTATATACCGCCGCCAAACCATGCGGAATTACCACTGATAGTACTGTTATAAAGTTTGACAATCCCAGTACTATCATTGTAGATACCACCGCCTAAGCCGTAATTGCCGTAGTCAAACTCATCGTTCATTTCGCTTGATGCCGAGTTACCACTGATAGTGCTGTTAATTATCGTCAGAGTACCATAGTTGGAGATACCGCCTCCTGAGCTGTACGTAGCCAGGCGTGTAATTACTGAGTTATCACTAATAGTGGTATTGATTATTGTAAATGTACCGCCATTCAAAATACCACCGCCACTGACGCCGAACTCGGTTATCACCAAGTTATCGGTGATAGTGCTGTTACTCATAGTTGCAATGCCAGTGTCACTGTTGTAGATCCCCCCGCCGCCTGAGCTTGCAAAGTTACCTATGATCGTACTTTTACTTACAGTTAGGCTGCCATCATTGTAAATGCCGCCGCCTACAGCGCCATACCGCCCTATCGCTGAATTATCGCTGATAGTGCTGTTGCTCACTGTCAGGCTGCCAGAGTTGTAAATTCCACCGCCAGTACCACTTGACTCACCTGATACTCCTGAGTTCTCAGTAATGATGCTGTCGCTAACTGTAAAGGTGCCACCATTATAGATACCGCCACCGGAGTATGCTAAGTTATCACTGATGGTGCTATTCTTGACAGTGACAAAGCCAAAAGCATTATAAATACCGCCGCCGTTATAGTCTGATTCGCTGGCAAAGCTGGATAGTGAGTTATCACTAATGATGCTGTTTATTACAGTTAAAGTGCCATAACCATTGTAAATACCGCCGCCTTTTGAAACGTTATTGTCTCTTGAGGAATTGTTTATAATAATACTGTCGATTAGCGTGAAAGTACCATCATTGTAAATACCTCCTCCTGAGCTGTTATCGCGGTAGTTGTAGTCAGATTCTGTCACTGAATTGTCATTAATTGTGCTGTTCCTCACGGTTAGGGTGCTAGTGTTGTAGATACCGCCTCCCGAGCCATTGTCTACATTGTTGTTGCTGATAATACTATTGTTCAATATTGTCGCATTGCCATCATTGTAGATCCCGCCTCCTAAGCCGTTGTTTACTATGTTATCAGTGATAGTGCTGTTGTTTGCTGTCAGAGTGCCTTTACTGTAGATACCGCCGCCGCTTTGTGCAGAGTTACCATTGATAGTGCTGTTACTCACACTCAGGATGCCAGAGTTAGAGTTGTAGATCCCGCCACCATCACTGGTGTCGGCATTATTACTACTGATAGTGCTATAACTCAGCGTCAGAGTACCAGCATTGTAGATGCCGCCACCATAGTTTGCATTATTACCAGTAATTGTGTTATATACAGTTGCAGTACCAGTGTTGTAGATCCCACCACCACCATTATTAGCATCGTTACCACTGATGGTGTTGCCGTTTCCTCCTACATAGAGGATACCAGTGTTGTAGATCCCACCGCCACTGTTATTAGCAGTGTTACCAGTAATGATGGTGTTGTTTAGCCGCACAGTCCCAGAGTTGTAGACACCACCGCCGTTATCGGCAGTGTTACCGCTAATAATGATGCTGTCCAGCGTCAGATTGCCACTGTTAGAAATAGCACCCCCTCCTCCTGCTGAGTTGTAGCTATTAATAATAGTCAAGCTGGAGATTGTAGCATTCACACCACTACCAATATTAAAAACACGGGAAGCACTGTCATCATTAATAGTTAGTAAGCTGCGACCTGTACCTTGAATAGTCAGGTTATCTTTAATGCTCAGACTACTTCCAGTCAGAGTTATAGTATCAGCGATCGCATCACTAAACACTCCACTAAAGTTGATAATGTCTCTTCCTGTAAGGGCATTGGCATCCAGAACTGCTTGCCGCAGTGAACCAGCACCACTATTGTTGGTGTTAGTAACGGTAAATGTAGCCATTCAAATAACTCCGATTTTGTTCCAGGTATATAAAGATGCGCTCAAAATTTGTCTTTGTAATGCTTTAAGTCTTAGGCATTTTTTCTAGTGAGTTTTATCAAACAACATCAACTATTGCACTGTTGAGAACAGCGCATTGCCAGATGTATGAAAAAGCGATGCCTGCGGCAAGCTACGTTAACGCTCATAACATTTTTAGTTGTAACAAAGCCTAAAATCGAGTTATTTTGCCACAACTAAAATTCAATTTTTTATTCCTATTCTGATCTGTTTTGGAGAACTTATTTGCCTGGGCAACTAATAAGCTTACTGACAACAGGTAATAGCAAAAGTATTAATTTACTTTTACTAGAGCGCCTTTTACCTATTGTATGGAATATAATTCATGTTGTCATACAATCAGATATGAGGCCTAAATAACCCAATTTCTAAATAATTACTCTCTCACTATTAAAGGTTGTGAAAATATGCCTGAAAGTCTGAAAACCGTGTATAGCTAATTATTATAGAAACACAAAGTTTTAATTTAAAATTTTTTGAGAGTTTATTCTAACTTTATTTTTATGAGAATCCAGTAAAGTTACTGTAAACTAATTCTTGAGAAGTAAGATATAGCAATCCTATTTGAGTTGTGAAAAATTATTAGTGCGATCGCAGGTGAGCTTGATACTGCTACAAAAACCAGGAAACCCTCTTTTTGCCTACCTGCGGTCTTAATGATAAGTCTTTAGCGACTGACAAATAAAAAATATCCCGTTGCTCACACTCAACGGGGGCCAGTGCGTTGTAAGGGTTCCCCTCGTTGAGGCAACTGGTTCTCATCAATCCTCACTCAGCAACTTGAAGTGGTTGTTATTTCTTGGAGTTCCCTTAATCCTGGGTTAGAGATGCTCTGAGGCGAAAAAATTTTAATCAGTTGTGATAAAATGTCACCTTTTGTCTGCTAAATCAATACATTTTTACTATAATAAATATATAGCATTCACCAATCCTAGTTAAGTGTAAAGCTTCTCTGTGACAGCCTTTAGAAAAATGGATTCCGAGGTTTGTTTTAGACTTAACATTAAATTCTTGACCTTAGAGGAAAATTATTAGATGATCCAACTGAGTCATTATCCAGCTGCGATCGCTCAAGCTGCCCAACGGGCTAACGAAATAGACTCTCAGTTGATGGCAGTGCAGCACCAAATTAACCGATTTGAAGGCAATGCGGATCGCGTCGCCGCTTTTGAGATGGATTTGAAAAACGATGCTCAACGCAAGGCGCGGCGTTTTGAAGTGCTACTTGTGAATCAGGAATATCAAAAGGCAATGGATACTTTAATCCGCTTGACTGGAGAAAAAGCAAATGCCATCGGCCATTTGGAATATCTGCGTAACCAGTTTAGCGTAGCAAAATTAGAAGCCAGATTAGCGATCGCTCAACAACTCACTGATTTTGAGTCTCGTGAATTAGTCGGTTTGTAGTCACACCTATAAACCCTAAATTTTCAGCCGAGGCATTGGATAGTTGAAGTATAAATTATGCGTTGCTGATTGAAAGTATGAATTAATCTTACGTAAAAGCGCGAAAAATTGTTGTTTAGTGATATCAAAAAATATCAATTCATACTCTGATTCAGCAACGCTAAAAATTAAGATATCAGTTAAACATCCTAAAAAAGAATCTAGAGGCATAGCACTGCTATATCTCTACAACGCTTGTAAATAACACATATTTAATTTCTGGAGATGTCTAGCATTGACTTAAGTAGTTGAGTAATTTGCTGATTAATAGTTACGATATCAAAACGCTCACTAGCAGTAGTTCTGGCATTATTAGCTATACTTGCAGTTATTCCTGTTTCCTGTAAACAAGTAGTAATTACTTGTGCAAGTTCTTGGGGTTCTCCTGGTGTAACTAAAATACCATTAAGTCCGTGTTCTATTAATTCCATTGCACCCCCAGCTTTTGCTGCAACCACAGGTTTACCACATAGCATCGCCTCAACAATCACTCTACCAAAGGGTTCTGGGGACGTGGAGGTATGTGCTACCAAGTCACAAGCTGCCATTAATTGGGGAATATCTGAACGAAATCCTAAAAATTTGACGCGGTTTTCTAGTCCCAATTCAGTAACTTGTTGGTGTAACTGTTGGACGTAATCTTTTTCGCCAAATAGTGCATCGCCGACTAAAATTGCAGTCACTTCTTGCGGAGATTGGGCAAGCGCAGCAATTAAAATATGCTGTCCTTTCCAAGGTGCAAGACGGCTAAAGTGTCCAACTACAAACTTTCCTTCTAATCCTAATTGTTGCTGTAATTTATTGGTATCAGACTTATGAGTTTGATAATTTTTTGGTTCAAACCCGTTATAAACAACTTCGATGATATCTGGGCGTCCTCCTGCTTGCACAAATGCTGCTTTACTAGCTTGAGAATTAGCAATTACTAATGATACAAAACGATTTGCTAAGTTAATAGCAATATGAATATTAGTTTGGCTAAAATGTTGTGCGGAAAGAATATCATGTAAATGATAAACCAGAGGACGATGACTCAAAAAACTCGCTATTGCTCCTACTACTAATGCTTTTTGGGTGTTAGCGTAGATTAAATCATATTCACGCGCTTTTCTAACTACCTTCCTAATTAAAGGTATAAGTTGTCCCAAACTCTTTAATCCTTGGATTAAACTGCTTTCTTTGCGAACTCGAATCGTTTGAGTTGTGAGAATTTCTACTGGAATATTGTTTTGCTGTAGTAAATGTTTAAACTCTCCATCTGCAAATAATCCTACCAAAGCATTATGCCGATATGGTTTAACAATATCTATTAAACATAATTCTGCACCACCTGGTTTACCACTTTGGTCTAAAAAAATAATTTTCATAAAACTTATATTTTGTCAGACAATTTTATTCATGCTGCTACTGTAATAGAACATTCCGTACTTGCTGAGCAATTTCATTCCAGTCATAGTGTGTAGTGGCGTACTGGCGACAGGCTTCTCGTGAGGGGATGGAGATGTTTTTTAGTAGCACTTGTTCTAATTTTTGTGCAATAGCTGATGCCTCGGTAGAAGTAGTAATTAAATCAGGTGAAAATTCTGCTAAAATTTCTGGCATTCCGCCAACAGGAGTACATAAAACTGGAGTACCACAAGCTAGAGATTCGATGATTACTAATCCAAATCCTTCAAAAGATTGACTAGGCACAACAGTTAATTCAGCAGCTTGGTAAGCTATAGGCAATTGCTCATCAGGTAAAAAACCTAAAAATTTAACGTTGTCCTCTAGTCCTAATTCTGTAGCCTGTTGTTGTAGTGCAGCTTGGATGTGACCGCGACCAGCGATCGCTAGCCAAATATCTGGTATTTTGGGCTTAATTATCGCGATCGCTTGCAATAATTTGTCAACCCCAGTTCGATGTACTAAACGGCGTGATGTAAATAGAATCCGACGATTATTAGGCCAGCCTAGTTGTCTACAAGCTTCTGGGGGTGATAAATTTGGTTGAAATGAGTTAATATCAACTCCACCAGGAATAACATTAATTTTATTCCACGGTACTTGATATTTTTGATGTAAAATATTGCCAAATGCTTTGCTGAGAACAATAAAGCGATCGCAGCGATTATAAGTCGTTTGTTCTATCAACCGATGCTTAATTGTAAGACTAAGATTTTTATTAACTACTTCCTGCTTACTCTCGAAAGCCCAAGGGCCATGAAAGTTAAAAGTAACTGGTACTCCCTTGGGTAAAATATCTAAAAGAGGAAAGCTGTATAATGCGAAGTGCAGATTAATTGCATCTGGTTTATTTGTTCTAGTTTTCTGGAAGTTTCTGCGAATTGACCATAATCTTTGACAAATATTAGTATCAATAGACGCTAAATTAGTCAGCTTAATTGGAGAATTTAGGTCAGCCTCTGGTAGACCAACTCCACATAATTCAATCTGGTCTTGATTTGCTGCTAATTTATGAGTTAGTTCATAAATATACCTTTCTAATCCTCCGGGATTTTTCGGAAACCAGCCTAATCCCAAGGTGAGAATAGATGCAGATTTGGAAGCTAAATTTTCTTTTTTATTTTTCATTGATGCTTACCCTATAAATGTCTTCAAAGAATATAAACATTATCAATAAGATTTTTTTTAGAGAACACCAATTTATAAACTATTTATATCTTCACGTCAACAAGCAATTTAATTTTGTGTTTTAATTAACTGAAGAATACCGAGGATGATAAATATGATACCTGTTGTTTGAAGAAGATGAATCTTAGATATTCAAAGGAAAAAACTACTATCAATTAATCAATACTTTAAAATTTAGTATTTATTTTTACTAAATTAAAAACAAATAGTAATTATTAATACCTGAATCTCTTGGAAGATATCATCTATATTTTTATCAATTCAAATTAGTTATTTTTTACTGATTTATAAAATAATGATTGTATATACAGTTATTCTATTTAGATTGTGAACATAGATTAGAAACAATCTCACGCAGAGGCGCAGAGCCACAGAGAGGAGATAAAAATCTGAAATGTTGGCAAGAAATAGGATTTTGTAAAAAATTAAATAAATTTATATGAAAAATAAATTAACGATCCAGTTAGGGAGACTCTATCAAGAGTTCAAACAGCAAATTCAGAAGTTATCTAATTTGAGATATTTGCAAAGAAATAAAGTTTTGAAATTTTTACTCAGTTTAATTGTGGGAGTGGTGGTTACTACCATTGGCATTACAACAGATTGGGCGACAACTGGAACATCCACACTCACTTATAAAACATCGTGGATAGGTAATAGTATTGGCAGTGGAAATCTACGGATACAAAATAATATAGAAGCAATGTATGTTACCCCCGATGGTACAGTCTATACGAATAGTCATTGGGATGAGGCGGCAACAGAAGCAGGAATATATAAGGATGGTAAAATTATTGGTGCTGTTGGTGATACTCACGGTTGGGGGCGTGGTGGTGGCAAAGCTGTAACAGCAAATAATAAATACATTTTCATTGCCATGACTCAAGGTGCAATTGGCAATACAAAAGAAGATTATCCATCACAAGGAATAAGTTGGCACAGCGTTAGACGCTATGATTTATCCGGAAAACCTGCACCGTTTCCTGAGGGACGGGGCTGGGATAAAAGTATGTTAATTATCAGCAATAAAAGCGAAGTCACTGGATTAGCAATTGCTGGAACTGAGTTGTATGTGAGTGATTTTGCTGCTAACCAGATTCGGGTTTATGATACTGATACGATGAAGGAGCTTCGCAGCTTTAGTGTTGCTAATCCCGGTGCAATAACTATTGATAAACAAAAAAATCTCTGGATTATTCAAAACAAAAATGGTAGTAATCCGGCAAAGATTTTACATTATTCCGCAAGTGGAAAGCAATTACCCCAACAGATTGCAGATATCACCGAACCAACAGCGATCGCCATCGATTCTCAAGGTAAGCTGTTAGTAGCAGAAAATGGTTCGCGTCAGCAAATCTTGATTTATAAGATTAAAGAACAGCCGACACAAGTAGGCAGTTTTGGCTGTAAAGGCGGTATCTATACAGGTATTCCTGGTGAAGTTCGAGATTTGAAACTTTACGGGCTTACCGGAGTTGGCACAGATGCTTCTGGGAATATCTATATAAATAGTAATGGTTTCAACAAATCCGGAACAGATTTGCGGAAATTCTCGCCATCAGGTAAACTACTGTGGCGATCGCTAGGTTTAATATTTGTCGATAATGCAGATGCCGATCCGAAAACTGATGGTGTAAATTTGTTCACCAAACAAGAACAATATCAGATGGATTATAGTAAGCCTGCTGGTAAGCAATGGACTTACAAAGCCTATACTTTAAATCCTTTTAAATATCCTCAAGATCCACGTTTGCATACATCGGCTGATGGAACATTTGTGCGCCGCATTCAAGGCAAGCCGTTTTTGTTCCTCACAGACATGTATAGCAGCTTTCTTTTAATATATCGTTTCAATCCAGCTACAGATGGTAAAATTGCCATTCCAGCCGGCATGTTTGTTGGCACTAATACAGATAAAAAATTTCTTGCGGGAAATTGGCCGCCACAGCAACCAGAAAAGGGAGAATGGATCTGGCGGGACAGCAATGGCAATGGCAGATTTGAAAAGAACGAATATGATACCAGCAAAGATTATCCTTATCTCGGCGGCTGGTGGGTAGACAGCAGAGGAGATGTTTGGAAAGCTTTGCGAACCCAAGATGGTACTGCTATCCGACATTATCCTTTAAAAGGAATAGATGCTAAAGGTAACCCCATCTACAGTTACAGCTCGATGGAAAAGCAAACTACTCCAAAGATATTTAACGATTTGCGGCGTATTGAATATTTCCCCCAAACAGATACTATGTATTTGTCAGGCTTCACAGTAGATCGTCCTGCATCCGGTGATGATACCGGAGTTGTAGGATCTGAGATTGCGCGTTTTGACAACTGGAGTCAAGGAAATCGTACTCCCCGGTGGCGGACTGTGATTCCCTACGACACCACCGGCAAACGCGAAGTTTCTACAGCTGCAATGAGTGTGGCGGGAGATTATGTCTTCGCTGTCACAGTTAAAACCGCAGAGGTATCTGTCTATAATGCAACCACAGGAGTCCAAGTCCGACAGTTAAAACCAGGCCCAGAAGTTGGTAGTGAAAGTGGTTGGATTGATATACCCTACGGTATCCGCGCTTTTCGGCGTTCCAATGGTGAGTATTTGGTATTCGTAGAAGAAAATTGGAAAGGAAAAATAATTATGTATCGACTCACAAGGTAAGGGATTTCCAAGAAATAAATTACTAATATTTGTAGGGAGGAAATCTTGTCAGCCCAAGGCTTGAGGCAGGTGAGACGCCCACCCTACAAGAAGTAGTTGAGTATGGGTAGGGGCGTATAGCCGATTCATATGATTCCGGGTAATTAATCATAATACCCGGACATCATATCACTTGAGAGCAATATTGCCAGATAACTTGATTTTGATTTGGTGTTCGCAAGCTATTGAACCTGCCTTAAAGGAGAATTTAGAAGTCACAACAGAATGCTATTTTAAAGTAGGAAGTAGTTTACTTGAAAGCCTTCGTTATTACCAATGAAAGTTTTAAGGTTAGTCTTATCAGGCCTGTTGCTACTAAACACCCCCGCTATGGCTGTTGAGTTTAAAGGACAAAATATTGACGGTCAAAAGCTGCCTGCGAAAGCTTACTATTATGCAACTGGTGGTGTCTACAAAGTTCAAGTACGCTTTCATCACAAACGAGCCACAATTTACTTTAACGACGGCAACCAAACAACTATACAGTTGAAGGGGCAGGTAATCACTGACTCAAATAATATTGAAGGCTTTGGAATACTAGGACAATATCCTCTAAATGGAACATTCAGTGTTGGATTGGTGTATGGCGATAATTGGCTTGGCAGCAGCGATAATCAATTACAACAGTCCAATCCGCTCTCTGGTTTGTGGAGAATTAGTTTAGAGTAAATACTAATGTTTCGTACTTTTCTACCATAACAAGTTAATCAACTAACAGACCTAAAAGCGATCGCTTTCGTCCAAAATATTCAGAGAATTGCCCTAACAACTTCCCTCAGTCAACATCCCATCCTCACAACCTACATCCACAAGGGTTGGGGAGGAACACCAATTGTGCTGCTACACGGGTTCTAGTTTAGTAGAAGTACGCAACTATAACGCTCATTTATGGTAAACCCCTACTCATCATCAACCTGTCTTCGTAATGTCGGCGTTGGTCTGTACGCTACTATATCTTGGAGGGGATTTTATTGTTTAAATTACCCATGCGAGCGCGTGAGTATATACAGCACTTTTCTATTCGCATGAAGTACAAAGTTACGGGTTTTAAGGCAGGGGGCAGGAGGCAGTTCTTGCTGGGGGCAGGAGGTAGAAACTCTTTATCTGTGATAAATCAGTCCTGGATTTTGTACCTCACTTAGTTGCAATCTGCTGTAACTAGCAACTTGGTTTAGTATAGTTTTAGAGAATTTGTAGCTTTTGTTATGACAATTCAGTTTTCCTGGATCAAGCAGTGGTATCCAATTATTCCTTTAAACTATTTAGATATTTTGAATCCTACTCCTATTACTCTTCTAGGGAAAAAACTTGTAATCTGGAGAGACAAAAATCAAAATTGGATAGTAATGGATGATGTTTGTCCTCATAAATTAGCACGATTATCTATAGGAAGCATCACTGAAGATAGAAACTTAATGTGTAGACATCACGGTTGGTGTTTTAATGGCCAAGGTAAATGTACTAAAATTCCCATGTTGACTGGTACTGAAGCAGAAATAACTGCTTGTAATAGCTTCAGGTCAAAAATTACTACATATCCTACACAAGTTGTTCAAGAATTGCTTTGGGTATGGCCAGATGATAGTCCAACAGCCTTTGAGGATTGTAAATTCAAGCATCCAGCTACCATACCTGAGTGCGAACTAGATGTATCTTCCACATCTTGGCAGATGACAGAAGTTCCAGTTGGTTACACGGTGTCTGTTGAAAGTACTTTTGATCCTTCTCATGCAGAATTTCTTCACGAAGGAATAGGTCTTTTTTCACCTAAAATGTCGGTGGCTATGGAATATTTTGAATCTATTGGAGAAATATCTGCTGAAGAAGGTTTTACTCTCAAACATCAAGGCTACAATCTCTTGAACAAAGATATGGAGGCAATGCGAAAGTTTACTCCACCGTGTTCTAATACTACAATATATCGTTATTCCAACGGCAAGAAAAATATTTTTCAGTTATATTTTATTCCTACACAACCAGGTCACTGTAGGTACATTGGTAAGTCTATTTCTAATGACAGTGCAGTTAAAAGAAATTTTTTATTTCAGATTTTGCCAAAAGATTTACAAACTGGGTTAGGGCATTTATCTACATACAAGTTAAGCGACCAAGACTTATCTGCGATGCACTCTCAGGAAGTAAATCAATCATCGTTAGACAAAAAGTGGCAAAAAGCATACTTTATGCCTTCTCCTTCTGATGTTGGCATCATAACTTTCAGAAAATGGCTAGATGAATTTGCTGGAGGTAGCCCTGCATGGCAAGGGTGTGTAGAAGAGAGTATCAAACAATTAAATGATGGACAACTATATGACCGATGGCATAGACATACAAAACACTGTCCAAGTTGTCGTAATTCTCTGATTTGGATTGAAAAATTGCAAAATTTTTCTCAACTTTGCTGTTTGATATTTGCACTTTTAACAGTAGTTTTTATCTTGACAGATGTTAATCCAAGCTTAGTGCTGATATCAGGCATCATTGCAGCTTTAAGTTCTTTTTTATTATCTAAATTTCAAGATATCAGGCAACTTTTTCTTACTAGCCTTCCCAGCAAAGGTTTACCTTTGGTGAAACTTTATAAGTAGGTTGGTATGAATATTTGTTGTTGGAGGTGGATTTCAAGGGATCTAAAACATTTTGCCGATCAAAAAAAGACTTTTAAAATATCCTCTCACCAGCAATCTCAATATATGAGATGAAATCAAGAAAGTAGCAATCAAAGATTATGAAACAAGCTTTACTTTGAGGTTGTTGGTTTACTTCATTGAGCAATGCAGCTTTACAAGAAAGCCAGAGATTCGAGGGCAAAAGGCAAAAGGTTAGGAGTAATCAATTAAACTTTAGTTCTGGAGCTAAAGCCCAGTTTAAATCGATAATTATACCAACACTGTTTACAGCAAGGTATAAAACGTCCTTGTTTAAATCCCACTCTTTTAAGAGTGGGTTGCCTTCTGCCTACTGAATATTTTTTTGGCACTCATGTAAAGAGTACATTGCACATAGACTATTTCAATCTGTTTGTGAATTAAAATCTATTTTAAATAAGCTGTTAAACGATCGAGAGCTTATTATTAAGTGGAGAAGAAAAATCAAAAAAAAGAGAAACGCTATTTGTGCAAATTAAAAGTGCAACAGCTTATTTAGGATTCGCCCTGTTCTCCTAAACGCTCAGGATTTTGTACGCCAATTAAACGATTCCAAAGCTGATAACTGACCTCAGTCTTCGGTACATACCAGTTATTAGAACCCGCTTCCATGTGACCCATTGCTGTAAACTCGTTACGTTGCAGGTCATTCAGGTCAATGTACTTTGCACCTTGCTCCAAGCGACTTCCAACTGGTAGCAATGTAATTTGTTTTAGTTCTTCGTGTGTATACTCTGGGAGTTTGTCGTGCAATTCTTTAATCTCATAGGCATTTAAACCTGCTTTCTCTGGATGCGTTCCTGACGAACCATAATTTTGACCAGCCATAGGTTGTGGATTTAAGTCTTGCTGCCACTCATCTGGCTGACCATCTGTTGGTTTTCCTTGTTTTTGAGTCTGAGCCATTGAACATTTCTCCTTTTGCCTTACTACCAGTACACCTAATTTTGGTTTAGATGCCGACTACTAAAAGAAAGAGGTGAAAGAATGTTTTCTTGCAACAAAATTATTGATACCTTTTTAAAAAACTAGTCCCTAGATAGATTTCATCTCAGTACAGAACTGATACGACTTGTTAAGTGATTTATGCAGAGTAATAATTACTAGTACACAACCCCATGTTTAATTAAATACCTTAAATGTACAGTTGTCATCCTTCAGTAGGAGGGCGCAACTAGACAATAGCTTTCTTAGGATAATAACGGTTAAAAATTTATCATCGGCTTAAATAGTCTGATAACTACACATAATTAAGGTATTGCAAGTGAGTATTAAGCAGTTACGTAAGAGTTTGACATTTATGAATCATTCGTTGACCCGTCGGCTATCGGTTGTAACGTCTATCTCTAGTACTATCGGCTATCAAGTTGATAAACAGCCTCTTTTCCATTCGCATTAATGCTCAACTTGTACCGCTACAATAAATTCTTCGATGCCGCTAATTGTTGTTAAAGGAAATACATAATGGGATTAAATATCAAGGATCTACAGATTCACAGCCCTGCATTTACATCTTTGGAATATATTCCGAAACAGTATACTAGTGACGGTGAAAACATCTCTCCTCCTTTAGAATGGAATGGACTGCCCGCCGGAACTAAACAACTAGCAATTATCTGCCATGACCCAGATGCGCCTTTGCCACAGGGTTTTACTCACTGGCTAGTCTATAACATACCGCCAACAATTAACCAGATTGCGGAGGGTGGTGGTAGTAAATTTACTGAAGGCTTGAACAGTGGTAATCAGCCAGGATATACCGGACCTGCTCCACCAGAGGGACATGGACTTCACCATTACTATTTTTGGTTGTATGCCCTGGATGCAGAGCTTAACCTAAAGTCAAATATGAACCGCGAGCAACTACTTAATGCGATCGCCGACCATGTGATTGAACAGGCGCGACTGGTTGGAGTGTATGAGTCCTGACATCTGTACAGTTGATGTTAATACATCTGCTTTTTGAAATTATAGAAATTCAAAGAAGGTGCAAGCATGGGGGAGATGGAAAACAACTATACATCACAAGAGCAGAAAAACATCAAGTTTGTTAAGGAGTATATGCAGATTGCCTACAATCCTAAAGTGCGAGTGCCGAGGCACTAAAGCATTTGCGTGCATCAAACAACAAATTTATCGCCCCGACTACGTTTCCCAATGCCCATACATTATTGGCTTATAGCCAACTCATCGGTGGCATTATTTGGGGTATTCGGATAGCGTTGCTCGAACAAAGCGTCGTTGATGCAAATTCGGGACGAATTATTAATTCTAATCTGGCTGAGTACTTGGTTCCAACCAATACCGATACTCCCCGCGATTGATGCATTTTTCATTGAAGAGGAAGATCCGCACGTTAATTTAATTGGTGTCAAAGAAATTGGCGAGATTGGCACTGTGAGATCTGGCGCTGCGATCGCCAATGCAGTTTATCATGCGACAGGCAGACACGTTCGCGAACTGCCCATTACGATTGACAGACTGTTATGCAGACTTTTCACGGCAAGTTCTAAAACCTCTGTCACGACAGGGGTAGGGGGTAGCTGAGTGAGTATAGGAAAAAGAAGAAAGCCTTACTACACCCTACACCCTCTAACTTTTTCACATAATATGAAAAGTCAGACTGTTATGAACCAACAGCCAGCTAGAGAGTCATATCACGTTCGGTTGAAGACTTATAGCAATCGAATTAAAGGTTAGGACATCTTGAAAGCCTAGATGTTAGGAATAGTAATGTTTTACCTCCTGCCCTCTGCCTCCTGCTATATCATTAGGACTGACACAAAGAAAAGTCAGAGCGCCGACTTGGTGCGATCTAAACTTCACATGTAGCTTTTTGACTATTAATAAATATTAAAAAAAATTCGAGCGATCGCCAATAACTATATCTACTACAATCTTTATGCTAGATAATTTATAGAGGCTCTATTTTTCGTTGAATAGAAACAAAGCTTAATTTTTTGTTTCACTGCGTAAATCCTACTTTTTGCCAGAGCTTTACATCAGTTGGCATTCCCTAGCTAAGTCAGGGAACAATAAATTAGGAGCATGAAACAGTGTTTTGGAAATTTGTAATCAGTGTTTTATTATTACCCAGCTGCTTGGGATTGGAAATAGCCGCAGCATCTGAAAAAAATGAGTTGCATATGCTACCAATTTCTGAAGAATTAAGTGCCCCAAGTGTCCAGACAAACGCAAATCAAGATGTCCTGAATTCTTTACATTCCTCAGTTTTAAAAGATTCACAAGCTGATACTAAAAATTTCAAACATCGAAAATACCGACGCCATTATCACAGGTATCGTAGACAGTATCATCAAAGGTATAGAAATTATTACCATCAAAGACTTTATTATCCCCAAAATATTTATTATCGCAGACGGTATCACAATCGATACATAAATTACCATCAAGGAGTTTATAAGCCGTTATACTATCATTACCTGAGAAACTATGACTATCTGCATAGGAATTCCCATCACCGTTGCTATTAAGCTAATGCGCTGATAAATTGCACTCTTGTTTATGAAGATTGTCATTAGTCATTTGCAAATGACTAATGACAATTACATATTTATAGCAGGAGGCAGGATAGCGCAGTGTTAGCGAGTCCGTGAGCGTCGGAAGAAGGCAGTTATTGCTGGAGGTAAAACTATTACTGTTCCTAATATTCACGCTTGTGATTATGTCCTAACATATGTGACTACGGCTATATTCAAACTAGCTTTCGGTGCTTTTGAGTTAAATACATCGCAATTCCTTTTTCATAATAAGCTGCTTCATTAATAAAAATAGGATAAACAGTAGACACTCCCTCGTATAAAATATCTTTTCCTGCAAAATTCAGAAATATTGGCTCACCTGGATTCAGAGGTTGATAATCGCGAAACTGAAGCTGGGGATGAATCATAGCTTGAATTTCACCGTTTTCATTTCTGGGATAATCAATAGTATCAATGTATTGATAGAATATAACTGTATTGTCTATTTGGGGAATATTACCTTGGTTGCACGAATCAAAATAGTCCAATATTGAATAAATAAGTTGTTCTGTTTTTTGAAATAATTCAGCATTTAAGACATTTTGAGCCACAGTACCTACTTCGATTACAAAACCCAATTCGCACAAAGAACGCAGAAATCCGCCTTTTTTTGATTGTTGATTAACACAGACTCTTACTAAAGGATTTTTTGAACTTAAATAAATAGCCAAACGAAGTAATAAAGGATGCAGTTCGCTAAAAATCAAACTTAATCCCATATTCGCAGTAGTACTATGCAAATCAATGATTACATCGACAAAAGGCTGATTTTGCGGTTGCAGTATTTGTTTAATTTCTTTTGCTCGCGTATCTTCGTAACTTAAGAGATTTGGATTTTGTAAGTCTTGATGAGTGAAGCAACGATTTAAATCTTTTTCAATGTAACGTTTACCTTCTGCAATAGCTTTGGGATTACCAAGTAATACTAAAGTTTCTAAACTTTGTCTGTTAATTAAATTTGGAGATTGCTGAAATTTTTTAACTAAGTGTACTCCTGTTAATTCATTACCGTGCGTTCCTCCAACGATCGCTACTCGTTCAATCTGACTCATAAAAACCTCGCAATAAAAGCTTATAGCCTAGACATTATCATGCCCACCCTAGTATGGTCTTTTTAGATAAAACCTACTAAGGGAATGGGGCATTGCAAATAAGACATTGGTCATTTGTTATTTTTTACGTCCCCTTGTCCTCTGAAGTTCTGTTCGTTATTCGCGCAGCGTCTTTGTCCAAAGCGTCTCCTAGAGAAGTACGCAGACTAAGCCAATCGCTACTCTATAGCCAAAAGTCGGCGAGTGATGACTTGTGTTTTCGTCCCCTCACCCTTTCCACTCCCCACTACGTCTCTTTGCTTCTTTCTAATTGGTAACTTACGATAACTGTTAAGTTGTCGCTCTTAGGAAAAAGGGAAGAAAATTTATGGAGTATAATTTTCAAGCACTCGCTCAACTTTACAAAAACGCACTCCTCAACGATGTCCTCCCATTTTGGGAAAAATATTCCCTTGACTGGGAGCAGGGCGGCTATTTTACCTGCCTCGATCGCCAAGGTAAAGTTTATGATACAGATAAATATATTTGGCTGCAAAATCGTCAAGTGTGGACTTTTTCCATGCTTTACAACCAGTTAGAAAAACGCGAAAATTGGCTGAAAATCGCCAGTAATGGTGCTAATTTTCTCGCCCAACATGGCAGAGATAGTGATGGTAACTGGTACTTTGCTCTCACTCGTGAAGGCAAACCACTGGTTGAGCCTTACAATATCTTTTCTGATTGTTTTGCGGCGATGGCATTTAGCCAATATGCACTCGTATCCGGCGAAGACTGGGCGACAGATGTGGCGATGCAAGCTTACAATAACGTTTTACGCCGCAAGGATAATCCCAAGGGCAAATATAACAAAACCTATTCTGGCACACGCCCGATGAAATCATTGGCTGTACCGATGATTTTAGCCAACCTAACTCTAGAAATGGAATGGTTGTTGCCCAAAGAAACTCTAGAAAATGTCCTAGCTGAAACTGTCCGGGAAGTAATGACCAATTTTCTCGATCGAGAACGGGGACTAATGTATGAAAACGTTGCCCCTGACGGTTCCTACATCGATTGTTTTGAGGGAAGGTTGATTAACCCCGGTCATGGTATCGAAGCGATGTGGTTTATTATGGACATCGCTCGTCGGAAAAATGATCTCAAAACTATTAACCAAGCTGTTGATGTGGTGCTAAATATTCTGAATTTTGCTTGGGACAGCAAGTATGGCGGGTTATATTACTTTATCGATGCAGTCGGTCATCCTCCACAGCAACTCGAATGGGATCAAAAGCTGTGGTGGGTTCACTTAGAATCTTTGGTTGCATTAGCGATGGGTTATCGCTTGACGGGGCGTGAGGTGTGTTGGAAATGGTATCAAAAGATGCACGATTACACTTGGTCACACTTTGCGGATTCCGAGTTTGGTGAGTGGTTTGGCTATCTCAATCGGCGGGGAGAAGTTTTGTTGAACCTCAAAGGCGGCAAATGGAAAGGATGCTTTCACGTACCGCGCGCGTTGTATCTTTGTTGGCGGGAGTTTGAGGCGTTGCGATCGCTGCGGCGGTAAACAACGCAATCAGTTTAATCTCTGCTAGCGTACAAGTAAAAGTGAAATCAGCGTGATTAAGATGAATGTTGTCACACCTAAAAGATTTACGATCGCTGAATACCATCAATTGATCGAACTCGGATTTTTTCAAGAGGGCGATAGGATTGAATTAATTCGAGGAGAACTGATTCAAATGACTGCAAAAGGAACACCTCATACAGTTTGTAGTTCTATTTTATGCCGTCAATTGGATCGGCTTTTAGGCGAGCGAGCAGTCATCCGGGGACAAGATCCGATCGCACTTCCTAATCAAAGCGAACCTGAGCCGGATGTCGTCATTGCACGAGGAAGAGATGAAGATTATCTCGCTCATCATCCTTATCCAGAAGATATTTTATTAGTAATTGAAATTTCAGATAAAACTTTAGATTACGACCAAACAATAAAGCTATCTTTGTATGCAGAAGCCGGAATCGATCGTTATTGGATTGTGAATTTACCAACTCGTCAACTTGAGTGTTACAGTCAACCGTATCAAAATGCTCAAAGCCAGTTTAGCTATCTGAGCAAACAGATTTTTTTATCAAATCAATCAGTGGTTATTCCTGGATTTGAAGATGCATTATTGAACTTGAGTCGGTTGTTCCCAGAAGGTGTTGGTCAATGATTTGATAAGTGCGATCGTGTATAGTTTTGTGTGTGATGCTCTTTTGCAATCCCTCAGATAAGTATTGTTAAATTTAAAAATACTCTCTCTAATTGAAGACGAATAAAAAAAACTCTTACCTTATTGAATGAAACAGACTTGCTGCTTAAAAACGCTTGCTCTATCCAATTATCTCCTTTTTAAAAAGGGTTAAGGCTTGATATAACATACCGTATAAAACATAAGTTTTGCATTTTGTTTAACGTGAGTTCGACGGAACTAAAAAATGGCAGGAGGTAGTGCAGGTAAATCTTT
>JAQYWR010000102.1 GCA_029379225.1 Nostoc sp. S4 | reverse complement strand
GATGCATTAACAGTGCAGGTCGATGCATTAACAGTGCAGGTCGATGCATTAACAGTGCAGGTTGATGCATTAGCAGTGCAGGTCAACAGAGTTGTGTGTACACCTTAAGTACTAGGGAAAAGGCTGGGGAGTTAGGTTTGGTGTTAGCTTTTACACATCACATCAAAAGTGAGGTTAATCAATCGACTAGCCTTGAATTTTTGTATATAAATCATAAAAAATATACTTATTCAGTATAGTGAGATACTTATTGTTAAACTTTTGATATTATTTCTAAAGCAGTTGCAAGTTAGTTTTCATGCCCTCTATTCAAGCCGATGTCAGAATTCCACCTCATCTTCATCAAAAGCTAGCTATTTACGCTACTCAGGCTGAGGCATTCAAGTCTAAGGTGATTATAAACACTCTTATTCGTTACCTAGAGTGTACTGAGGATAAATCATACCCTCACTCGAATTTTCCCATTGCAGTTATAGATAGGCATAACCAGCCATTATCTTTGGCAGCCAACGAGCCGAACTATTTTTATTTCTACGCCACAAGTTAAGATTACCTGATTGAAGAAGGATTTTAATCAGAATTTGTCACAGTTGTTAATACTTGCAGCTGCCTACAAAATGTAGGTATAAAAATAGCTGCCGATTAGTTAATAATTCTCAGTTGATTTAGTTTTAATTATGATTGCAAACACTGTTCTAGATCCTTTAATAACCAGTATTGGGCGTGCAGAAATTTGTCAGATTTTAGGAGAGACTTACAATCAGGAACGTTGGAACGATTGGCGCTGGCAAATGCGGCATCGGCTGACTAAGCTGGAGCAATTTCAGCAGTTATTACATCTGACTCCTGCTGAAGAACGAGGACTTTTAATAGCACCAGAAAAGTTTGCTGTAGCCGTAACACCACATTTTGCTTCGCTACTCGATCCAAAAGATGCGCTTTGTCCACTGCGGTTACAAGTGATTCCACGGGAAGAAGAACTGATTGTCAGTAGCACAGACTTGGTAGATCCTTGTGGAGAAGATTGCGACTCACCAGTTCCAGGACTTGTACACCGCTACCCCGATCGCGTATTGCTGCTTGCCCTAGATACTTGCGCCGCTTATTGTCGTTACTGTACCCGCTCTCGTTTGGTCAGTCAAGGCGAGATGCATCCAGTTACGCGACGGTTAGATGCAATTGTTGCTTATTTAGAAGAACACACCGAGGTACGTGATGTCTTAATTTCTGGCGGCGATCCGCTGCTGATGTCTGATGAACCTTTAGACAAGTTGCTGGGACGGTTGCGTGCGATTCCCCATATTGAATTTATCCGGATTGGTTCTCGCGTGCCGAGTTTTTTACCGCAACGAATTACACTGGAACTAGTTGCTTTGCTGCGTAAACATCGCGTATGGTTATCTTTGCATTTTTGTCATGTGCGGGAACTCACGCCTGAAGTAGCACAAGCTTGCGATCGCCTCGCTGATGGTGGTATTCCTCTAGGCAGTCAAACCGTGTTACTAAAAGGCGTCAATGATTCACACCAAGCGCTGAAGAATTTATTTCACGGTCTTCTGAAGCTGCGCGTGCGACCTTATTATCTTTATCAATGCGACCCGGTTGTTGGTACTGCACATCTGCGAACGAGTGTGCAAACTGGGATTGATTTAATCTCTCAATTACGCGGTCATACCACTGGCTATGCTGTCCCAACTTATGTAATTGACGCCCCTGGCGGTGGTGGTAAAGTGCCAATTCAAGCTGAAACTCTACTTACCTATGAAAACGGCACAGCTAAAATCCAAAATTGGGCAGGCAAAACCTACACTTATGTAGATCCAGTAGAGCAGGATTAACACTATATATTGAGTTGATTACCATCATCTAAAACAGACAGTTATGATAGTTGAGTTAACTTCTTGACCAATAAAAAAACTAAGTAATTGTAGGAGAAAAGTTGGAATGTTGATTGTGGGTAATACAAAACTGAAAGGTAAAGGCGTGTTTGCACAAAAGCGTTTTCTTAAAGGAGAAGTTATTGAAAGAGTGCCAGTAATTGTTATACCCACACAAGAAGTCAAATTAATCGATCAAACAGTCTTAGCTAATTATTACTATGATTGGGAAGATAAAGCTGGAGCGATCGCTCTTGGTTTATTGTCCCTGTTCAACCATTCTTACCATCCCAATACTTACTATGTGAAAAAATTTGCCGAACGTGAGGTGGAGCTAATCGCGTACAGAGATATAGAAGTGGGAGAAGAAATTACTGCCAACTATAATGGTTCTCCTGAAAATCAATCTCCTATCTGGTTTGATGTTATTGATGAGATATCTTCGATAACCTTGCCAACTGAGTAATCAAAATTCTGGTAATTAAGACATTTTAGTTGATTACAGCTAACAACGAAAGCTTGCTCACTGGAAGTTATAGGGTAATGGAACTATTTATCGGTCTTTGTTATGACTTGAAAGCAGACTACCTTAACGCTGGTTTCAGTGCTGATGAAGTGATGGAATTTGACGATCAAGAAACTATCATTGGGCTAGAAAATGCACTATTTGAGTTAGGTCATCAGGTTGAACGGATTGGAAATGGCAGAGAACTTGCTCTCAGGTTAGCAAAAGGCCATCGCTGGGATTTAGTTTTTAATATTGCCGAAGGTTTGAAAGGTCGTTCTCGCGAAGCCCAAGTTCCAGCAGTCTGTGAATTATTCGCTCAACCTTACACCTTTTCCGATCCGCTCACCTGCGCTTTAACACTAGACAAGGCGCTTGCTAAAAGAGTAGTGCGCGATCGCGGTTTGCCCACAGCTAGCTTTGAAGTAGTGAATTCCATTGCCCAAGCACAAGCCGTATCCCTACCTTTACCATTGTTCCTCAAGCCTGTAGCGGAGGGAAGTTCCAAAGGAGTAACCGGGCGTTCCTTTGTTAAAGAATACGAAGAACTAACGACGACATACAAATTATTACGCCAACAATTCCAGCAGCCCGTACTGGTAGAAACCTTTCTTCCCGGTCGAGAATTAACAGTGGGTATTATTGGCAACGGCAGCAACTCACAGGTAGTAGGTGTTATGGAAGTAATTTTTACAGACAAAGCAGAAACTTCTGCCTACACCACCCTTAACAAAGATGAATATTTGGAACGGGTATCTTATCGTTTGCTCATCGATCCTGAACCACTAGCAGCACAAGCAAGACAACTAGCGCTGGATGCTTACTATACTCTTGATTGCCGTGACGCTGCCCGCGTAGATTTACGCTGTGATGCTAACGGTGTGTTGCAATTTCTGGAGATTAACCCACTGCCAGGGCTTCATCATATCCGCTCAGATTTGCCAATTATGGCACGTTTAGCTGGTGTTTCATACACAGAAATCATTGCCACAATAGTTGATTCTGCTTGGCAAAGGTACGAATTCAGGGAGTAGGGGGCAGAGGGGCACGCGGGCAGAGGAGAGAATAACAACTCCTCAGTCAACACTCAACACTCCAATTCTTGCTTCGTACTTAAATCGGTGGTTAAAAAATAAAAACGCCCAACTAAAAGCACTGCACCGATGAGCATTCCTAGTAATAAACCCAACCATAAGCCTATAGCACCCCAACCTAAAGTAAATGCCATCAGGTAGCCGCTACCTAGACCAACTCCCCAGTAAGCGAACATCGTGATTAATGTTGGTGTGCGCGTATCTTTTAACCCAATTAAAGCACCCGCAGCGATCGCTTGAATAGAATAAAATACTTGAACGATTGCCGCTACAGCTAACAAAGAAATTGCAGTGTTAACTATCTCGATATTATTCAGATTACTAATGTCTAAAAACATTCCCACAATATAGTTGGGAAATAGCCAAAAAATTATTGCCACAATGCTCGCAAAAGGAGTAATGAGTGCAAGGCAAATAAATGCTGCTCTGCTTACACCTGTGAGGTCGTTTTGTCCCTTCAATAGTCCTACTCTCATGGTGATAGCATAAGAAATACCTATAGCCACAGTCTCCACAAAACTTTCTGTCTCAACGGCTATTTCATGGGCTGCTAACTTATCTGTGCCAAACCACCCCATCAGTAAAGCGATCGCAGTGAATACTCCAACTTCGGCTCCATACTGCAAACCCAAGTACCAGCCTGTTTGGAAGATATCTACAAACATCTCCCTATCAAATTTAAGCAAAGCGCAATCAAGCTGATAGTCTTGAAAATACTCATCGAAGTAAATCCAGGTAACGGCGGCGATGAAATTTAGCCAAAGAATAAGTGTGCTTCCCCAACCAATACCAGCTAAACCAAGGGCTGGTAAACCAAATTTTCCAAACATAAATACATAATTAGCAGCTGCATTCGATAATAATCCCGTGACTGTAATTACTGTCAGGAATTGGGGACGATTGAGGGCAGAGCTAACTTCTTTTAAGATACAAAAGCCGAGTGCAGCAGGAAAACCCCAAACAATAGATTGTAAATATGTTTTAGCTAATAATACGTTGCTTTGTTCTTGACCAGTTAGCATCAAAATCGAATCAAAGTGCCAGATGAGAAACATTACAGGGAAGCACATAATCGCAGCTAACCAAATTCCCTGACTGGTAGCACAGCTAATTCGATCTATTTTTCCTGCACCAAAAGCGTTAGCAACAGTAGCACCCACTGTTGAGAGAGTAGAACGACAAATGGAAGCTAGGGTAGAAAAGGTGACTGCACCTAAAGCCCCAGCCGCTAAAGCTTGACTGTTAAGTAAGCCCATCATCACCCCATCCAATAAAGGAATCCCTGCTTCCAATATTTGAGCGATTACCAAAGGAACTGCTAGTTGTAAGCAGGCTTGGATTTCTAATATGAACTCTGATTTAAATTCTTTTGAGGTTAACTCCATTCGGGGATCGGCACTAAGTAGGGCGATAAAAAGGTCACTTTAGTATATTAAGATGAGTTAAGCTCAATAACCGAGATAAATTACAACAATTTTCAGGTAATTAGACCACAATCCTAAGGGTGAACGGTCGTTCGCCCTTACAAACGGTGTGGTTCATTTAGGTGAAAATTGCTGTAAAGTCGCCACCGCCAAATGAGGTAAAAAGGCGATAAATGCGGGATGATTTTTTAGATTTTCCTTTGCGTCTTTGCCTGAGACATTCATTTCCCTTATTCAGTAACGTTGGTAAAAACTTAAGCATCTTCAGCGTCACTATCTATATCTACATCCATTGCTTCATTGTTTACTGTATCCTCGTTACGCAACTTGATTTGCTCCTTAACCCATTTTTGTTTGTCTGCGGCTTTGTCTAACGGTACTTGAAATTCAGGAGGGATCGGAAAAATTTCTGCTTTCCCGATCGTTTTAGACGTGCCTGTTTGAATACCTAATGCTTCAGCGATCGGCTGATCTACAAAGTAAGGTTCGTCGTCTGATGAGTATTCGTCCTCACTATGCTCCGCAGTCAGGTCTTTTAGTGCCTGCTTTAATTTCGGATTCTGTGCTGGATCGTTCTGGCGGGCATAGGTTGCACTATCTTCAGCCTGATGAAATTGTTTTTTTTGCTCCTCCGTCATACCTTTCCACATATGTCCCTTATTTTCCGTTATCTTATTTAAAAAATCAGGGTCTACTATGTGATCCTCCGGTGCTGAATATCGAAAACCAAAGTAGTGACTTCCTGGGTCAACCTGACTGGGATATGTATGCCGACAATCTTTGCATTGTTCGCGGGTAGTTGCCTCCTTTTCCCTTGTTGTATCTTTTACCTGATCCCAACTAGATGTCTCTACCACGTCTGTGATGTTTTCCGAATGCCCCGGATTGTACTTCGCTACTAATTGATCTATAGGTTTGTCTATTTCACTCTTTGCCACTTGCCCCGGCGGATGTGAGACTGTAATAAGTTTGAAACTAGTGCCATCCAACTTACGTTTTTTTACCATGTAGACATTGCGCTCACCTATATCGTTTCCTTGTTTTTTAGCTTCTCTCCGGAGTCGCCTGTCAGGTCTGAAAACTCGATCGGTTCCCCAATCAACCTCTGTGCCTACTGCTCGAGCGTCTACCCGTGGCACATAATTTTCAGGTTTTTCATTGCTTTTGCGTTTCTTTGTTGCCTTTGGTTTGCGTTGGCTCTTCACCAACTCAACAAATCCATCCCAAGTTAACTCACCGTAATCTTGTTGCGTATCCCGAATAATATTTTCTATAATTTTGCCGTCACCTTGCTCATTTAGTTTTAGGTTTTTATATTTTTGCCACACTTGTTGATAGTCCCTATCCCTGCTTTTATAGTCCCCATCGATTGTGATACTTCGTTGAATCAGGGTGTTGCTTTGTGGTGTTTCTGTTGCGGTCTGTAAAGAAGTATTGTCTGTAAGCTGCGGTTGCACCGTCCCTCGATTTTGCTGCACAACGTGAGTCAACTCATGCGCCAACAATTCGTGTCCGCCTTGACTCCCAGGATTATATTGCCCTTGGCGAAAGAATACATCCTGTCCCGTAGTGAAAGCACGCGCCTGAATTGATTGATTCAACTCATCTGATTGACCATCTGTGTGAACCTTCACCCCACTGAAATCAGCGCCAAACACCTGTTCCATAGGTTCTCGGATGTTCTTTGCGATCGGCTGTCCACCCTCCCGCGCTTGGTTAATAGAGGCTTCCAAGTCTGGCGCAGCTGCCATCCCAGCCTCACTCTGTCGCTGCACCATCGGCATCATTTGTAATTCGTCTTCGTGTTCCTCTCGTTGCAGTGTGCCATTGTCCAGAGATTTCATTTGTAATTCTTCTTCCTCTTCCTCTGGTATTTCTTGCAGTTGCACCAGAGGCGTAATAGAACTTGCCAGAGGTTTCATTTGCAATTCTTCTTCTGGCATTTGTTGACGCTCCATAGACGAAGAATTTCCAGGTTGTGCCAATTTTCCCATCACCTGTTGTGCGACTGTATCAGCTTCTTGCTCGTAAATATCTCCTGGCTGATTAACCGTGAGTTTGGTTTGGGGACGACGCAGTGGTATTCGACTAATGTCGTGGACTACAGGTTTGCTTAATGCTGCTTGGGGTGAAGCACCAGAAGACTGTGAACCAAAACCGCGTGTTGGTTGTCTGAGTGCAGGTATTGAGAAGGAATCTGTAGTAATTTTTTTGGGCTGAATAATTCGTTCTTTCATATTTTTCTGATGCCCAACCAGTTGGTAGATGATATTTTGCTGATACCAATATCTAGTCTACAGCGATCGCCCAGCTTACTAGAGCAGCGTTCTGTGTGTTTATGCTTGATTTGTCTGCGGAATTTCTTCCGGTAGAGGCGCTCGAACTTTGCTCAGATTACTTTTTGTGTCGGCTCCAAACTCTCGATAATTCTGACGTGCTTCATTCAGGCTAACTTCGTTTGCTCCGTCCGTGGAGTTCGGGTTCTCAAACTGAACTTTGTCGTTCTCCCAGAAGCATACAGGGCATATCTCATACGTGCCGATTCCCTCTTCTTCAAGTGTGAGATTTCCACAACATGGGCAGATGAACTTTTCCATGTAATCCTCCTTAGACTACCTAACGACTACTATAGCTAAGTCAGCCTGTTAAAATATCTTTGACCTTGGGAGCTATTTCCTCTTCCTGGTTGAAAAAAAGTCTTGATGTTTCCGTTCGGTGCAACTGAGGCGAAGTCATCTGTATTTGGGTCATAGTATACGGTACTTCCATCGCTCAAGTTCTTGAGTTGTGTGCTGGCCGAAGGGCTATCGACAAAGTTGATGGCCGCTTGCTCGTAGTCGGTTTGATTAGTGTAGGCAAAATTAGAATCACCAGAATGTTTAATAAAATGGTTGGTGAGGTTCCTACTTGTCCATTGAGTCAACTGAAGTATCAAATCGGGCACTGTTTGGACAACTAATCCCTGTGCATCGGCTAATGTCTGCATCTGGACTTGTTTAGCATATTTGTAGTTTTGCCCAATTGCCTGAGGCTGTATTCGCTGCACCGCCCCCCCATTTTGCTGCACAACGTGAGTCAACTCATGCGCTAACAACTCCTGTCCGCCCCGACTCCCTGGATTATATTCCCCTTGGCGAAAGAATACATCCTGACCCGTCGTGAAAGCCCGCGCCTGAATTGATTGATTCAACTCATTTGATTGAGCATCTGTGTGAACCTTCACCCCACTGAAATCTGCGCCAAAAGCCTGTTCCATCGGTTGACGGATATTGTCGCCCATCGGCTGTCCACTACCCCTTGCTTGGTCGATCGACGTTTCCAAGTCTGAGTTAGCAGCCATCCCAGCTTTCGCCTGACGCTGCACCATCGGCGACTTTTGTAATTCTTCTTCCTCTTCTTCTGGCAGTGATTCTCGTTGCAGCGTGCTACTGTCGAGAGATTTGGTTTGTAATTCTTCTTCCTCTTC
>JAQYWR010000007.1 GCA_029379225.1 Nostoc sp. S4 | reverse complement strand
CTATGCTAGTTCAGCATTATACTCTTTTTTAAGAGTAACTTTTGTTTAAGTCCCGTTAATCAAAATAGCGACGTTAATTCGCGAAATCTTAGCATACTTAAATTGCCTATAAAAGACAGAAAAATCGACATTAATGTGCAAACATCGACACTAATTTGCGAATTACGACATATAATTTGCGAATGTACAAATCGGGATGACTGGATTCGAACCAGCGGCCCCTTCGTCCCGAACGAAGTGCGCTACCAAGCTGCGCTACATCCCGCCGAAAAAATGGCATTATAAATCCAAAATATCACAACCCGTGCCAAATGACAAAATTATATCTATATATAATCATTTCACCACAGGCTTTGCTTGCTACGATTAAATTTGTATAACTTTAGTGGTCAAAGCGGATTGTGACTGTAAAACCAGACTGGTTGCGGGTGAAAGCACCTCAGCGTGAACGCATCGGTAACGTTAAAGACATTTTGCGGGATTTAGCCCTCAATACAGTTTGTGAGGAAGCGTCCTGTCCGAATATTGGTGAATGCTTTAATGTTGGTACTGCTACGTTTTTGATTATGGGACCGGCTTGTACGCGTGCTTGTCCCTACTGCGATATTGATTTTGAGAAAAAACCTAAACCACTAGATCCCACCGAACCTGCACGATTAGCGGAAGCTGTTCGTCGCATGAAACTTAATCATGTGGTAATTACTTCTGTAAACCGAGATGATTTGTCAGATGGTGGTGCAGCTCAATTTGTGGAGTGTATTGATGCGGTTCGTGGTGTATCACCCAACACCACAATTGAAGTGCTAATTCCTGACTTGTGTGGTAATTGGGATGCTTTAGATTTGATTCTCCAAGCTGCGCCAGAGGTGTTAAACCATAATACGGAAACTGTCCCCCGGTTGTATCGTCGGGTGCGTCCCCAAGGAAACTACGATCGCACATTAGAATTATTGCAACGAACTCGCCAACTTTCTCCTAGCACCTACACTAAATCCGGTATCATGGTTGGACTCGGTGAAACTGACAAAGAAATCCGCCAAGTCATCCAAGACTTACGAACTGTAGATTGCGACATTTTAACAATTGGGCAATACCTCCAACCCAGTCAAAAACACCTGAAAGTAAATGAATTTATCCATCCAGAACAATTTGCTGCTTGGAAGGCATTCGGCGAAGAACTAGGATTTTTACAGGTAGTTTCTTCACCATTGACAAGAAGCTCATATCATGCGGAACAAGTCAGGGAATTAATGGAACGTTATCCCCGTAGTCAATTTGAGGTTTGAGATTTGAGATTGGTGGTGAGCAAAGAGATGGAGTCGCAAGAGGAAAAGAAAATTTTTATCTTTGCTTGCAAGCGCAACTGGTGGAGTCTGTTGAATAATGACTAATCTAAAATCTGAAATCCAGAATCCAAAATCCGTTGCAATTTTGGGTGCGGGTGCTTGGGGTATGGCGCTGGCTAATCTAGCAGCGGCCAATGGTCATCAGGTGCGCCTGTGGTCGCGTCAGGGTTCGCAAACTCTCGAAGCAGTACTCAAAGATGTCCAAATAGTCTTATCGGCTATTTCGATGACAGGTGTCAGGGATGTTGCTTCTCAAGTCCACTGTTTCCCTCTTTCTCAGCAAACAATTTTTATCACAGCTACAAAAGGCTTAGACCCCCAAACAACCTGTATGCCGTCGCAAATTTGGCAAACAATATTCCCTAACCATGCAGTAGTTGTTCTCTCAGGGCCGAATTTATCTCAAGAAATTCAACAACAATTACCAGCAGCAACGGTGGTTGCCAGTAATATTCCCACGGCTACCGAACTAGTGCAGTTAGTATTTTCTTCCCATCGTTTCCGAGTATATACCAATCCCGATCCTCTGGGTGTAGAACTGGGGGGAACTCTGAAAAATGTGATGGCGATCGCTGCTGGTGTATGCGATGGTTTACAACTAGGAACCAATGCCAAAGCAGCTTTAGTCACCCGTGGACTTACAGAAATAATTCGCATCGGTAACCACTGGGGCGCAAAGACGGAAACATTTTATGGTTTATCCGGTCTAGGAGATCTGTTAGCAACCTGCAATAGTCCCTTAAGTCGCAATTACCAAGTCGGTTACCAGCTAGCTGGTGGTAAGACACTTACAGAAATTCTGGCAAATTTGCAAGGAACTGCTGAAGGAGTTAACACTTGTCAGGTTTTGATACAACGAGCTAAGCAACAAAACATTGCTGTGCCAATTACCGAGCAAGTTTATCGCTTACTTCAGGGTAATATCACACCCCGACAAGCACTTGATGAACTAATGCTACGAGATATCAAGCCTGAGTATAACTACTAGTAATCGGATGCGGGTACACAAAGACGCAGGGACACAAAGACGCAAGGACACGGAGACACCGCGAAAGAGGATATGGAGGCGCGAGGAATTGATCGCAAACACTCTTTGCATCTTCTTCCCTCCCCGCGTCTGAATACCCTACCACCACTAATCACTTCTATTCAACCTATTAGTTAAACTTATTCCCAAATAATCCTGAGAAAAAATTGGTAAATCGTCAGGATATTACTTTCGTACCCATGTAAATGTGACTATGACAAATATAAACCAGATATTCACTGAATTATGTTTATACAATGTTACAAAAGTAACTATCAAAAATCATCAAATTTTAAATCTTAACTAAATAGTTTAGATATTGAAAGCCTAGCTAAGGATTTGAATAGCTATTGGTTCAATCAGAAGCTTAGCAGCCGATTAAATTCAGTAATACTGTATCTAATAAAACTATTCCATTGAATTCTAAAAAAATCGTAATGGAATTCTCTACCGTGTTAGTTCCTCGTGAATCACGGGAACAATAGCAACAGTTGAATAGCTGACCGTAATCTTAGCTGACCCTAATCTATTGTTACCTGGAGCCATTGAGACGCTTTATGCCAGCAACATCTTTTTATGCAGATGCCGCCTACAATACCCAAAAGTCCCGCCAGGTTTTGGACTCGGATCTCACGGTTGATGAAAGTGAGTTATCAGTAGACGATCTACAGGAGTTAGAAATGGCTTCTGTTGACCATACTAACTTTGCTGCTAACGCTAACCGCCGTAGTACAGATCTTGTACGTCTATATCTTCAGGAAATTGGCCGGGTTAGGTTGTTAGGGCGGGATGAAGAGGTTTCAGAAGCTCAAAAAGTTCAGCGCTATTTGCGGATGCGGATAGTGCTTGCTAATGCTGCAAAGCAAGGAGATGAGGTAATTTCGCCTTATCTAAGGTTAATTGAAGTTCAAGAGCGTCTGACCTCAGAACTAGGACATCGCCCGTCTTTGGAAAGGTGGGCTGCTACTGCTGGTGTCGTTGTATCAAATCTCAGACCGATTTTAGCAGAGGGTAAACGTCGCTGGGCTGAAATCGCCAAGTTGACTGTGGAAGAGTTGGAGCAAATTCAGTCCCAAGGACTCCAGGCAAAAGAACACATGATTAAGGCTAATCTTCGCCTGGTTGTGTCTGTTGCTAAGAAGTATCAAAATCGTGGTTTGGAATTGTTGGATTTAGTCCAAGAAGGTACTTTAGGTTTAGAGAGGGCTGTAGAGAAATTTGACCCAACTAAGGGTTATCGCTTCAGTACCTATGCTTACTGGTGGATTCGTCAGGGAATTACACGGGCGATCGCTACTTCTAGTCGCACCATTCGCCTCCCTGTTCATATTACCGAAAAGTTAAACAAAATCAAAAAAGCTCAACGCAAAATTGCTCAAGAAAAAGGTCGCACACCGACTCTAGAGGATCTAGCCACTGAGTTAGAAATGACACCTACTCAAGTGCGGGAAGTTTTGTTGCGGGTTCCTCGCTCCGTCTCTTTGGAAACCAAGGTAGGAAAGGATAAAGACACTGAGTTAGGAGAATTACTCGAGACTGACAATGTAACTCCAGAAGAGATGTTAATGCGAGAATCTTTACAAAAAGACTTGCATCATCTTCTGTCAGATTTGACTAGCCGGGAACGCGACGTAATTTTAATGCGATTTGGTTTGGCTGATGGTCATCCTTACTCTTTAGCAGAAATTGGACGCGCTCTTGACTTATCGCGGGAACGAGTGCGACAAATTGAATCTAAGGCTTTGCAAAAGTTACGCCAACCCAAACGCCGCAACCTCATCCGCGATTACTTGGAGTCTTTAAGTTAGTCAATGGTCATTTGTTAGAAAGTTGAGCCACTATGTTTGGACGGGTCTTTTGGCTTATACTCCTTTGGAAAACCCGTATGGTAGTCAAGTGGTGTCTGAGCGGAGGTTTCCTCCGTTCAGATTTTGCGTATCATTTGAAAACTTACCTGGCAAATGACTAGGAACAAATGACTGTATTTGCTCCCTAGATAGACAGTGGTTTTCAATTGAATGAAATAGACATGAAAAGAAAATTAAATTCTTGCAGGATAGCACAGTTGTGCTACCGTACTGTGGTGTATTGAATTACAAATTGCAACAAAACTTATTCGAGCCTTATAGCAAATAATTTGCACCATCTATAATAGATTTTTCCCCAGACCTTTGCTCCGAATATCTTGAGGCAGGGGATCGACTGTTAACTGACTTTCGAGCGATATTTTTCAAGCATTTAGTAAATATTCTCAATAGGTAATGATTGTTGCAAATTGCTCCCAAGATTTGTTATATTCTCAACAAAGCGTGTTAGTTGAGAAATATTAGCTATGACTGTCTACACAACTACTTCACTCAAGGCAGAACTGAACGAGCGAGGCTGGCGTTTAACTCCCCAGCGCGAAACAATTTTACACATTTTTCAAGAACTTCCGCAAGGCGAACATTTGAGCGCGGAGGATCTTTATCATCGGTTAGAAACTGATGGTAAAGGAATTAGTCTGTCAACTATTTATCGGAGTTTAAAGTTGATGGCGAGAATGGGAATTCTACGGGAATTAGAATTGGGTGAGGGACATAAACATTATGAACTCAACCAGCCCTATCCCCATCACCACCATCACCTAATTTGTGTAAGGTGTAACTCAACCATTGAGTTTAAAAATGACTCAATTTTAAAAATTGGAGGAAAAACTGCTCAAAAAGAAGGTTTTCACTTGCTTGACTGTCAAATGACTATCCATGCAGTGTGTCCCAAGTGCCAACGAGCGCTGATGCCACTTTAGGACTTGGGTAGATAAAAAAACGAAACTACTCAAATTAACTAAATTAGTCAAATTTTGAGCAGTTCGTAATTTACTGTTACTGGAGGCAAGCAACCAGTTGAGGACTGATACTAACAACACCAAAGCGGATGCTAAAAGCGTCCGCTCTTAAGATCCTTGAGACTAATGCCGTAAAATTCTTGGGCTTGTTTGATTGCTTTTTTGGTGTCATCTGCCATCACACCGTTGAGCTTGCCTTTATAAAAACCTCGCTCCCGTAATCGCGTTTGAATTTCCAGAACACTAAAGTCGCTTTTAGAAGTAGTATTTATTGAGCTATATAACTTAGCTCTAGTAGTTGGGCCAGCAACGCCACTTGCACTTAAGAAATTAGCTGACTGAAATCTCTTGACAGCATCCGCAGTGTAAGGACCATAGTAGCCATTTGGCTCTCCCTCTAAATATCCTGCCTGAATTAATTGTTCTTGAACAATTCTAACTGGCTCGCCGCGATCGCCAAGGCGGAGTTTATCTCGGTCTGCTACCTTTTTAGGAGCTTCTTCTCCATCACCAACGCCAACTGGCGGCAATTTACGCGATGTTGCCGGGCCAACAATTCCATCAACGCTTAAGTTGTAAGAATCTTGGAAGCGCCTAACAGCTTCTTCAGTAATTGGGCCAAATATTCCTGTGCTATTGCCATAATAAAAGCCTGCAACTCTTAAGCGTTCTTGCAAAACCCTAACGTTTTCGCCTTCATCTCCCTTCATCAAATAGTTGGAATTGTGGCGTTGGTTGGTTGCTGAACTAGCTACGGTTGTAGTGCTGGTTTTTTTTGCTTGTGTAGTTGTAGCAGTCGTTTTTTTAACTTGTGCAGTTACAGTACTCGGCTTTTTCGCTTGCCAGTTTTGTAATTTTTCCAGGGTGGTTGTTCCGACAACACCGTTCACTTGTATGCCAGCAGCCTTTTGGAAGCGGCGCACAGATTCTTCTGTGGACGTGTCATATACTTGAGTGATGGGAGCTTGATAAAAACCTGCTGATTTTAACTTTTGTTGTAAATTCCTGACAGAAGGCCCTCGATCGCCTTTTTCTAGTGCCATAACACTGCTGACAGCACTGAGAATAGACAAAGACAAAACAAGGGGCAGCATATACTTCCAAGCCTTTCCAGAAAGCCGTTTCCAGTCTGGTGCAGTTGCTTTGTTTAACAAAGAACTGAGCGAAATCAATTCACTGGGTGTGCCGTCTTCGTAGGCATAAGCTAGGTGTAAATACGCAAGATTCTCCATATTTTTTTCCTACACCATTGATTTTTCTTCGATAACTGCTTCAGCTTGATGTACTAGGTTTCTCAAAATTTCTAATGTTCCTATATTTACATCCTGCCATAAATTGCGCTTGTGTGCTTCTATTAATCTTTCAGCAATATCACGCAGTGCATAAGGGTTCTTTTCCTCAATGAATTCCAAGACAACTGGATCGAGTAAATAAGCTTGCACGATGCCTTGATACATATAATCTTCGACACATTTAGTTGTAGCATCGTAAGCAAATAAATAATCCACCGTCGCCGCCATTTCAAAAGCACCTTTATAACCGTGACGCATGACTCCCGCAATCCACTTAGGATTAACTACGCGAGAACGATACACCCGTGCAATTTCTTCTCTGAGTTGGCGGATTCGCGGTTGGGTAGGTATAGAATGATCCCCAAAATAGGTTTGGGGATTTTTTCCTTGTAGAGAACGCACCGCAACTGTTAAGCCACCCTGAAATTGGTAATAATCATCAGAATCGAGCAGGTCGTGTTCGCGGTTGTCTTGATTGTGGAGTACAACTTGCATTTGGGCTAAGCGTTGCTCGAAGATTTCGGGAGTGGGGTTAAGAGGCAGAGGGGCAGGGGGCAGGGGGCAGGGGGAAGTAATTCTATCTCCCCTGCTAAGAGCTTCCTGCTCCCCTGCTTCCTCAGTTCCTGAGGAGTAGGCGTAAGAACTCCAGTTGATGTATGCACGAGCTAAATCTCGATCGTCAGTCCAATTTTGCGATTCTATTAAACCTTGGAGTCCGGCACCATAAGCACCTGGACGAGAACCAAAGATACGATAAAGCGATCGCATTTTTGCTGCTTCTAAAGTTAAACCTTGTTGAGTCCACAAATCAGTCTCTTGGCGAACTGCAACGGCCAGAGGGTTCTGTTCTGGGGGTTCATCCAAGTTTGCCACCGCTGTCACTGCTTGAGCGAATAAATCAATTAAATTGGGAAAAGCATCGCGGAAGAATCCGGAAATTCGCAAGGTAACATCTACACGGGGACGCCCTAAAATCGCTAGGGGTAAAATTTCAAAATCCACGACTCGCCGTGCTGCACCATCCCAAACGGGTCTTACTCCCAGTAAAGCCAAAGCCTCAGCAATATCATCACCTCCAGTTCTCATGGTGGCAGTTCCCCACAATGATAAGCCTAGTGTTTTTGGATACTCACCATGTTCTTGAGTGTAATATTCAATCAGAGTTTCAGCGGCTTTTCTACCGATATCCCAAGCTGTTTCTGTGGGAATGGCGCGAATATCCACAGAATAAAAGTTTCTCCCCGTTGGTAGAACTTCCGGGCGTCCGCGCGTGGGCGCGCCAGATGGGGCGCTCTTTACGTACCCGCCATCAAGTCCGTGTAATAAATGGGTAATCTCTTCGTGGGTTTGTTGTAAAGTCGGCAGCAGGCGATCGCGTATCCAGTCCAAGGTAGTGGTGAGTGGGGAGTCGGGAGTCGGGAGTTGGGAGTGCTGAATTCTAAAATCTGAATTCTGGCTTATGAGTTGTTCTACTAAAAGGGCTGCGTGTTGTTCTAGGACTTCAACAATATCACCGATGGTACGACATTCTGTGTTATTGACTACTGAATATTCACCGCTAGTCATGGATAAGTCTGCTGTCAGGGGGTCGAAGTCTAAACCCCAGTCTTCGGCTATGGCACGGGTAATGCCTAAAGAATAGCGATTGGGTATGCGAGCGATCGCTACTATTAAATCTCTTAATTGCTGTCCTTGAGGACATTGTCCAAAAATGTGTAAGCCATCGCGGATTTGAGCTTCTTTGAGTTCGCAAAGATACCCATCTAAAGAATTCAAAATTAAAAATTCTGAATTCAAAATTTCTTCGTTTTGAATTCCTAAATCTAGATGTAAATTTTCTTTAAGAGTGAGTTCGCGAATGCGATCGCGAATCGTTGGCAAACGCAAAGGATCTAAACTTTCCGCTTCATAATACTCATCAATTAAATTTTCTAACTGCTGCAAAGAACCGTAGAGTTCCGCACGAGTCATAGGTGGCGTCAGGTGGTCTATAATCACCGCTTGAGCCCGACGTTTGGCTTGAGAACCTTCACCAGGGTCATTGACAATAAACGGGTACAAGTGGGGAAGGGCGCCGAAAGCTACTTCTGGGTAACAGTTGCTTGATAAAGCTACACTTTTACCAGGTAGCCATTCTAAATTTCCGTGTTTGCCCACATGAACTACAGCATCAGCACCAAAACATTCTCTAACCCAATAGTAAAAAGCCAAATAAGCATGGGTTGGTTCTAAATCCGGTGCATGATAATTCAAACTGGGGTCATTATCATAACCCCTTGACGGCTGAATTCCCACGAAGATGTTGCCGAGTTGAATTCCGGGAACGGGGAAAGAGGCAGAGGGGCAGAGGGGCAGAGGGGCAGAGGGGAAGAATTCTTGATTGCTCCCCTGCTCCTCTGCTCTCCTGCTCCCTTGGTCAAAATTATCCCAACGTTTACTAATACCTTGCCTGACTTGTTCTGGCAAAGTAGCGAAATACTCTTGATACTCTGTCCAAGAGACACTTTGCTGCACCGGAAGCCATTCTCGACTTTCCGGATCGTTGGTTACGCCAGATGTTAGCCGTTGAATCAACTCATCTCCTTGAGCAGGTGGATTTTCTACTTCATACCCTGCTTGATATAGAGCTTGGAGGATTTCTACACAACTAGCTGGGGTATCGAGTCCCACACCATTAGCTAGGCGTCCATTGCGGTTGGGGTAGTTTGCCAGAATCAGGGCAATTCGCCGTTCTTGAGGTGGTTTTGAACGCAGACGCACCCAATTTGCTGCTAGTTTAGCAACGAACTCGATGCGATCGCTCACTGGTTCATAAACTACCACATCTGTTTCTAAATCGGAATTACGAGTTTGCACTGCTTTAAAAGACACAGCACGAGTAATAATCCGCCCATCTACTTCTGGTAGCGCTACATTCATCCCAATATCGCGGGGAGAAAGCCCTTTAAACTGTAACTCCCACTGTTCAACTGACCCGCCACTGAGAATAACCTGCAATACAGGCACATCTAATTTTTGCCACAGTTCGGTTTGGGGTGTTTCGCTCTCCAGCTTTGCTAAAGAAAAACTGGTGGTATTCAGTAGCAGTGCAATTGGTTCAGTTTCTTTGGGTTGAAAAAATTCACTCAACTCAAGTTGAACATCTAGTTCACGCAATGACGAAACAAAAACTGGCACGGGTTGTAAATTTTTTTGTACCAAAGCTTGGCATAAAGCATCGATTACCTTGGTGTTTCCCGCTAAATAATGGGCGCGGTAGAAGAGGATGCCAACTTTAGGCATGGGGGCATTGGGGCAGGGGGCAGGGTGCAGGGGAGAAGATCCTCCCCTCTGCTCCCTGCTAAGAGCTCCCCATCCTCTTCCCATGCCCCATCTCCCCATCTCCTCATCTTCCTCATCCCCCTCATCTCCCCATTTCCCCGCTCCCCATTCATACAATCCCACACGCAAAATCCGCTGGGGTGGCGAAGGATTATATGCAGTTGAAAGGCAAGTGTCGGCGATAAATTGCAAAGCATTCACGAAATTTTCTATCCCGCCTTCGCTAAAATACTGCCATATCTGGTTAACAATGCCCAAAGACAGGGTAGACTGGGAGATTAAGTCGGGATCTAGACTGTCGTCTCCCGGCATTACAATAAGGGTTGTACCCTTACGTTGCACAATTTCCTGCACTACTTCTAAGCCATAACTCCAGTAGGAACGTCCTCCTAACAGACGGAGAATTATTACTTGGGCAAATTCTAAAACTTGCTCCGCGTAAGTATCTATACTTAGTTGTTGCTGCAATTGCAACAGGTTGGCGACTCTGAATGTCGGAAAGCGTGCAGGTAATTTTGGAATCGCAGTTGCCAAGGTTTGAATGTCGGTATCAGCAGCCGTAATCAACACCAAGGTCGCTGGAGTTTGTTCTACAAAAATTAAACCCTCTGACCGATCCCATCCACCCGATATGCCACTTATACGATGCATAATCTTGTATTACAGTCTTAAGCTGCTAGTTAGTAGACAATAAAAAAAGGAGTGAGAATTCAGAATTCGGAAGACTTTTTGTCCCCGCACTCTCTCCTATTTAAGCTGTGAGTTCTTCTTAAGAAAAATAAACTTTCGTTCCTGCATTCAGCCCTCTGTTACCAAAATGATTAAAAATGCTGAGTTCTCCTGATTTGAGCTTTTCTCGAACCTTGCCTATTGTTGTATTCAATCAGCTACGGGAATTGTTAGAGCAGATGGCTCAAACGGTAGGAAGTGCCACTCTGATACTCACAGATGCTATTTTGGCGTCGATTCCTATACCTGTGGAGTGGGAAAGGCAAAGGTTTACAGTAGTTGTTTCTGAGCAGTTTAGTGCGCTGTTGCTAGGGAATTTAGAAACAGATGAGAGAAATGAAGAAGAAAAACTACTTACTGACAACTCACAACTGGGCACTGTAAACTCACAGATTAATACTAGATTGACATTTAATTTAGAGGCGATCGCTTCTTTTGTTTTGCAATTGAGAGACTTGTTTGAGTGCAGTTCCCAGACTCACCAAAACCTGGAACGCTATCAGCAAGTGATTAGACATAACGATGCTACGCTCCAAAGTAAATTTACACTGTTGTTATTAGAATATCTTCTTACTCAGCAAAATCAAGAAATAATATCACCTCCAAGCTCAATGGGACCGGCTGTTTATATTTGTCAACCAGTAGAAGATGCCCTAAAAAAACAAATTTCCCAAGAACAGTTGTTAAACCAGGTAACAACGCAGATCCGCAAAAGCTTAGATTTGCCAGTAATTATGGCAACAGCAATTACACAAGTGCGTGAGTTTTTGGAATTAGACAGATTAGTAATTTATAAATTTGAGGGTTCCAAAGTCAAGACTCAACAACACCAATTTGACACTATTGCTTTCAATGACACAGCGCTGGCTACAACAGAAGGAATTTTAGCTAGTAGTATTAAACCTGAAATCTCAATTCGAGGAAACCTTAGCTCGGATTTTTCCCTTGATAACAGTAACTCCTCGCTTTGTCTATCAGCCAATAGTCAATCTCTATCAGAAGAGTATCAAAAGTATCGGGGTTATGTTGTCTATGAAGCCCGTGCTAAAGATGGTATTATATCGGTGTTGAATTACAGCGAAAAAAATTGCTTTTTTCCAACCTCTACATGTTGGGAAAAGTATCGTCAAGGCTTTACTCTAGCGGTAGATGATGTTGAGAAAACTTATGCTTTAGAAGAGTGTTTGTTAAATTTTTTAAGAGAATGCCAAGTCCGGGCAAAATTGGCTGCACCAATTATTTTTGAGGAAAAACTCTGGGGATTGCTAATTGCTCATCAGTGCGAGAATCCACGTCAGTGGACTGATAGTGAAAAAAACTTGCTCAGTTCTATCGCCGAACAATTAGCGATCGCTATTCACCAAGCTGAGTTAATGCAAACCCTCACCCAAGAAAAACAAAAGCTAGAAGAACGAGTTATTGAACATACAAGGGCGCTACGCGATGCCCTCCTTGCTGCTGAAGCTGCTAGCCGCCTGAGAAGTGAATTTCTCGCTACCATCAGTCATGAATTACTCACGCCTTTAACTTATGTGATTGGGATGTCTTCAACATTGTTACGCTGGCCTTTGGGTGAATTGAGTCAACGACAACGGGATTATCTGCAAACAATCCATGATAGTGGAGAGCATTTATTAGAAATGATTAACGACATCCTCGATTTATCACAAATCGAGGCTGGTAAAACAGCTTTAAATATTTCAGAATTTTCTTTGATAAATGTTGCACAAAGTGCTATAAAATCACTGGAAAAAAAAGCAACAAGCGAACAAATAAATCTCAAACTTGATTTGCAAATTAATCCCGAACGCGATCGCTTTACCGCTGATGCCGAACGAGTAGAACAAATTCTCTGGAATCTGTTAACTAATGCGATTAAATTTACCCCTGAAAGTGGGAACGTTACTTTACGTCTTTGGGTAGAGGACGATACCGCCATTTTTCAAGTTGAAGACACCGGGATAGGTATTCCTGAAGAACAATTACCATTACTGTTTGAGAAATTTCAGCAACTCGATACACCCTATCGTCGCCGCTACGAAGGTACTGGATTGGGATTGGCTTTAACTAAACAACTTGTAGAACTGCATCGAGGTCGAATTGAAATAGAATCAACTGTGAGTATTGGCTCAATTTTTACTGTGTGGATACCAACCCAAACAATGAAACCGTATAGTAATGAATGTTGACTGTTGATTGTTGAGCAAAGGAGTTAAAAGTTATTCTTTTTATCGCCTTATCTCGCCATATCACCATGCCCTAAATCATTTTGAAGCTAGACTAATTAAGATTTTTTCAAAAACTTTCAACGCATGTTCTTTTCCATTGTCTCTGGTAAAAATAGTAAAATTAGGTTGAGAATTGATTTCAATTAACCAATATTGGTTATCTCTATCTAATACAATATCTAAGCCAGCATAATCAAGGTCTAGTTCCTTAAAAATGGGTTTGGCAAAATTATTAATCTCTGATAAAATTTGTGGATTGCTTATATATTTTGCTTTTGCACCATCCCAGTGAAGAGGGCTTAAGTTACCCAGAAAATTCGCGTTACTTATATCTTTTTCATATAGTAAAACTAACTCTTGATTTAAGAAAACTGCTCTGTATTCATATTTTATAGGAATTAATTCTTGAGCAATAGCGACATAATCATACTTATGATTGATATTAAAAATCTGTTTTAAAGCATTTTCAATTTCATCTTGATTTTGGCATAAAAAGACATTGTGCCCACTGGAACCAGAATTCCTTTTTACAATCACAGGTGTTGAAAATTTTTCTTTAATTTCTAACATAATATCTTCAATAGTTGGAAATTTTAAGTATATTTTGTATCGGGTATCACAAAAAGGTGAAAGAAAACCTATTGTCTGAGGAAGTTTAATTTTTTTATTTAAAATATGATAAGTGTATTCCTTATCTTTGACAATTTTTGCCACTGCTTGATTAATTAAAGGAGTGTTATTATTAGAAAAATAATGATGTTTCTCATTCAATTTTACTTTAATTAAATTTTTATTAGGAGAAATAATTTCATAGCTGATGTTTAAGTTTTCACAAGCTTGGAGCAATAAAGAAATGTTGTCTAACATAAATACTTTAAGCTAAATTGAGAAATTGGTATTTATAAATACAAACAAATGATAAAATTTAGGCATTTAAATTTAAAAACTCTAATTCTCAAAATATGCATCGCCAGTTTTTAACTTGTTGTTGAAATTGTCGTTTTTCGTTTAAAAATTACCATTTCAGTACCAACAACTGGATTACGTGCTATTAGCCGATTTTGGGAGTCTAGAATTTCTAAATGAGTAAAATCAAGTTGTTGAGAACGTTGTAAAATATCGGCTGCGAGTTTATCCTGTTGAGATTCTGGAAGAGTGTACCAATCGTCACTAATCTTGACAGTGAGATTACTCGTGCGAAAGTTGGCTTGAATTGAGTTTATCAGACCAGAAGTAATGCGATCGCTAATTTCAGCTACCTGATTTTCAATAGCCACAATTAAGGCTTGTTCAGGTGTCAATTCTCTGGTTGGTGTTGGTGTTGATGTTGGTGTTGGCGTGGGAATTACTTCCGGTTCTGGTTCTGGGGTAATTTCCTCTGGTGGTTGTTGTGCTTCTGGCGCTGGTGTAATTTTTTCTGGCGGCGGCGTAATTTCCTCTGGTGGCTGTGGTTCTGGTACGGCTGATTCCGGTGGAGTAGTTATCGTTGGTGTTGGTACGGGAACCTCCTCAACCGGAGGAACTGTTGCTACTTGGGTAGGTTTATTAGTAAAGATAGTTGTAGTTGTCCAAACGAGAATTACAGCAATTCCGGTAATAATTCCTGTCAAAGCTGTATCTGATAACTTTGTTGATAAATTTGATGGTAAAAATAAGCGGACTGTCCTTAATAGTCCACCCCACCCCAGCTGAAGCTGCTGCAAAAAACTGGGGGTTTCTTCAGCACCGGGTGGGGGTGCTGTCTCCAGTTTTTGGACTGTTACTTCTAAAACCCCAATTGTCCCTTTCAGAAGTTGGATAATTTTAGCCTTCCAAATTGGCTGAACTCTCTGGTAAGGTTTTTGGGGAGGTTGAGTTACCTGCTCATCGTTCGGTTTAGGATTGTCTTGTGACATGGAACTTTCACCAAAAGCAGCGAATCAAAGACAAACAACGTACATTATTACTGGTGCTGCCTCTTTTGCCTTAATGTATCACTTCATTGCACATTAGTTCTGTGGAAACTAACTATTTATTAAATTTGGTGAGTTATGAACTTGAAACGCCGTCAATTTTTATTTTTAAGTAGCCTGGGCGCTATCGGTACAGGATTTTTGGGCTGGATGTTAAATCATCAAAATTCTCAAAGTGCTGATATTAGTGATTCAACAACAGTTATAGCCGCCAACCTACCGAAAAAAGACTTGTTATTACGTTTTGTGTCTGTTGCAGATACAGGAACCGGCGCTAAAGGACAGTATGCTGTGGCTGGGGCAATGAATTTTTATCACAAACAAAATCCTTATGATTTAGTCGTTTTAGCTGGAGATAACATTTACAACAATGGCGAAATTGAGAAAATTAGTGCAGTTTTTGAGCGTCCCTACCAAGCTTTGCTCAAGCAAGGTGTAAAATTTCAAGCTTGTTTAGGTAATCATGATATTCGTACTGAAAATGGCGAACCACAACTGAAGTATGTCGGTTTCAATATGAATGGCAGACGATATTATACTTTTCGCCGTGGAGCAGTACAATTTTTTGCTTTAGATACTAATAATAATGCTGATTGGGAAAACCAGCTACCTTGGTTAGAAAAAGAATTAAGTCGCAGTAACGCTGCTTGGAAAGTGGTATATGGTCATCATCCAATTTATTCATCTGGTCAGTATGGGAGTAATCCAGATTTTATTAAAACATTTACTCCACTATTTCAAAAATATGGCGTTCAACTTTATATCAATGGTCACGAACATAATTATGAACGTACTCGTGCTATTGATGGGACAACTTATTTAATTTGTGGTGCTGGTGCAGGTAATCGTCCTGTAGGGCGTTCTAACTGGACAGAGTACTCCACTAGTGATTTAAGTTTTGCGGCGTATGAAGTGTATCCAGATAGAATAGAAGTAAGTGCGATCTCTACTGATAACCGTATTTTTGATAAAGGTATTATTCAATTAAAATCAGCGTAATTATTATGAAAATTAAGCGCTTGAAAATGCAATCTTTCCGCGGAATTGGTGATTTGACGCTTGAGTTTGATGAAACAGTCCCAACAGTGCTTATTGGTATTAATGGCGTGGGTAAATCGAGTATTCTTGATTGTGTGGCTATTTTTCTATCACAGATAACAGCATATATTCAAAATTCTTCTGGTGATATACGTTTTTTTAATAATCAAGATATTAGTAATGGTTGTGATGAAACATACAATGAAATTACATTTTTTATAGATAAATCACAGGAAGTAGTTTTAAATATAACGAAAATTAATTCAGGGGATATTCAAGAAACCCTAAGTATAGATAGAAAGTTTTTTCAGCTTAATCTTTTGATAAAGGAAGAGTTGCGTAAGCAAAAAATATCAAATACTGAATATCAGAAATTGGAACCAATATTAAACTCTATATCACCAATTATTGATGGCGAAATCTCTAATACTGTTAGTTCTGACAATGATAAACCTGCTACTATTTATAGTCTTCAATACACGAAAGGTTTACAAGGTGCGGTTGATACTCTACGGCATCAGCTAGAAAATAATTCTGAAGCTAATATTCCTTTAGTAGTTTACTACCCTATCAATCGTGCTGTTATTGATATGCCTTTAGAAATTTCAGAAGTGAATTTATTTAAGCAACTGGATGCATATAATCAGTCGCTTACTGGAGGAAGAATTGACTTCAAAATATTTTTTGAATGGTTTAGAAATCGAGAAGACTTGGAAAATGAGAGGCTAAGAGATAACGTTAATTATAGAGACAAACAATTAGAAGCAGTAAGACAAGCTATTTATTCATTAATTCCCCATTTTTCAAATTTACGGGTACGGCGTTCTCCTTTGCGAATGACTATAGAAAAACAAGGTGAGGAGTTGACAGTTAATCAGCTATCGGATGGCGAGAAATGCTTGCTGGCAATGGTGGGAGATTTAGCAAGACGTTTAGCAATTGCCAACCCAGGTTTATCAGACCCACTCCAAGGTAGTGGTGTTGTTTTAATTGATGAAATTGAACTACATCTACACCCAAAATGGCAACGGGAAATTATTCCGGCTTTGACCAGAACATTTCCCAATTGCCAATTTATTGTCACTACCCATTCGCCTCAAGTAATTAGCCAAGTTAAGCCAGAAGGAATTTATATTTTAGAAAAAACAGAAGAAGGTGTTGTTGCTAAAAAACCAGAAAGTTCCTTTGGAAGAGATAGCAATCGCATTTTAGAAGACCTCATGGGTGTTCCAGAACGTCCCCAGGAAATTAAAGAAAGTCTTTTAGAACTTTTTCGACTAATTGATGCTGGAAATATTGAAGATGCTAGGCAATTACGTCAACAGTTAGCCAGTGAAATTGGAGCAGACGAGCCAGAATTTGTCAAAGCGGATGTACTCATTCGGCGGAAGGAAATTCTCAACCGATGAAGTACATCAAAAAAAATCAAGAACCAGAAAAATTTACTGCTTGGAAAGCTTTAGAAAACGATGATTGGAAACCTAGCTGGGATGAGAATTTTCAAGCACCAGAAAAACCTATAGTACATGATGCTTTACTTAAAGAACAAGGATATAGCTGTTGCTATTGTGGAATGCGTATTACTAGAGAAACTAGCCACATAGAACACCTCAAACCTCGTAGTACTTATCCAAGTCTATCTCTAGAATATAAAAATCTCATCGCCTCGTGCCAAGGAGAAAGTGAAGAACCTCCTCCTGTTCCCGTGCATTGTGGACATAAGAAAAAGTATTGGTATGATGAAAATTTGATGGTTTCACCCTTGGAAATAACCTGTGCTGATTTTTTTCAATACCCTGCTTCTGGTGAAATTCTACCAATAGATAATCCAGCTAAAAAAGCTGCTGCTGAAACAACGATTGAGAAGCTTGCACTCAATATCAGCAAGCTACAAAACATGCGTAAACTAGCAATTGATGCTGCATTGCTTGCTACTGATGGTTTAACTGAAGCAGAAATACAGCTACTTGCTCAAGGTTATGAAAAACCTGATAAAAATGGGCGATATACTCCGTTTTGTGCGGCAATTAGCTATTTATTCAATAATTATTTTTGATTGATAAAAATGTGTATGTAGGCATAGCTCATCGTAGACATCACATTCAAATTATACTAAATAACATCAATTTAATTCTCACCAAAGACTATATGATTCTTGAGGCTGTGATACTTCATGTTAAACCCGGTTTGGAATCCGATTTTGAAGCTGATTTCAAAAAGGCTTCTAAATTTATTTCCTCAATCAATGGATATTTATTCCATGAATTGCACAAATGCATAGAAGTACAAGGGAAATATTTATTACTTGTGAGATGGGAAAGCTTAGAATCTCATACTGTGGGATTTCGAGGTTCTACTGAATATCAAGAGTGGAAGAAACTTCTGCATCATTTTTACGATCCATTTCCTACAGTTGAACATTTTCAAAAAGTTGAAATATAAAAAAGTATAAAACAAGCTCTGCAACTTATTAAAGAAGTCGCAAAGCTGTGACTTTTATTCGACTCTTTGTAATTGTGCTATCCTTGGGTCAACAATTTTTTGCCCCAAATTGGCAAATTTAATCGCTACAGACATTTTACTACCCGTTCCGAAAACGTGTGTAATTTCGCCAAGACCAAAAATTTTATGTAATACTCGATCGCCTACTTGCCAATTGTGGCTTGTATCTGGCTTACCACCTGAATTATAGGCACTTTTGGTATAAGTTTGACGACTCACTTGTTGGGTAGCTAATAATTCTTCTGGTAATTCGTCGAGAAATTGCGATCGCACTGCGGGTTCGCGAGAACCATACAAACGACGTTCACGGGCGTGTGATAAATACAATCTTTCTTGGGCGCGAGTAATTCCTACATAACACAAGCGGCGTTCTTCTTCCAAAGCTGCGGGATCACTCAACGAACGGTAACCAGGAAATAGTCCCTGTTCTAATCCTACTAAAAAGACCACGGGAAATTCTAATCCTTTGGAGGCGTGTAAAGTCATCAAAGAAACCGCTGTTTGTCCTTCTTTTAAATTATCTAAATCGGAACTGAGGGCGGTACTTTGCAGGAATGCTGTCAGGGAAATGTCTTCGTTTTCTTCTTGAAATTGCAGTGCAGCGTTGTAAAGTTCCTGGACGTTTTGTACTCTATCTGTGGCTTCATCTGTGCCTTGATTCATTAAGTCTTGAACGTAACCAGAATCTTCTAGTATTCCTTGTAAAACCTCAGTCACGGGAAGCGTGCCGATTTGTTCTTGCCAACGGCTAATCATTTGGGCAAAGCTATTTACAGCTTTTGTTGCGCGTCCGGCTAATGTATTAACTGATGTTTCGTCGCTGAGTATTTCCCACAAAGTCGTCCCTAATTGCTGGGAGGCGTTGACCAAAGCATCAACAGTACTTTTGCCAATTCCCCGCCGGGGAGTATTAATAACTCGCAATAAACTTACTGTATCCGCTGGGTTGGCGATCGCTCTTAAATAAGCGATGACATCTTTGATTTCTTTGCGATCGTAAAATTTCATTCCTCCCACAACTGTGTAAGGAATTTGATTCCTGACTAACAATTCTTCAAAAGGACGAGATTGAGCATTTGTGCGATAAAGTACAGCAAAACTCCCCCAGTTCAACTCAGGATTTTGCTGTTCTAAAGTGCGAACTTGACTAATCACAAATGACGCTTCTGCAAGTTCTTCATCGGCTTTATGACAAAAAATCTGCTCGCCCGGCCCCCGCGTCGGTTTAAGAATTTTATCAATTCGTTGGGTGTTATTTTCAATTAATTCATTAGCAGCTTGTAGAATATTTTCACAAGAGCGATAGTTTTCTTCTAACTTGACCATTGTGCGGGTATCGTCATCTGCCAAACCATCACCAAAATCATTCTGAAATTCTAGCAAGATTGTAAAATCTGCCATGCGGAAACTGTAAATAGATTGGTCTGCATCACCGACAACAAAAACTGAGCGATTTTGCCATTCCCATTCGCTCTTTTTGGTTTCGCCATTAGTTACTAATAAATGAATCAGTTGATATTGAGTACGGTTAGTATCTTGATATTCATCTACAAGGATATGGCGAAACTTGCGGTGCCAGTAACCCAAGACTTGCTCGTTTTGTTGAAATAATCTTGTAGGTACGAGAATTAAATCGTCAAAATCGAGAGCATTATTTTCGGCTAACTTATCTTGATATATATTATAAACATCGGCAATTACCCGTCCGCGATAATTGGGTTGTTCTCGTTCAAATTCTTGGGGTGATAAGCCTTGGTTTTTTGCGTTACTAATAGCGTAACGGACAGAGCGAGCGTCAAATTTTTTATCGTCTAGATTTAATTGTTTGTTGACAATTTCTTTGATAATACTTTGAACATCTGATTCATCAAAGATAGAAAAATTGCGATTCCAGCGGCGTCCTTTATCGTCTTGATATTTTTCAATATCAAAGCGAAGAATCCGGGAAAATAAACTGTGGAAAGTACCGCACCACAAATCTTTAATAGTGTTTTTATAAACTTGCGATCGCAATTGCATTTGTTGGTATTCTGTCAACAAATCCAAACGCTGACCGTATTGTTTCATTGCTTCTTGTTCGGCGAACAACCGTTGAATCCGGTCTTTCATCTCCCGTGCGGCTTTGTTAGTAAAAGTAACCGCTAGGATATTTTCTGGATCTACACGGTGTTTGAGGATCAGATTTGCAATCCGATAAGTCAGCGCTCGTGTTTTACCCGAACCCGCGCCAGCAACAACTAGCAACGGCCCGCAGTAATGTTCGACAGCTTGACGTTGGCTGGGGTTAAGGTGACTGAGAAAGTCAATGGTTGTTGTCATGGATGTGAAAAAGCGATGTCTACGATGGTCACTGAGCTTGTCGTTCGCGCAGCGTCTCGCAGAGAAGTGCGGGCTATACCTACGCTAGGCGTCACATCAGTAAAAGAGTGGCTATTGCCCAGATTACAATATCCTAACGAAACTTGGTGAATAAAGATTGTCTGGCAATCTTCTCAACCAAAATGCTACTCGATAGCAATTGAGGAAATTTTACCCTGCCGATTAGAAATCGCAGCTACAAAAACAAAACCAACCACACAGCTTGATTAGATATTGTTAGTCCGCGCAGGCAAAGCTCGCTTATATAGGCGCGGTTTCCAACCGCCAGCCATAACCAAACCCTAAGTCTGCAAGGGATAATGATTCTATTGTGTAGATGACTTAGTTCTGATTGGGTTGTAAAAATTATTGTGCAGAATATTCTATTGAAGTAGATACGGTGTTTAGCAGCAACACTTATATAGGAGGAGGCAGGAGACAGAAGGCAGGAGGTAAAAACCTTACTCTTGCTGAGATTCACGCTTGTCATTATGTCCTAAAGGGTGTGACTACGGCTATAAAAGACTCATTAATGAGGCTCAAATACTCATTAATGAAGCCAAAGGCTCATTAATGAAGCTCAAATACTCATTAATGAAGCTCAAATACTCAATACAGCATCCCAATGCAAGCAAATTTACCAAGATGGTGGATAATCACTGCCAATCAAGCGTACTCCTTCTCTACGAGACGCTACCGCGTAGCTTGCTTCCATAAAGTGGTACGCTCCATTTCCCTGATGCTAGCAATCACAAAATATGTTTTTAGATCGTGTCCACCTAATTAGTTATAATTCGCGCATTTGTGCAAAAACTAAGAAATTCTCTTTCCCCCTGCCTTCTGCTCTCCGCTTCCCTGCCCCGCTTCTGTTTTCCTGCGGACTATGCCCCAAGCCTCATGTCCCATGCCCATTTTCATCCACACAGTGCATGACGATTACTTAATTGTTTGTATATGCTTTAAGAAGTATTAAAATCAGACTCCTATTTTTCGGTATCTGTATTTAGGCAATTGTAGTTATTAAACTGACAAGCTTGAGAAATTTAATGATGAAATCCTTTTCCATCCCCTTATTTGTTGCGATTAGCGCACTTGCTCTGCCTCAGAGCGCTTTTGGTAACCAAGAGAATATTCCAACTCCAACAGGCGATCGCAATCAAGCCCAAGTGTTATTGACTGAACCTGCTACGATTAATACTAAATGGAGGAATTTTACTGGACGGACTAACAATATTAAACCAATTCCTCATCAATCAATTTCAGCAGTCCAAGACCAACAATGTCCAAAAATAAACCCGCGTGAAATCATCAATAACCCAGAGTCTTTCTTCAAGGCATGTCCCAAACAAACCAATGCCCAAACTCGTCAAAGTTATGAGCCAATTGAATATCTCAGGGTTCCTAAACTCGATTCTGGCATTAAACTAACAGTTACTCAGTTTTGAGTCAGTAAGTTTCCGAAATAATCAATGTAGTTCATAATTCTTGATTCATATTCCTAATTTAAAAAGGTTTCTACTCAGTGCTCAATAATGGCAGCATCGTTTCAGGTGGGGTTAAAATTCCTACTTGAAACATAGTTATGAGTTATCAGAGTAAATTTCAAGAACTATTTATTATTGGTCTTATTCCTTTAGATTGGAGGCTGCAACTCTGGTCTAAGAGACAGCAGTACAATGAAAAGTATTTTGTTGCGACAATCGAGAAACAAGATTTTTTCTGGTATTTTATCTGAAATTTACGTTAAGAATAACTGTGCCTTATTACACATATAAATAGCAATCATCAATGAGAAAGCGAACAATATCAGTGATGGCTGTTGACTGTTAAGTGTAAGCAGCTGATATTTTTTATTTGTTAGTCATCAAATAAGATTTTTATATGTGTAGTGAGTATTTTGTCAAATGTATTAGTTCTACTCGACAGTACTCAACTAAGCGCCTGCAAGCGGAAATTTTTTGGCTTAAATTAGGTTATTTAGTGGTGATCGTAGGTGTTGCTGTCTTGCCAACTATTATCCTTGATGTTAATGTGACCACTGTTACTACTTTTAGTACAGAAAATGTCACCAGCAGTAATTACATTCATAATACCACCTCTAACGCAGATATCTACGTGCATTATGAGTCTCAACATCTAGGCTTGATACCAATAAATTCATAAGGTTACATAGGAGTGAATAACCATGAGCAGCTTAACATCTCCACAAACCGAAGTTCAAAACACGAACAAAAAAAGTGGCGTTGCAGATAAAAAAGCTCGAACTACAGATGATATTGTGCGTATTTATCTGCAAGAGATCGGGCGTGTAGATTTGTTGACTCGCGAGCAAGAGGTTATTTTTGCCCAACAAGTGCAGCAGATGATGAATTTATTAGCTGTCAAAGAAGAATTAGCTGTGAAACTAAAGCACGAACCTACGCTGCAAGAATGGGCAGAGCAGATAGATTTAAGTGTTGAGGTACTAAAGCAACAGCTAAGGCAAGGACAGCAAGCCAAGCAGAAAATGATTCAAGCTAATCTCCGGTTAGTGGTAGCAGTGGCGAAAAAATACCAGCATCGCAACTTGGAATTTATGGATTTAATTCAAGAGGGTACTTTGGGTTTAGAACGAGGGGTAGATAAATTCGATCCTGCTCTTGGTTACAAGTTTTCTACCTATGCTTACTGGTGGATTCGTCAAGGAATCACAAGAGCGATCGCTCAACAAGGACGTACAATTAGGTTACCAATTCACATTTTTGAAAAGCTGAATAAAATTAAGCGGGTACAGCGAGAATTATCTCAACAGTTGGGTCGCGTTCCCACTACTGCTGAAATTGCCGAAGCGTTATCTTTAACAACCAGCCAGATTCGCGAGTGTTTGTATTTAGCTCGTCAACCCTTCTCCCTAGAAGCGCGAGTTGGCGAACAACAGGATACAGAATTGCAAGACATATTGCAAGATGACGGACTTTCTCCCGAAGACTACGCTGCTGAAGAATCGCTGCACCAAGATTTACAAAACTTATTGTCAAAGCTGTCTCCCCAGCAACGAGAAATATTAACCTTACGTTTTGGTCTGACAGATGGACATGAACTTTCTTTAGCACAAATTGGCGATCGCATGGGTATTAGTCGAGAACGGGTGCGTCAAATAGAGCAAAAAGCTTTAAGCCTTCTGAGGCGTCAAAAGGAACAAGTACGTAGTTATCTAGCTAGCTGAGGTTGTTTTGAGGTAAGCAATTCAGGAGCCTTGTCAAAAATGCTCCTGAATTTCTGAATTCACACAATAAACCTGAATAATTTCAAGAAGATTTGCTATGAATACATCGCGAACAGTACAACAATTGCAGGCGCAATGGGTGACACCAGAAAATTTTCGGCCTTATGGACAGGTAATTTTTGCTAGTCAAGAAGGCAAAGCTGATGATGCCGAAAATGCCAAGTTGAACTTGCAAAATGGAATTCCGCGATTTTATATTATGCAATTGGATAAAAGAGGGCGAAAGTTTCATAAAATTACTCGCCACGTACAATGCACTCAATGCTTGGGTTCTTTGTCAGGAAAAGATTGGTTAATTGCAGTTTGTCCGCCGAATAATGATGTTAATCAACCAGTGTTAGAGGAAATTGCTGCTTTCCACATTCCGGGAAATTGTTTTATTAAATTACATCAGGGAACTTGGCACGCAGGGCCATACTTTGAACATGAAACTGTGGATTTTTATAATTTAGAACTAACTGATACGAATGTGGTAGATCATTTCACTCACGATTTTCTCAAGAGTCATCAATTAGAGTTTGAAATGACAGAGTAATCCGCTCTATAGCAGTTCTAAATGAGAAAGTGAAATATTTTTTCTTGGCAATTTTGACCCTACCCCCAACCCCTTCCTAAGAGCGGGAAGGGGAACGTCTGCGTAAGTAAATGCGGGGTGGGGTGATGACTGTATTGCAACAAAGCGATTAGTTTTTACGCTTTTAAATTGCACGATTGCTCATGAGGATCGTTGACAGTTAACAGTCAACTGTCAACTGTCAACTGTCAACAATCAACATAAAAAAATCTACTTTCTTAAATCTGGAGTTTAGACTAAGCGGCAAAAAGCGACCCAGAAACGCTGAGTTAAAAACAAACTGGCTTGAGGCAAAAAAATCGAGAATCTTAAGCAGATTCTAGTTGTTGCTTGCGTGGATTAGTTGTAGTTTTTTTGATTACAGGATAGCAAATTCTATGTTGTCGTGGTTGAGCTGATTTCCAGCTTGGGGACTTTCCGCGATATTTGGGCAGGAATGCCAATGGTCGCTAAAATGCTGTCTATCGCCACAGCAACCCTTCCTGGAGTCAAATTGTCTAAAAACTTTTGCCTTGGCGCTAACCTCTCCCTTTGAGAGAAGGTAGAGGGTTGTTTGCAACGATATCACACGCTAACCACAATTCCCAAGTCATAATCGGCATTAAGTCACTCCAACATTGCTTAGGAGTACTGCATAAAAAATTTCACACCAACCTATTTAGCTAGTGTGGCTGAACAAGCCAAACATACACACTCTGAAAAATTTATTTGACTGCTATGCTTCAACACACTTTAGCTGTGACTGCCTCTAGTGCAGTTTTACTGTCATCTTTACTAAGTACTGCTTTTGCAGGGCCCGTTCACCGTGCTGGTAATTTCAATAATATTAGTGCAATTGAGCAAAATCAAATTCTAGCACAGAGAATACCTCTAAACAGACACCAAGCGATCGCTAACACACAAGATAGATATGCGGCAATTTGGGTGAAATCTGGTGGTTCAGCTTGGCAAGCACGACACGGGATGACCTCATCTCAATATCAAACAACTTTCGATCAACTAGTTGGTCAAGGCTATCGATTGGTTGATGTCAATGGTTATGCCGTGAACGGACAAGACAGATATGCGGCAATTTGGGTGAAATCTAGTGGTAAAGCTTGGGTGGCACGACATGGATTGACCTCATCTCAATATCAAAGCACGTTCGACCAATTAGTTGGACAAGGATATCGATTAGTTCATGTCAGTGGTTATGCAGTAAATGGACAAGCTAGATATGCCGCCATTTGGGAGAAGTCTGATGGCCCAGCTTGGGTAGCACGACATGGACTGACCTCAGCCCAATATCAAGCCACTTTCGACCAACTAGTGAATCAAGGGTATAAATTGGTTGATGTTAGCGGTTACAGTGTCAACAGCCAAGCTAGATACGCTGCTATTTGGGAGAAGTCTGATGGTCCAGCTTGGGTAGCACGACATGGTTTGACTTCATCTGAGTATCAAAGCACCTTCGACCAACTAATTGCACAGGGCTATAGATTAGTTCATGTCAGTGGTTACAATGTCAATGGCCAAGCTAGATACGCTGCTATTTGGGACAAATCTGATGGCCCAGCTTGGGTAGCACGACATGGTTTGACCTCATCTGAGTATCAAAGCACCTTCAACCAGTTAGTCGGTCAAGGGTATCGATTGGTTGATGTTAGTGGTTACACTATCCAGCCTTGAAGAATGTAGATTCAAGATTTCTACTACATAGCTGACCGCTTTTTCTCACAATGCTAGTCTCAACTCCAGTTAAATGCAACGGCAGCTTAACCGCTATATAAGAAAAATCAGCATCCCAATGCATGAAGCTAAGTTGAGATGCTGATAACAAATCAAATAAACAGTTTGATTGGTTAATTTCTTTCAATAATAGGACAAATTGTTTGTTCAGGATTTTCAGGTATTGTTTCCCAACCAGAAACTAGTCCTGATAATTCTTGCCTGAGAATGAGTAATTGCTGAATTTGTTCATCAATAGCTGCGATTTTATCTTGCAGTTTAGCTTTTATATGTATGCAGGGTAATTCACCTCCGTCGTGAACATCCAAAAAATTCTTAATTTCTGATAAGGTCAATCCTAGGCTTTGGGCACGTTTGATAAAGTTCAAGCGAGCCAAAACATCAGAGTTGAATAATCTAAATCCACCCTCAGTTCTCCCTAATGATTTGAGTAAGCCTAGCTCCTCATAGTAGCGAATAGTTTTAATTGGTACACCACTAGACTTAGCAACATGACCAATCAGTTTTGGCTGTTCTTGGACTAACATACGTAGCTGGCCTCATGTTAAATAAATTTATTTACTTTATCTTAAACTCTCTAGTTAACTGGAGAGTCAAGTGAGAACAGGATTGTTTTGCTAATTACAGCAGATTGCAAGTGAGTGAGGTACAAAATGCAGGACTGATTCATCAGATATTAAAGAGTTTCTACCTTCTGCCTCCTGCCTCCTGCCTCCTGCCTCAAAACCCGTAACTTTGTACTTCATGCAAATGAAAACTGCTGTATTTGCTACTGGATTATGTGGCAGGCTTTACTTCTATAACGCCTCGGAACATATTCATACCGCAGGTGAAGCTATAAGTACCCGGTTTGTCTGGTGTGAACTCGATTGATGTAACCTGATTGAGAGGTAAATCTTTGGCAATGTGGAAATCCGGTAGCCGTATTTCTTCAAGGCAACTACTAGGGTCACGACGTAGGAAATTAAGACGGACTGTTTGATTTGCATTGACTAGAATTCGACTAGGTTCGTAGCCTCCATCTACAGTAATACCAACTTCTTGAATACCATTGTCAGCTTCAGCTTTTTGGGACTTTGGTTTACTTAGAAGAAACCACCAGATTTCTAATCCAATTAACCCCAAGCCGACTGCTGTGACTGTACTTTTTACTCCCAGTGGTTGCTGAATGCGGTGGAATTGAACTGTCTGCGATCGCTCGCTAGTTTGCATCTGATGATTCATCTGTGCAACTACTTTACCTGAGCCAACACTCAATGCCAATCCGAAGCTTGCTATACTGCCAAGAATTACTTTAGCTAACATTTGCTACCTCCTTATGCTACTGATTTAGCTTGAAACTTACGCAGACGTAAAGCATTCATAACCACTGAAACCGAACTAAATGCCATTGCTGCACCTGCAACTATCGGGTTAAGCAACCAACCAAAGATGGGGAACAGAATACCCGCAGCAATTGGAATACCGACAATGTTGTAGATGAAAGCAAAGAATAAATTTTGCTGGATGTTACGAATCGTAGCGCGGCTAAGTTGAATGGCAGTGACAATGCTTCTCAAGTCACCAGAAATCAGCGTAATGTCACTAGCGGCGATCGCTACATCTGTACCAGTACCAATTGCCATTCCTATATCGGCTTGAGCTAATGCTGGTGCATCATTGATACCATCTCCAACCATTGCTACAATCTTTCCTTCGGATTGCAATTTCTGCACTGTAGCGGCTTTTTGCTCAGGGCGAACTTCGGCTAAGACGCGCTCGATTCCAACTTCACGAGCGATGCTTTCTGCGGTGGGGCGATTATCTCCTGTCAGCATCACCACCTCTAAACCCAGTTTTCGCAAAGCGCGAATTGCTTGTATCGAAGTAGGTTTGATGGCATCAGAAATACCCATCAATCCCTGAATTTGTCCGTCAACCGCCAGCCAAATCGCAGTTTTGCCCAGATACTCCAAACGCTCTTTATCGTGTTGTAAGGCTTGGGTGTCAATGCCTAATTCTGCCATCCATCGTTGCGTTCCAATTTGCACGAGACGCTCAAAAACTATACCTCGTACGCCACTACCGGCGACTGCTTGAAAATCTTTGACATCTGCTAATCGTACTTCCTGAGATTGGGCGTATCTGACAATTGCTTCTGCCAAGGGGTGTTCAGAATTGCGTTCTACCGAGGCAGCTAATTGTATCAGCTTCATTTCGTTGCTGTTCAACGTACCGTTAACAGCAACAAAATCTGTAACTGTCGGCTTACCTTGGGTAATTGTGCCGGTTTTGTCCAATACAATTGTTTGAATCTGGTGTGCTAATTCTAAGCTTTCGGCTCCTTTAATTAAAATGCCGTTTTCTGCACCTTTACCTGTACCTACCATCACAGAAGTTGGTGTAGCTAAACCCAAGGCACAAGGACAAGCGATAATTAACACTCCAACTGTGGTAATCAATGCTAGGGTGACATTGCCTATGATGTTGTACCAAATGATAAACGTAAGGATAGCGATCGCTATTACCGCAGGTACAAACCACCTAGTTACTTGGTCTGCTAATCTCTGAATAGGGGCTTTGGAACCCTGTGCTTGCTGTACTAATTGGACAATTTGCGCCAGTACAGTATCACTTCCGACTCGTGTCGCCCGAAACTTGAAACTCCCAGTTTTATTAATAGTAGCTCCAATCACTTCATCGCCTGGTTGCTTTTTCACAGCCACGCTTTCCCCTGTCACCATCCCTTCATCAATTGTGGATGCTCCCTCAATCACTTCCCCGTCAACAGGAATTTTCTCGCCAGGACGAACCAGTATCACATCTCCAATCTCTACTTCTTCAATTGGCACATCTACTTCTCGTCCATTGCGAATCAAACGCGCTGTTTTAGCTTGTAACCCAATCAGCTTACGGATAGCTTGTGAGGTTTGTCCTTTGGCGCGATTTTCAAATAGTCTTCCTAGCAAAATCAGGGTAATGACAATAGCAGCAGTTTCATAATATACATCTGGTGTTAACCCCTGATTGATGAAAAAGCTGGGAAATAAGGTAGCAAATAACGAATAAAAATACGCTGCACTTGTACCCAAAGCGATTAGAGTATCCATTGTGGCAGCATGACGTTTGAAAGCTTTCCAACTATTGATGTAGAACGAGTAGCCACACCAGAACTGTACTGGGGTAGTTAGGATTAACTGTACCCAAGGATTGTGCAGCCATACTGGAATCAAGGGTAAGTGCAAGCCTGTCATCATAGGCAGTGAACCTATAAGCAACACGGTGCTAACGATCCCTCCTACCGTCACCTTTCGCATTAAATCGCGGGATTCTCTTAAACGATGTCTTTTCTCTGCATCATCTTCTCCCGCCATCAGGTTTTGTTCTTGGAGTGGGTAGGCAGAGTAACCTGCTGCATTTACCGCTTCTTGAATGGCTTCTAAATCAGTTCTTTTCGGGTCATATTTTACTGTGGCCTGTTCTGCTCCAAAATTCACGATACATTCATTCACACCGGGGACAGAATTAATCGCGTCTTCAATACCCCTGGCACAAGAGGCACAACTCATGCCGCGCAGTTTAAGTATAGTATTCTCCATCTAACTACTCCACTTACTAAGTGGCGCTAACTAACAACTAATTTCATCTTGAATGCTCCAGTTGAGTGGAGAGTCAAGAGGTTAGACTGAAGAATTTTTGGTTATGGACTTTTAAAGAATAAGTTATCTTGGTTGAAGTTGATGACTGATGACTGTTGAGTGTTGAGTGTTGGGTTAGGAGTGCTAAAGTTTTGAGTTCAAAGGCTCAATGTTTAAGCAAAAAAGCTCAACTTCCGAGTTCAAAGGCTCAACGTTCAAGCAAAAAGATGCAACTTCCAACTTCAAAGACTCAACTTCCGAGTTCAAAGGCTCAACGTTCAAGCAAAAAGGTGCAACTTCCAAGTTCAAAGGCTCAACGTTCAAGCAAAAAGGTGCAACTTCCGAGTTCAAAGACTCAACGTTGAAGTAAAAAGGCTCAACTTCCAACTTCAAAGGCTCAACGTTCAAGCAAAAAGGTGTAACTCTAGAATAACAATCAGAAACAATGTAACAATTGTATTGACCGCTCGCAATTTTTAGTAGTCTGCCAAGAAAAGTTAGCAGGGCTAAAAGCAAAATTGTCGCCATGAGTAACTCAACTCCAATAGATGATAATAAAACTCTCCCCAAAAAGAAAGGGCGCTCGCTGCCTCCAAAGCTGATTATTTGGCTGGGAATGTTTGTCTGGACAACCCTTTGGCGGATAATGATGTCAAAGCTAGCTCCTAGTAACAAGTCGGGAGCGTATATTCGCCCTAATAGCCAGTTTCGCAACTTCATCGGCATGGAAGAGGGGAATCCTTACCAACCAGCAGCGGGACGCTATAAACTTTATGTTGGGTTGGGTTGTCCTTGGGCGCACCGAACTTTAGTTGTGCGATCGCTCAAAAAACTCGAAGCGGTAATATCAGTATGTATCGTCTCTCCTTCTCCAATTGAAGGCGGTTGGGTATTCGACGAAGAAGAACAAGGTTGTCGCACGCTAGTTGAATTTTATCAACGAGCAGAACCGGGCTACAGTGGACGCTTCACAGTTCCGATTCTATGGGACGAGCAAACAAAAACCATTGTTAACAATGAGAGTTCAGAAATTATTGTGATGCTCAACTCTCAATTTAACGAGTTCGCCAAAAATCCGACATTGGATCTTTATCCAGAAGAACTCAAAGAAAAAATTGACTGGTGGAATGAGAAGATTTACCACGCAGTAAATAACGGCGTGTATCGCTGCGGCTTCGCCCAGAGCCAAGAAGCGTATAATCAAGCCTGTAATGAAGTGTTCGCAACTCTCGATGAGATTGACAGTGCATTGCAAACTAGTCGATATCTATGCGGGGAAAATCTCACACTGGCTGATGTGCGTTTATTTACTACTTTATTTCGCTTTGATAGCGTCTATTACAGCTTGTTTAAGTGTAATCGACGACGAATTCGAGACTATCAAAACTTGGGAGCTTACTTGAGAGATTTATATCAGCTTCCAGGTGTTGCTGATACCTGCGACGTAGAAACTGTCAAACGCGACTACTACGGTAACTTGTTCCCACTCAATCCCGGTGGAATCATTCCTGACGGCCCTGATATGTCCTATCTTAATCAAGCACATAGTCGCGATCGCATCAGCAAAGTGAATGCTTGATCGGTTGGATTGAAAACAAATACATCGATGGCTGCATAATAAAGTTGGTGCGATCGTGAACCGAATTAATCGAGTTGCAATTGTTGGGGGAACTCATGGTAATGAGTTTACAGGGGCTTATCTAATCCAAAAATTTGCCCAGTTTCCCGACTTAATTACTAGACCAAGTTTTGAGACAGCCACTCTGTTAGCAAATCCTCAGGCTTTTGCAGTCGGAAGGCGATATTTAGAAAAGGATTTAAACCGCTGTTTTCTCAAACAAGATTTACAAAATCCGACTCTTAACAGTTACGAAGAATTGCAAGCTAAATCAATTCAGAAGAGCCTAGCATTAAATGGAAAGCAAGCAGATTTTCTCTTAGACTTGCACAGCACTACAGCTAATATGGGTCTGACAATTATTTTGGTAAATACTCATCCTTTTAACTTGAAGCTGGCTGCTTATCTGAGCGAAATTAACCCTTTAGTTAAGGTTTATCACTGCTCTTTTGAATCAATTGCAGAAAATCCATTTTTGAATTCTCTGTGTGAATTAGGCTTTGCGATTGAAGTTGGCCCCATTGCCCAAGGTCTTTTAAAAGCAACGCTGTTCCAACAAACTGAGGAACTTATTCATGCAATTTTAGACTTTTTAGAACGATTTAACCAAGCTGAAATTCCATTAACCAACGAAACATTAACTCTTTATCACCACTTATCTGTTGTAGATTACCCAAAAAAACAGGATGGTACAATTTTTGGCATGATTCATCCAGAGCTTCAAAACAAAGATTATCAAGCCCTAAATCCAGGAGAGCCAATGTTTCTTACTTTTGAGAACAAAACAATTGTTTATCAAGGTGAATCTACTGTTTGGCCTATTTTTATTAATGAGGCAGCTTACTACGAAAAAGGAATTGCAATGGCTTTGACTCAGAAACAGCAATTAAAAATTTGGCGTTGCTGAGTGAAAGTATGAATTTGTTTCACGCAGAGACGCAGAGAGAAGTCGGAGCGGCGGCTTCCGCCGATCTGAACTTCGGTGGGCGCAGAGAGTAAGAATTTGAGAGATGGAATTTTTGATTTTCATACCTCGATTCAGCAACGCCAAAAATTTGACTGTTCTCCAACTGGTGTTTTCTAGTTCTATACCAAAGAGATTTTTGGATAGCGGTGTAATACTATAGTAATCCGCTTTGATTTTTAAACATATTTGCTCCTAACAGGCAGGAGCCACCACAAAAGCGTCTCCCCAGTCTTCAGAGCGATGGATAAATGCAGGCTTTACAGAATATGTAAACCAACAAACTAGTGAAATATTGCAGACTGCATCACTAGCAATTGCCATCAAGCAGAAGCAGCGTTTTTAAAAGTTAGCATGAAGAAGGATTTTTGATAGATGGCTTTTAATGCTGCACAGTTGTTTGCTCCCAAAAGCACTCTTCTATCCATCATAAAAACTATCCACTCTTATTTCCCGCCAAATATCAGAAGGTTGCCAGCCTGAGTTACCAACAGATTGAACTAAAGGATTGTCACGCACTGCAATATAATCCGGTTCTTTATACTCCACAATGCTTACTGGATACTCTGGGGTGATTACTGGTTTCTCTTCAACCGGGGGTTCAGAAAAATCAACGGTTTCACCTTGAAGAGTCTGCTCTTGAGCTTCTTCCATTTCTTTCATCTTCTTCAGGGTTAGCTTTTCAGATTTTTTGATGATTTTCATATTTGCTAAAGGTTTGAAAAAGTGGTCATAAAAAAAGAGAATCAGAAAGTCGATTCTTTGAGGGTCTGATGTAGCCTTTCAAGAAGGTTTAGCCAGATCTATAAGATACTGCGATCGAGTTGAGTATTGAACAATTTAACAGAATAATTACAATACAGCAAATTTGTGGAAAATACGAGTACTTTGCTAAAGAATTGATAACAATTAGTATTACGATTTGCTGTTTTTGCATCAAAGTACGAGCGCCTATAGCAGTATTTTGGCAAATTAGTAGTAGTTTTCTATAGGTACAGCCTTAATTGAGCTAAGTTAATCAACGATTCCTGGATTCGGAAATTTGACTCAGGCGTGGCTTTAAACTGCACCGCTCCAACAGCTTCAAGCATTTGATGATTCTATGCCTCTGTTTCGTTTTGCGATCGCTAATCTTTTGACTTGTTACGGTAACGATTTTATGCCTTTTGTCTTAAGGGGATTAGACGCTTTTATGATTGTGGATAGTAGTAGTTTGACTCTACTTTATTTCTTAAATAAAGAATTATCTCGTTAGTCATTAGTCATTTGTGATTAGGCATTGGTTATTCCTTTATCTTCCCATTGCTCCTAATCCCGACTCACTACTCTCCCTTAACCCAAATATAAACCACTAAACCTGTCAACAGTAACCAAATTGTCGTTTAAGTTTTAAATAATACAAAAAATATTTTGGCATCTTGATATACATATAAAAAAAGAGGTATGAAATTTGTCTATTTTAGAATTTTCTTTATTAGTTTGGATTGGTTCATTTAGTGCTGGCTTTTTAGGAGCATTAACTGGCTTAGGGGGTGGAGTAGTAATTGTTCCTTTACTAACTTCAGTATTTGGCGTCGATCTTCGATATGCAGTTGGCGCTTCTCTAGTATCTGTAATTGCTACTTCTTTGGGTGCAGCATCTACTTATATTAAAAAAGGCTATACCAATTTACGATTAGGGATGTTTTTAGAAGTAGCCACAACCATTGGGGCGATCGCCGGAGCTGTGATTGCTACTTTTGTGTCTGTGAAAGCGCTAACTATTGTATTAGCGATCGTTCTGATTTATTCAGCATACCTTTCACAAAGACCAAAAATAGAAAATACTGAAGATGAACCAGGAGATCCACTAGCAAACTATCTAAAACTAAATAACAGTTATCCAACTCCTGATGGACTAATGGCTTATCAAGTTCATTCAGTACCAGTAGGGTTTAGCATGATGATTTTAGCTGGCGTGCTTTCTGGATTGCTAGGTATTGGTTCTGGCGGATTTAAGGTCTTAGCAATGGATCAAGCTATGCGCCTACCCTTCAAGGTTTCTACCACCACTAGTAATTTTATGATTGGTGTGACAGCAGCAGCCTCAGCCGGAGTTTATTTAGCACGAGGTTACATCGATCCGGGACTATCTATGCCGGTAATGTTAGGAGTATTACCTGGTGCTTTTTTGGGCGCACGAGTCCTTGCAGGGACTCAAACACAGATTTTAAGAATTATTTTTAGCCTTGTGCTAGTGGTAATGGCTTTAAAAATGGTCTACAACAATTTAATATGGGGGCTGTAAAATGTATAAGTTAAATACTGGTTTTCGCTGGATATCATCGGCACAGCCACAGAGTAAAGCAATTGCACTAACCTTACCATCAGAAAATTCACACTCTGATATTGAGAAGTTGGAAGAACAGCCAGTTAGCACAGCAGCAGAATTACCGAATAGCTCTGAGATTAATGCTAACAAGAATATAACAAAAACATTAAGCGAGCAACAATTAGAATATTTGCTTAGTAACTTACTTAAGTATGGTGTTTTGATGGCTAGTGCTGTAGTTTTGTTGGGGGGTATCCTCTACTTAATTCATCATGGTGCTGAACCTGCTGAATATCACTTTTTTCGGGGAGAACCATCGCAATTTCGCTCACCAACAGGTGTAGTGAAAGCTGTTTTATCAGGTAGCGATCGCGGTATTATTCAACTAGGGCTATTACTATTAATTGCTACTCCAATTTTACGGGTAGTCATTTCTCTATTTGCATTTCTGCTCAAGCGAGAATTTATTTATGTGATTATTACCTTATTAGTACTAGCTAGTCTAACTTACAGCCTTCTCGGAGCATATTATTAATTTTATTTTCAATGGTTAAGGGAGAAATTGACACTTTTACCCTTAACCGAAAGGTATTAAAATTTACCTAAAATTCAATGCCAACTATTATGAACCTTGTAAAATTTCATTAATTGAGCTTACACTCTGTTGAATTAGTTCTGGCAGATAAGTTCTTAAGGAATCAAGAGTTCCAATTGAAAAATTTAATAATCCCACAGCATATAATAAGCTCGAAACACCAATAATTAAAGCTAGGAATCTGCCAAAAAAACCTGGATTAATTTCAATAAAACCTAATTTAGATTGCCCAATCACAGCAATCGTTATAAACACAATTCCGGCGATGACAAATGTGTTATTTGCAGTAAAATCTGTCATTTTCCCATTCAAATACTTCAGTAGCTTTATTGTAGCTATTATTATTTAAATTTTCTCCAACAGCTACATGTTATGGAGGAGATGTAGTTCGACTTCTCTACGAGACGCTACGCGTAGCTTAAGAGCAGGGGTACGCTCACCAACCGGGAGATGAAGGGCAGAGGAGAATAATTAGTAATCGATAGCTAAGACAAATGACTAATCGCATATTTTTCTGCAACTATCCATTGGTAGAATTTTTAGTGTCATAAACCCAAAATTATGTCGCTTGTATAGTAGACGTTGCTCTAGTTTTCGGTTTAAACTACACTAAGCAGATAGGATTAGTGGATTTTTATGCAAAGCGTCCAGAAAGGAAGTCAACAGTTGAGCCTCGAAAACCAGACAATGACTGAGCAGTTAGAGCCAACTATTTCACACGAGTTGAAAAAAGACATTTTCAAAAAACTTAGAGGTGGATTCTTTCTGGTACTCGGATATTTATTGTCACCATTGTGTTGGTGGAATGACTTAATTTTTAATCTGCCAATAGCTTATGGTTTTGGGTATGGATGTAGTTTATTTTTCCCAAAATTACTTTTACCTTGTTCTATTATCGGGTACTGGCTCTCTAATATTGTGGGAATTCTGTTGATGCAATTTGGTTCTCAGGAGATATTTCAAAAAGAACCCAAAAAGCATAACCTGAAAAAAGAGTTATTAACGGGTTTAATTTCTTCAACAGCCTTTACTCTGTTGATGTTGCTATTAATCCAGTTGAAGATTCTCGATTCTCCGGTTTTATTCTCTAATGGTTAAATTTAGTCGATCGCCTTTCTACACATAAATTGGTTGTATGGGCGTCAGGCTATTTAGTTAGTACTGTTTCTTTCTTATAAGCATATAGGACTTAGGCAGGTGCTATATTTTTTCATAGAGGAAAGGAGCTAAACAATGACCAATGACCCTCCTATTGATAGTGAGGCATTTAAGCAGTTTGAGCGTGACGGATTCTCTAAGGTCGCACAAGGCTACGATCGAGCGATCGCCGCTCAGGTAACGTCTCAGGTGAATAAAGCCATATTGGATGGCGTAGAAGCCAGAGCTGGTATGCGATTGCTGGATGTCGCCTGCGGCACCGGCTGGCTCAGTGCTGACGCAGTAAAACGTGGGGCTATAGTTACTGGATTAGACTATAGCGAGAATATGTTGGTCATTGCCCGGTCGCGATGTCCGGAAGCGGAATTTCAAGTTGGGGACGCCGAGAATCTTCACTTCGAGTCTGGTGAGTTTGAGGCGGTCGTATGTAACTTTGGCATTCTCCATTTCCCCAATCCAGAAACAGCGATTGCCGAGTCTTTGCGAGTCCTCAAACCGGGAGGCTACTATGCCTTTACTTGCTGGACACCGCCAGCACACAATCCTTTCATGGACTTGATTCTGGGAACAGTGCAGACTTATGGCACGATGGATGTGAATCTACCTCCAGCGCCACCGCTATTTCGTTTCGGCGACCCCGATGAGTGCAAAAAGACCTTGAGCGCCAGCGGATTCACATTGGTGTCTGTCACTGAATTGCCTATCAAATGGACTTTCTCTAGACCAGAGGATGTGATGCCAACGATTATTGCAAGTTCGGCACGCCTTGGGTCGATTCTGTCAATGCAAACCGGACAGCAACGCCAAGATATCGAGAACGCGATTATCGAGCGAGCGAAGAAGTACGCTACAGATGATGGGATTGAAATTCCTTCTTCTGCGGTGTTGAGTGTAGGTCGCAAACCATGAGTTAGAGCGAATGAAGGTAGTACCTCGTGGAGCTTAATAGCTCTCCTTTAGGGGAGCGATCGCAGCTTTAAGATTATGCTTTATTTTATCAATGAGTTTAAATGTTTAGCTGACAGCATATTCAGTAAACTGTCTTTTAAAGGCAGATTTGAAAGCCAAGACAATATCCTTTTTTGGAACTCCAGCTTCAACTAATTCATTAGCGACTCCGGTTTCAGTTCCATCACTTTGAATCCAAATTTTGCCATCTTTAATATCAATGTGAATCAGGCTCCCATATTCTCGTCGTTGACCATACCAACCGACCATCATCACTAGATAATGGTCTCGTTCTACATCAACAAGAATTTGCACTTCAGTGTCATCATTAAAAGAATTCTGGGAGTGCGATCTGATGATTTCTTGCACTACTTCACGATAGTTTAGTGTTTCCATAAAACAATTTCTATTAATTTAGATTAAGTTAACCTAGTAATTGAGAATTGCTCAGTAATATCGCTGACCTCTATAAATTGCAAAGGCATTTCGACAAAATCCATACATACGACCATAACCATCCGAATCTAGTTTTGAAGCCGTTGAATCGAAAATCCAAAGTAACTGTTCTAGAGAAGGATATAAATCCAGAAGCCATTGTGAAGAATTATGTATAAATTCACTTATAACCTGAATTGCTTCGTGATGATACAAGTAAGCTCCTTTTAATGTAAGGATTCTTTCATCTGTTAAATACTCAGGTTTTTCAGCTTCGATATCTCCTAAACCAAGCACAAATTCTCCTTGATAGAAGGCGGTATCTGCATCAAGTACAAAATCATCAATCCAAGGAAGTAGAACTTGTTTAATTCGTTCAATAACAGGCACAAAATAAGTACCGCCTAAAACCGTATTAAATATTGGCTCAGAATAATGATAAAAATACGTCAAAGTAGAAGTTAAAGGAAGATTAGGAAGCGAATATTTTTGCCTATTTAGTTGAATACTTAAAATCTCTTTCAGTAACTGGTTTCGATTTTCTTGAACTCCCAAAATAAATACTACATATATTGCAAGTGCTAAAGGATATAGCCTAATAAATCTACTTTTTTCATCTGGAAAGTGATTTTTAGAGGGTAAAGCCTGATTAGCAATAATTTTGAATGCTCTAACTAGTAATGGTATATACTGTGAATTGTGGTCATGATAAATAATTCTTGCAATGATTTGCAAAAATGGTTGACTTTTTGCTTCCAAGTACTCAATACATTGCAAACACTGAGATTGATTAACCGTTGATATTACTACAGGACAAGCATCAATTTCACTTTGCATGACCTTAACTAACTCTTTAGCCTCTTGCAGCAATAATTTTTCCAGAGGAATTAACGCATTATTAGATAAATATTGTTCAACTTGTTGAATATTATTAGAAATAGAAATCGGAGATTGCTTGATATTTTGTTCGTTAGTATTGTTGTTAATGTAAGTTTCAACTTGCTCAAAAATTTGCACTCTTTTGGCGTTGGGAAAGTTATATTTAGACTGTTGCTCTGGCATAGTTTTGATAATGTTATAGATTTCTTCTAATCTTGATTCTAATTTCCTAAAATTCTGAATACTTGCTTTTGTATCATTATCTGAATCAACTGATTGAAAACGATAGATAGATATAAAAGACTTTAAATAGTCTAGTCCGGGAAATACCGTACTTTCCAAAATAAATACAGAGGGAACTAATGAAACTGGATTGTTATGGGTATGGATTTGCTTAGATTTAATATCGATTACCCAAGAAACAAGGACAGCACTTCTTTGCCAGTTGGAGATTTTGGTTTGCTTTTGAATAAACTCTATTAAAGAACTAGGACATTCATCTTCAAAAACTAAACCTAAAAGAGCATTTGGCATTCTTCCCTGAGGTTTGACGCCAAAATCGTAAGAAACAATTTGTGTAATCTTAAAAAACTTATCACGTAGATCGACAATCTGCTTTTCGGTCAATCCATCAGCTTTTGTAAAAGCAACTAAATCTACTGTTAGGAGAGTTTCCTTCAAGCCGATAAAGTTAAATTCTGCAAACTCTTCGTTTTGAGATAAGTCATAAACTTGTTTATCACTAATCAAACTGGTTCGCAATTGGGCAATAAAGCTCATTTGCTGTTTTATCAGTTCTTGTATAATTTTTTGCTGCAAATTATCTAATTCTTGCTGATTATCTGCTACAATGGCATTTTTGATATTGTTAGCACATGAAAGCAATGGCTCAAAGCCCGCCTCCTTCATGGGTTCCGAAAAAGTCTCCACTAACGAAGCCAAACGTAAAACCTCTCCCACATCATGCTGCTGCACCTTCTGACTTAACGTCAGCGCCAACTCCCGCGCCGCTTCATCGGGTTTAGTATATGCCAGTGCTGTCCACTCTTGAGCTTCCCGCAAATCCTGGGTATCTGCATCATCATCAGTCAGTCGCTGCGCTACATAATCTAGCAAAAAATCCCCCAGTTCATCAAACCGTTCCTGACCAAATTGTTCTTTCAATTCCCGCAACAACAAATTCCGGTCAGCAATATCCATTTCATACATTTCATAACCGACTTGGCGACACAGACGCGACAGCAAAACATGTGCCACAGATGTCCAAGGGGCTTGCGGCACAAAATTTGCCCAAATTTGGTAGAGTAAATCAGGTGTAAGTACCAAGGGAAAAGCAGCATGACGAGCTAAGTTGTGGTGCGCTTCGCCAAATTGCTGGGCAAACCCTTCAATCCGTCGCTTGGCAATTTTTTCTGCACGTGTTTGATTAATATCTGTGGTGACATCAGCCATGAGTACATTACCTCCCCAGCAATATATCGACCCCGCAATACATTAATTGCCGCATTCATTCCCTGTGAACTCATCTCAAACATCGGCACAAAATTGGCAATTTGCCCAGCAGTAGTTTGCGACCAGCATTCACTAGGCATCGGATTTAACCAAGCAAAATAACGTACCGACTGCTGTAACTGCTCAATCCATACTTTAGTGCTATCAACCCGTTCCCGATCAAAATTTCCCCGTGCTGCACCAGCATCGCTAATAATTAATACTGTTGCCCGTTCTCCCATTTCTTTAAATACTTCAGAAACAGGCTTGGCATCAAGCATCGCTGGATGACGATACAAATATTCATCCGGATAGTCATGAAAATAAAATACATTAATTGTTCTCAACCTTCCTCCCCGTTGTGCTGTTTCGACTAACTGTCGGGATAAATCATGAAACGGCACCATTGAGCCTTCATGGTCAATTAATAATACTAAATCAGTGCGATTTGTACGCGGTGGCATGAATACAGGTTCTAGTAAAATACCTTCACGCCCAATTTTTGCCACCGTCGCCTCAACATCAAACTCTGTGGGTACTCCTTGGCGCACCGGACGACGCAGATAACGCCAACATTGCTTCATTTGTCGCTTAGTAACAGGAAAATATTCTGTTAAAAGCATGTAGCGAGGGCGTTTCATCTCTCTGTTCCGGCGACTACTCCGTACTGCTTGGACTGCTTGCACTGGTTCTGGAGTAATCGTGGGAAGTGTCTCTAAATCAGGTAATGGCTCATCAAGTAAAGATTGCTCATCTGTTGGTAAATTAGAAGTACTATTTTTATATTCTTGCTTTAATTCTCTTGGAGAATGCCGCCACATCTGGTCAAACAACCGTCGAATTAGATGATTTTCTTCCTCAGATTTTGCCCATAATATACAGCAAAGTTGCTCTAATTCGTGGCGATTGCTAATTCCAAAACCTGCTTCTAAACTACGTATAACTACTAAATATTCCTCAACTCCTAACGGCAAACCATGTCGCAATCGCAAGCTGTTAAAAATATCCAGCAGTGGTAGTTCTTCAGGTTTCATACTTTAAATACCGGAGATGGTCTTCCCATTTTTTTAACAAAATTTCTGGAAAAGGTATTTCTCCTTCTAATTGCCTTAACACCTCATCTTTTGGAAATTGCCGCAACACTGCAAACCAATCAAGTAACTCACTAGTACTAGCTTTTTTACCAGCTTTACCTTTCTCCATTTTTTGTCGCAGTTGAGTAAAACGTTTTACCGCAGCTTCTACTAAATCAGAGTCAAATTGAGAAAAGTGAGATTTGACAATATCAGCTAATTGTGCATAAGGAAATTGAATATAATAAAATAGACAACGCCGCAGAAAAGCATCAGGTAAATCCTTTTCATCGTTGCTAGTAACAAAGACAATGGGAGGATAATTTGCTTTTACTTCTTCTCCCTTTTCTTCAATTGTAAACTTCTGCTCATCCAACTCTCGCAACAAATCGTTGGGGAAGTCAATATCAGCTTTATCTATTTCATCAATTAGTACAACAGTGCGTTGTTGATTTTTAAATGCACGTCCCAATGGCCCCAATTTAATATAATTGTCTAAATCCTCTACTTGAGAATTCTTTGCTTTCCCCATACGAGAAAGTTGAGCATCGTGCAAACGTCCTACAGCGTCGTAGGTATAAAGTCCATCCCTTGCTCTGGTTGTAGATTTAATATACCAAGCTTCGTAGGGTAAACCCAATTCATAAGCCACCGCCTGCGCCAAGCAAGTTTTACCGCATCCAGGTTCACCTTTAAGCAATAAGGGACGTTTTTCCAAGAAAATAGCGAGGTTAACAGCTTTGATGAGTTCGGATGATGGTAAATAAGGTGAAAGATCGTATTTTTGGCATTCTTGGGGTGAAATTAGCTCGCCAGCATAATATTGTTTGCCATTAGCAGTAAGTACGCTTGCTAAATCAACCATTTCGCCAAACCTCCTTCCCAATTATGACCGCAACGGTCGCAAATTTCTTCATAAACAAATCCCGGAATACCATTATCGGAATTTTTTAACAATATGCTGGATGTTAACTCGCTAGGTATTTGCATACTCTGGATTGCGGTTACCATATCAATCCAATCATCCAACACATCTGACGAAAAGCGACTAACAGGTGGTAAATGCAGAGGAATTGCAGGTTCATCAAATTGCTGTGCTAGCAGAATATTTGATTTGCAAACGCTGCCACTATTATCTACCAAAAACATTAATAAATGTTTATCTCTTTGGTTGGGATGACAATTTCTCTCTACTTGCATCACCAGTGGTTCCCAAAATTTTTGCAACCACGCCTCCAGCACTTTTGGTGGCATATAATCCACGGTGTAAAAAATTAAAATAACATCTTGAGTTAAAAAGCGATCGCAAATTTTATGGATAATTTCTTGTGCTTCAGTATTTTTTGGTAACCCGAACCAAGTTGCAAGTTGTCGCCACAGGTGAAGGATGCTTCTACCTGCACCGTTGTGACTTACGTCGATTTTAATTGGGGAGATATTTTTCCACTGTGGTTTCAAACGGAATAAGCGATTGACCAAAATTTGCTGTCCGCAGTAAGGTTCACCATGAATTAAAAAAGCGGCAGTCCGATGAGATTCCATGACATTTTTAACTAACCGTGCTTGGGACTTAAAGTCCATTTGCAATAGCAGGTCAAATAACAAATGTGGAGATGTTTGAGTACCTTGAACCTCTCTGATAATTGTATCAATACGTCTCTGAATATCTACGCCAACATCCTCACGAATTACGTTAATAAACGTGCAAAATGCAGGTTGACCAGGAGCAATTTCTCCAAAGATTAGTAATTCATTTACCAAATTAGGAATAAAATCATTGGTCGGTGCATTCAAATTTAGACGATACTGCACAGGTGTATTTGTCCCCAATGCCCTGAATAAATACCCCCGACGCTGGCTTTCATTCTCCATCAGGGGTCTAAGCAGGTGTAATATTTTTTGCATTAGTTCGCTGTTTATAAACATCGATTAAATCTATGCACCAAACCTTAATTATTATGTTAGTAATGCTCAAATAACTTACTACTCTGTCTCATCTGTAATACCCTCAAGGAAGCCAATGATTGCTTTACCCCAAGGTGTTTCTTCCACAAAATGCTCACCTGCTTTGAGAGAACCTTTCTTCACACCGTTCCATAGGCGTTTAAGACTCAATATCTTCTGCCATCTTTGAGGTTGGGTACGCTGAATTTCTCTAAACTCGGCATCAATAATAGCAGCAGCATATTCCTCAGTAGCGTCGGGATACTGCTGTTGTAATTTTTCGCTCAATTGTTTCAAATCTTTCAATGATTGCTTGATATTTTGTTCGTTAGTATTATTCTTGTCAATGTAAGTCTCAACTTGCTCAAAAATTTGCACTCTTTTAGCGTTGGGAAAGTTATATTTAGACTGTTGTTCTGGCATAGTTTTGATAATGTTATAGATTTCTTCTAATCTTGATTCTAATCTACTAAAATTCTGAATAGTTATTTTTGTATCGTTATCTAAATGAACCGATTGAAAACGATAGATAGATACAAAAGACTTTAAATAGTCTAGTCCGGGAAATACCGTACTTTCCAAAATAACTACAGGGGGAAGTAATGAAACTGGATTGTTATGGGTATGGATTTGCTTAGATTTAATATCGATTACCCAAGAAACAAGGACAGCACTTCTTTCCCAGTGTGAGATTTTGGTCTGCTTTTGAATAAACTCTACTAAAGAACTAGGACATTCATCCTCAAACACTAAACCTAAAAGAGCATTTGGCATTCTTCCCCGAGGTTTGAGACCAAAATCGTAAGAGATAATTTGGGTAATATTAAAAAACTTATCGCGTAGATCCACAATCTGCTTTTCTGTCAATCCATCAGCTTTTGTAAAAGCAACTAAATCTACTGTTAGGGGAGTTTCCTTCAAGCCGATAAAGTTAAATTCTGCAAACTCTTCGTTTCGAGATAAATCATAAACTTGTTTGTCACTAATCAAACTGGTTCGCAATTGGGCAATGAAGCTCATTTGCTTGGCTCTGGGATGTTCGTTGTTTGAAAACGAACTTGGTTTTTCTTTTTTTATCAGTTCTTGTATAATTTTTTGCTGCAAATTATCAATTTCTAACTGTTTATCTACACCTACATTTTCACGTATGACTTCTAATAAACTACAAAGTGCAGGCTTACCAGGGGTAATTTCTCCAAATGCTACTAATTCGTTTACCATTTGGGGAATAAAAACATCCACAGGTGTATCCCAGACCAGACGGTTTAATACATTTGCATTAGTTCCAAAAGCTATAAAAAGATAAGACCGACGTTGTTGCTTATCCCACATAAATGGTTGCAACACACGCGATAATTCTTGGATGATTTGTCCACTAATTTCTGCCATCTAAATTAATCCTACAATCGTGCGTAAATTTCTGGTGCGTTGTTTTTCAGATCATTTAATATAGCGATCGCACTCGTACCTCCATTGCGTAAATACCTTCGTTGCGTACTTGGTTCTGGTAACATTCCTCCACTATGGTGAATACCAACTACCTGAAAATCATCATCGAAAACAGGCGACCCCGATGAACCACGTTCTGTACATGTAGTGTATTGTAATACTTGATTATCGGCGTAAGCAACAAAGTTATTCTGGAGCGAAATTTTCTTTAGATGACCGCCAGGATGTTGAATTATTGCCACGCGATCGTCTTGTCGCATTTGCTTTCTTTTCAAGATTAAGGGTTTGCCAAAATCAGGTAAGTCTTTGAGATTAACTACTGTATAATCGAGTTTTTCATTAGTATAAAAAAGACCTCATTTTAAAGCTCCAATAGTCTGTTTTGGACATTCTTTACCGTTAATATCCAATTGGTAATTGAAGCTAAAATCACTTTTTTCTGCTACTTCCCGACTATCAATGACGTGATTATTCGTCATTAATAAATCAGTTGCAATCATGAAACCTGTACCCAAATCAGTCGGAGTTTGTATATGAACAACCGCTTTTGATGCTTCCAGAGCCAAGTTTAATATGTAAATATCGCGTAATGTATTCTCCCCAATAATTCTTTCTTTAACATCAGCCACGCTATCCATCCCTTTCCAATTGTCGATTACACGGTTGGGGCTGGCTGGAACATTCAAGGGATATTTGTGAAATAACTCAAGGATAAAATCTCGATCCTCATCGCCAGTGAAACCCTGAATTTTGTTGAGGAAGACAGCAAGGGCTTCTCTATCATAAGCAACCCGCCCAAACTGGGCTAAAAAGCGCACAACTTCTACAGAAACACCCATTGGTGAACCATCTAAATCTAGACGCGCCAGCATGATATCTGCTTGGGAGACACCTTCTAGGGCATCTGCGACTAAACGACGGCGCTCGCGCACATTAGCAAAATCGGATAAATTTTGTACAATGCGGGTAAGGCGCTGAAAGTCAGGTTGGGATAGTTGAACGGTCACGGTTACTTCTTGAATGAGGATATTTATTTTGTACCGTGAATTCTGACTATATTTGACTATAGGAGTTGCGATTATTACTACGGCTGTGGCGATTTAGCGATGGCTGCCCACACTCGATGATGAACTTGCAGAATTGGTGTGGGATATTTTATTTCCAGTAATTCCGCCAATTCTCGGTCAAATATTTCTACTTTTTCTGGTGTTAAGCTGGCTCCCACACCTGCACTAGCACGAATTCGCCCTCGCCAATCTTCGTGTGTATAAGATACAAATACATCGTAAGAAAATGTGCGGATGTCTCGAAATCCTGCTTCTCCAATATCTTGTAACCACAAAGGATACAATCCATTACCACCGCCCAGTTTCCAAGCTGGATTATGAGCTTCTATCAGTTTTTCTGTTGCTTCAACGACATTACCTTTTAAAGGTATCCAATCAAAATGAGCGATCGCAATTGAGCCATTCGCTCTCAATATGCGAGTGATTTCTTTGACAGCACGCCCGCGGTCAAACCAATGCCAACATTGTCCAGCGGTGACCACATCAGCACTTGCATCTGGTAACTCGGTGTTTTCAGCAGTTGCAACTCGATAATCTATTTTGATCTGACCAGATTCGCTTAATTGTTTGGCTTGTTCTAGAAGTGAAACTGATGGGTCGATACCAATGACATAAGCACCTCTATTAGCAAAACCCCGCGCTAATGTTCCTGTTCCCGTGCCCAGGTCAACAATGTTTTGCCCTGGCAAACCTATACCATATTCAGACAATTTGTTAAATAATGAACTGGGAAAACCAGCGCGGTGTTTTGCATAATCAACAGCAGTTGCACCAAAATCAATTTTCATACGTTCAAAACTATTTTTTTAACAATTGTCTTGGCTCAATATGACAACATAATATCTAAAAATTGATAATTTATAATTCATAATTCATAATTTATAGTAAGCTGAATGGCATCAGAGCAATCAAACCCTTTTTAATTACGAACTACGAATTACGAATTACAAATTAACTAAAGAAGCTTGTCAATAGCATTGGTGAACTGTTCGTAAGGAGAAACTCCTACGATAGTTTCTGCTAAAACACCTTCTTTGAAAAATAAAACTGCTGGAATGCTACGAAGACCATATTGTTTGAATATTGGTTTGTTGCTATCAACATCTACCTTAACGACTTTAGCACGACCCTTGTATTCCTCAGCGAGTTGCTCCATTAACGGAGCAATCAGGCGACAGGGACCACACCAACTAGCAGTAAAGTCAACAACAACAACTTGCTCTTCACTTCCATTTAAAACAACATCAAATTCGCTTTCTTGAACGTAAGCAACTATGTGAGTCTCACTAGACATCTTTCAAGTCTCCAATCTAAAACTAAAATTTTATTACAAAGTTGACTATACAAACTATACTTTGTTATGTCGATCGGGTTCACTAATTTTCTAGATGTCGAACTCACATTTATTTTACAGCACAAGAACTAGATGCAAGGGCTAAATTATGAGGTGTCCCACTTGGTCTTTGAGCAACTAGAACCACATTACCATTGGCATCCACTACCCAGCCTTGGGCTTCCACAATTTCAGTAGGTTGCTCTACAAAATTGATTTTCTCTAAAGGATGTTCTGTATTTCTCTGTTTTGAAATAACTATTGTGTTTTGGACACCACCAACAGTATTTTTTGCCTTTGGTTCTAAGGCGATCCAATCTACTAATACAGGCTCAGCTGTCAATGGTTCTACGGGATTGGATGGTACTCCGCCACGTCCGGTGATTGTAAATGAATTCCCCCTGGATTTTCCACTAGCATTGCATTCAGCAACAATTTGCCCTGAGGCATTAACTACATTTACAGGTAGTTCGACTAATCCTTTGCTGGGATCAACATCTGGCGAGTTGATTTGTACTGTGCCATTTAATGAAGGGTTTTGTTGAGAAAATGCTGTAATGTCACTAGTTAAAACGTTATTTGGGTTAAGGTCAAATCCAAAGATGCCCTTAGTGGTGATTACAATTTTACCACCACTTCCAAAGTAGGCATTGGCAGTAATATCATTATTTTCTAAGGGAGCGGCAACAATAAAACCATTAGGTGCATTAATATTGATATCACCTCCATCGCCTCCGGCTCCTGCCTTACCTGCATTAGTGGATATTTGACTATTGCGACGCATCCGTAATATGTCCCGGACTTCAAGGGTAATATTTCCACCCTTACCTGATTGAGTTTCGGAAGTGAGTTTTCCTTGGTCGAGACTGAGGCTGTGTGCATTTATATCAATATTGCCTGCATCCCCTTTTCCTTGACTACTAACGCTGACTTGAGCTCGATCTTGGACATTGAATTGTCCAGTTTCAATTGTTATATTCCCTCCTAACCCTGTAGAATCAGCGCGGGTACTGGCAAATAATCCACTAGCACCAGGTTCTTCATTTTGGACTATCCTATCATTATTAAATTTGGCGCGTCGTTGAGCAAAGGTGGGGTCGCTTCCAGAAAGTGTAATGCTGTCAGTAGCTTTGATGTTAATATTGCCTGCATTTCCAGAACTGCCGGCGGTGGTAATAATTTGTCCACCATTAGTAGCTTCAAAGTTAGTCGCGTTAATGATGATGTTACCTGCATCACTCTGATTGAGAGTTTGGGTATTCACAACACCACCGTTTGCAATACTAAAGGCAGCCGTATTAATGGTAATATCGCCTGCCCGACCTTCTGCACCTGTCTCGGTAGCCGCAAGTAAGCCACTAGAAAAGCCCGTTTCAGGACTAGTACCTGAAATAGTCACAGAATCAGAGGCATTGATTGTAATATTTCCACCATTTCCCCGGCCTCCAGATTTGTTTTCTGTTTTACCAATAACGGAAGCAGCTATTTGAGTTCCACCAGTTAAAGAGAGCGATCGCGTCGTGATTTCAATTTTACCCCCATCACCGACTGCTCCATCTGACACATTGCTAAAAATTCCACTGTTTTTTGTTGATTCGAGAGAGACAAGATCCGAAACCTCTATCAGTATGTTTCCAGCATTTCCCTGTCCAAAGGTTCCTGTGGTTACAAAACCCCCATCTCTGATATCAAGTTCCTTGGCTGTGATGTTGATATTGTTACTGTTACCTATTCCTGTTTCTCCCACACCGCTCTCTAGACGAGAATCATCGCCAACAACTGTAACAGTGCCATTTTGGACATCAATGTTCGCGTTTCCAGCATTTCCTATACCAAAGGTCAAAGCTTGTACTTGACCACCGTTACTTAAGGAAAGCGATCCAGCCTTAATATTGATGTTGCCACTATTGCCTTCTGCTTCAGGTCGCACTCGATTGAATATTCTACTACCGTTTGTAACCGTTAATGCTCCTGTGGCATTGAGTGTAATATCTCCAGCTTGACCCCCACCTTTTGTCCTGATACCGCCAAGAAGCCTAGTATCATTTCCCGAAATGCCTATATTTCCTGCATTGATTGTGATATTACCGCCACCATTAGCAGTGACATCAACTCTAGCTCCATTGCTGAGTGACACATCTGCTAATGCGGTATTTTCCGGAAAACTTAAGTGGAAGTTGTTGTTATCAATATTTAATCCGATTACTCCAGATTCAGCTAATCCCCCCAATTCCACTCGACCGCCAAAAGCATTTAATCTTCCTCCGTCTAAGTTCACTTCTCCACCAACTAATAGCAAACTCCGTCCATCAGGAACTCTAAGCCCTAATACATCTGAGCCTGTTGAATCTAATCCTGCTGGTGCAATTGAATTGTTCTGGATTATTCCATTAGGACTTTGATAGAACAAAGCTGAAGGATTGACTGTCAGTAATGGAACTTCAGAAGCAGAAGCCCTAAAAAAACCCTGATTGCCAAATTGAATAGCATTAGCTGTAGTCCCTACAAATGACCCCCCAACATCTAGCTTGGCATCTGGTCCAAAGATAATCCCATTGGGATTTATTAAAAATAGGTTGGCATTACCCCCTGATACACCTAGTGTCCCAAGAATGTTGGAGCGTTGATTTCCTGTTACCCGAGTCAGAATATTCGTGACTCCTGGATCGAGGAACAAAACTGTTGCTCCTCGATCCACATTAAATTCAGAAAAACTGTGAAAAAGATTGCTACCGCGTTGAATTCCACCCCCAATATTACAACTTCCAGTGCATGTACCTGGTGTGGTTGGGGTAGTTCCATCTATCTGGATAGATTGAGCTTGGACGCTAGTGGTCGCAGCTATCAAATACAAGGAGATACCGCAAGCACCCCACAACATATTAAAGCGTTGTTTCATAAATTAGAAAAAATTTAGAGTCAACTTGAAGATGAAATATTGAGAAAGTGGAAAATCAGTAATAGTCTTGTTTTGCTGATTAGCAAAAGCAATGCCCAAAACTATACAATTATTTCAGATATAATCTCTGGTTTGGGAGGTGGAGGGTTTATTGTTCCGTCAGCAATTATTACTGGTGGTTTGCCTTTCTGCATAAGAGATTTTTCTGGGTCGTTGAGTTGAGTATCAATTGTTTGGTTCTCATTAAATTCTGTATTCTCTTCTTGTAGACAAGATTGTTCTGAGTTAGTAGTAACATTAGGTTCAATGTTTTCATTCATAACTTATCCCCTCAAGTTCAAAAATGTACTGTCAATTAGTGCTTCAGTTTAATTTGTAGGAATTACGTATTCTGTTACAAAACTTTATATTTGATTTTTAATTTACCAAAGGATTGGCCAAGTAGGTAGGCATAATTAAATATAACTATGTAAACTTGTGTTAAGTACTAGAAAGGGTTTAAATATAAGCTTTTAAGCAATTTACATTTATTAATCTAGTTGTATTTTTTAACGCCCACCTGCTTAGTCATGATGTACTGAAAAAGAATGAAATAAGAGAAACTAGGTAAATTTTTATACTTTTTTATGTTATTTGTTGTTTATTTTCTATTGCCTCGCTGGTTCTTGCCTGATTAGGCGTGTATTTAATTTTGCTTAATTACTTACTAATTGAATCTTCGGCGATCGCTCTTTTTTTAGAATTGGTGCGATCGCATTATATTTACCTTGCCTTGTCTGCTTGGGCTATGAGATATTTTTTATTTAAAACTCACTTCATTAGGGTTACTCTTGAGTAGATGGTTTCTTGAGAACTTCTGTCAAATTATTCTTAAGGATAGGTTTATTTGGAGAAAGTTGTCTTTTTCTGAGAAGTTGAATTTCTCTCTCAAAAGAATTTTTTCCTTGTCTAAAAAATTCCTCAGAGCTAGATGGAACCAAGTCACGAGATAAATGTTGAGCTTGTGCTGGAGTCAAATTAGGAAAAGTTCGTTGAGCTTTAGCAGAAGTCTCCCAAACTAGGAAAAAAGCTGTTGAAAATACTAACAATTTTATTGTTATACAGCGAGTGAATCTTGGCTTGAACATAGTTAATATATCTCTTGGATGAATTCTGCGTTGGCTCAAACCATCTTGTTTTGGTCTGATAATACGTAAACTACACTGAGTGTCTTGCTCATTACCTCCTACAAATGGGTTAATTTATTTGCAGGAGTTCGATAGCTGGAATTTCACCTCTCTAGTTCTCAAGTACGGTGTAAACACAGAGTTTAATCGTTATATCCATCTATGTGGAGTTTGAAATGATGTCTAGTGATGCAATTATTCAACCTGAATTATTAGAAAACGAAACTGACAAGCAGCACAAACCCCGCCAAATTCTCGCTATGCAAGAATTAAGTGTTTTGAATCATCGGTATAACTCTAAGGGGTTGATTCAATTGGCTGGACACCTGACTGTTATGGGATGCAGTGGTTACGTGTGGGCAATGAATTTTGGTAATTGGTTGTTAGCAATACCAGCACTGGCAATCTATGGCTTTTGTCTGGTTTCTATGTTCGCACCTATGCATGAATGCATTCACAGAACTGCTTTTGCTAACAATCGTTTGAATGATATTGTGGCTTGGTGTGCAGGTTTGCTTTCATTTTACAACAGCACATTTTATCTTTATTACCACAACTGGCATCACCGCTATACTCGTGTTCCTGACAAAGATCCAGAACTGACCGATCTTAAAGCAAGCAATTTAGGTAAATACTTGTTAATTATTAGTGGTTTACCTTGGTGGATAGGTAAAATTGGTGGACATTTTCGGACTGCATTTGGTCAACTTGATGATTGCCCATTTGTGCCACAAACAGCACGAGCTGAAGTTATTCGCTCGACTCGTTGGCAATTAGCTGTTTATGCAGGGGCGATCGCTGTTTCCATAATAGTGGGTCAGCCTTGGTTTTTGCTTTACTGGCTGCTACCTATGTTTATCGCTCAACCAATTCTACGTTTTATTTTGCTGGCAGAACATACAGGTTGTACTCTTGATGCTAATCTGTTGACGAATACCCGTACAACCCTGACGCTCTTTCCTTTACAATTTTTAATGTGGAATATGCCATTTCATGCAGAGCATCATTTGTATCCATCAATTCCATTTCACGCTCTACCCACAGTTCATCAACAGTTGAATTCACACTTTACCCACATTGAACCAGGATACATAAAAGTTAATTGGGATATTGTCGGTGAATTCGAGCGATCGCCACGATCGCAGAATCTCTGATATAGCCGTAGTCACACCCTTTAGGACATAATGACAAGCGTGAAAGCTAGGAATAGTAACAGTTTTACCTTCTGCCTTCTGCCCTCTGCCTCCTGCCTCCTGCTATACCAATTCTATGTGAGGCTGCATAGAACTGTAGAATAAAGAGCGGCAAACAATCAAAACTAGAGCTGGAGTTAATAAAGCTTTTAATTGCTGAGAAATTACTTCATTATCTATAGTCAGTAGACCGAAAACTTTTTCGTGTTCGCGTAGCGTCTCCTTCAGGAGAAGACAGGATGTGGGGTGTTGGGGGTAGGGTATAGGGAACCCCATAATTAAAATCAGGGGTTTCAAGCGAGGACGCTGGATTTTTTCCATGTAGTGCCTCGACATACATCTTTTTTGTTTTTTCATCCTTAAAATTAGGGGCTTCTACCCAAACTTGGGGGCAATTTCGACACACAACCCCACTCAGCCACACCCTACACCCGCCCCAAAGGGGCTTGGTTACAGCTAATATCTTACACTACTGTACCAGTTAATACACTAGCAGTGATTGTCAACCAGCATTTAGTTTTCCTTTGTGCTATTTTTTGGATGTTTTTAGAAGGTAAAGTTGGACAACCTGTCCAAAATATTCTTCAGGTCACACCATCACTTTGACCATAGTTGGCAATAGTCTAATTACTTGATTGCCGCAGCTAGTGTTTACAACAATTTAACAATTAATTGGATAAACCTATGAATAATTATAAATACCAAGTCGGTGGTAGTTTGACAGTTAATGCACCTAGTTATGTGCAAAGACAAGCAGATTTCCTGCTTTATGAGGCTCTCAAGCAGGGAGAGTTTTGCTATATCCTGAACTCTCGACAAATGGGGAAATCCTCTTTACTTGCAAGTACAAAATATCATTTAGAACAAGCAGGATTTAAATGCAGTACCATTGATATATCGATTATTGGCACTTCACATATCACCCCACTTCAGTGGTATAAGAGTGTAGTTGCTGATTTATTATTAGGTTTTAATTTATTTAATCAAATCAACTTAAAAAAGTGGTGGCGTCAACAAGAGGATATATCTTTATTAGAAAGATTAAGGTGGCTGATTGAGGAATTATTACACCTTCATTTTCCTCAAAAACAACTATTTATTTTCATTGATGAAATTGATAGTATTCTGAGTTTAGATTTTCCAGTTGATGATTTTTTTGCATTGATTCGATTTTGCTATAATCAAAGAGCAATCAATCCAGAATATAAACGTATTACCTTTGCTATTTTTGGAGTAGCAACTCCATCAGATTTGATTCAAGATAAAAGACGTACACCGTTTAATATTGGTAAATCAATAGAACTTCAGGGTTTTAAATTACAAGAGACTATCGCTTTAACAAAAGGATTAGAAGGAAAAGTAGTAAATCCACAAATTATTTTAAAAGAGATATTACATTGGACTGGTGGACAACCATTCCTGACTCAAAAGCTGTGTCAGCTTGTGGCAAATGAAGAATGGAAAGATAGAGAAAAATTACCGATCGCTGATGAGCAAATATTTATTACTAATTTGGTAAAGTTACGTATTATAAATAATTGGGAATTTCAAGATGAACCTGAACACTTAAGAACTATAAGCTTGCGCCTTCTAGAAAACGAGCAAACGGCAGGAAGATTGTTAGGAATATATCAACAAATCTTAATAGGAGAAGAGATTGTCATTGATGATGTTAGAGAAGAAAATAAATTGTTGTTATCAGGATTAGTTATTAAAAATCAAGGTAAAATTCAAGTTAAGAACAAAATTTATCAAATTATATTTAATTTAGATTGGGTTGCTAAAGAATTAGATAACTTACGTCCATATTCTAAAAGTTTAAAAAAATGGGTTGCTAGCAACCAGCAAGATAAATCTCAATTATTAAAGGGAATTTCATTAAAAGAAGCACTAACATGGTCAGAAAATAAAAAACTTTCTAGTATAGATTATCGATTTCTTGCTACTAGTCAGGAATTAGATAAACAAGAAATTGAAAAAACTTTAAATGCTGAAAAAATTGAATTAGAAAAAGCACAATTTGCTCTGACAGCTGCAAAGGAAGCGAATCAGATTTTGGTTGAAGCCAGAAAAGGTGCTAAATTAGATGCTGTAGCACGCTTTGGTAAATCGTGTACTGTTAGCTTTGCAATTGGGATTACTATTTTTATTCTTCTGCTACGCTTCATTGGTTTATTACAGGGGATGGAATGGAATATGTTTGATAGCTTTTTGCAACAAAAACCGCAAGCAGGAATTGATTCTCATATTGTTGTAATTACAATTGATGAACCAGATTTACAACAAATACGACAATATCCTATACCCGATAGTATTTTAGTGAAAGCGCTCAAAAAATTGAAAACTTATCAACCTAAATTAATCGGGTTAGATTTATATCGAGATTTACCAGTAGAACCAGGGTATCAAGAATTAGTAGAATTGTTTAAGAATACTCCTAACCTTATTGGAGTTGATAAAGTTGTAGGTGCTAAGGTTGCACCACCAAAAGTATTAGCTCAGTTAGGTCAGGTTGGTTTTAGTGACCAAGTATTGGATGGAGATGGTAAGGTACGTCGTGCTTTATTAACAGTACGTTCGCCTTTGACATTGGCACAGCTATCTCCGAAAAATCAATTACGCCAAAGTTTCGGTTTAAAATTAGCATTACAATACTTAGAAACTCTTGGCATCACTCCCCATCCTCATCCTCAAAATCGCCATAATATCCAGCTTGGCAAAGCCTTACTAATACCCTTGCAACCTTTTGACGGAGGGTATGTCCGAGCTGACACGGGAGGTTATCAAATTTTACTTAATTATCAAGGTACAGAACAACATTTTCAAAGCTTCTCCATCATAGATTTGTTGCAAGAACGGATACCAAAAGAAAAAATCCAAAATCGTATTGTTTTAATTGGTGCAACAGCTGAAAGTATTAATGACTTTTTTCAAACACCTTATAACAATCGGTTATTTGGGTCAGCAAAACAAATGGCAGGAGTATTTATTCATGCTAATACTATCAGCCAAATATTAACCGCAGCAATAGAAGGAAAAGAAATGCTGCGAACTTGGTCTGAAATATGGGAAAGCTTATGGATTTTGCTTTGGTCTGCGATCGGAGTATTAATTGGTTGGCGATTCAAATCACCTAGACAATTAATATTTGTCATCACTAGCACCGGACTAGGATTAATTATGTTTAGTTATCTGGCATTTTTACAAGGTTGGTGGATTCCCATTTTTTCCCCATTATTAGGGTTAATATTTGCTCCGTTTATCCTACCTATGTTTGCAAATAAGCTGCTTGAGAAAATCCAACTCCAGCAAACTCTTAAGTTATTACTTGCAGTTGCAAAAGAGCAACCTGCTGCTGGAAAAATTGCAATTGAATATTTTAAGCAAGCAGAAGGCAAAGAAAATCAGCAGTTGATTGACAAAATACTACAACAAAATAATTACGAATTATTTTAATTGGGTATTCTTGGGTTCAGCTTTATTAGCTTTTTCTATAGTCATGAGCATTTCATACCAGTATCCTCTCTGTGCGTACCAATTCGCTTGACCAACGGTAGTTAACTGGCTCAACTCCTTATCTAGTTCGGTTGTTTTTGCAACTCGTTGTACCCAACCATTAAATGTCGGGTCATCTGGTTGCACAGTTTTTCCACAAACAACTACCAAAGACCATTCGTAGTTTTTACCTACAGTTAGCGGTGTTTTTTCCTTGGGTTGAGTGAAGCTAACAATTCCTCCACTAGTAGTAATAGGTAAAAAAGTTCTTTCATAATAATTACCCGTTTCATCTCTAAAGGTCAGCACAACTTTCTGTGCTGAAGTTTTGGGTAAGGAAATAAATACGGGAGGATGCTCTTGGAAGGTTAACCCAAAGTTACGTTTTGGCATTAAAGGTTTAATGGGCTGTTCATTCTCAGAACACCTGAGTCCATCACGAGAACCTGCACCAACAGTATCACTTTTTGGTTCTGGCTCTCCAGGTGGTTCAAAATTCTCTTCAAAAACAAATTGCTTTAATAGATTGACTTTTGATGTGACTGATTCTGATTGCGCCAAATTAGGTAAGGCAAACATTAACAGCTGTAGAAATAAGCCAAGAATGAAGAATTTAAATTGATATGAAAAGTTATTTACTATCATTTTCTAAAATGCCAGTTGTCAGTTGTAGAGACGCGATTAATCGCATCTCTACTTTGATTTTTAATTTTTAATTGATTTGTGAGTTAACCCCAATTTCCTACAAGTACAAACCCAGACCAATAGTAAGGATGTTTGTACTGAGGAGAATTTAAGAGAAATAGTTGCGCTTGACGCAGCGCTTCAGCTTTGCTGACAAGCTTTTGGGTAAGCAGACGGTAAAATTCTGCTGTCAAGTCAGCAGTTGATTTGTCTTGTACTGACCAGAGGGTTGCTAAAGTACTCCTAGCACCAGAACGGACAGCAATTCCTGCCAATCCTAAAGCGGCGCGGTTATCGCCTTTAGCAGTTTGACAAGCGCTAAGTACTAATAATTCAATTGGTAAGCGTGGAGCATTGTTGCTCAGTTTTGAAGATGCACCTTTTAACCATCTATCTAAATCTTTAACATTAATTCGGTCTTCCCAAGTTAAAAGAAATGTTTCTTCAGCTTTAGAGCTAAATTCTCCGTGGGTAGCAAGATGAACTACAGAAAAGGGAACTTTTTCTATTTGCTTTTCAACGTTCAATCGAGTAAATTTTTCATCTAATAGTATTTTGGCATGGACATAGTTTGTAATTTGTTTAATTTCTTGTTTGACACCAGGTAACTCACCAAAGCCTTGACGTGCTGCTGCTAAACCCGCAGTTAAGGCTTGAAATTGTTGGTTAGGAAGATGCCTAGACTCTAATAGTTGTAAACCAGGAGTCAATGCTATGCTGTACTTTTGGATGATAAACTGCTGGCGATCGTGCAGAACTGCCATCGGTACATTGCGTAAAAAACCATCCAAGACAAATACTAAAGTTTTAATTTCTTGCTGTTCTATCTTTTTTTCGGCAGGACGCAATAACCAATCATATAATTTTTGGGCAGGAGGTAGTACCTCGTCAGGCAAGAAAGCAGGGTTTAGAGACTGGCGCAGTCGCTCAAAAACCTCTGATTCCTCTTGTGAGGAAAGATTTGTTCCGTAATGTTGCAAAGGTTGTCCAGGAAGAGAAACAACTACTTCCAAGCGACGTTCTAGCAAAATTGGGTAAATCACTGCGGCTTTGGGATCGATTTTATCTATTGGTTGCGGTTTATAAGTTAAACAGGCTTCACGGAAGAAGTTTTCTAACTCTGCTAATTGCAATGCTTCAATTGTCTGGCGAGATTTCTCTAAGTGTTGTTGCTTATCGCTCTGCGGTAAGCTGTCTATATCTTGTAAAAGTAATTGTACTAACTGCCGATATACTGGTTCAACTTCGTCGCGGAAGGAAAACTGCACGTCAGGACTCGTTTGGATTAAATCTTGACGCACAGATGTTAAGGAATTAACAGCTTGTTCATAAGCAGTAATTGCTGATTCAATATTGCCTTTGGCTTTCTCAATTCGTCCTTGCTGCCATAACCAATTGACGGCAATGTCATCTGCTTGCACTCCCTGTGCCAAAGATAATGCTGTTTGGGTGAGAGTTAAAGCTTCTGAAAATTGTTGAGTTTGTTCGTAAAGATGTCCTAACTCTCCTAAAGCATAACTTTGGGCTCTTGAATCTGCTAATTCTTTGGCTTGTTTGATTGCTTTTGCCAAAAGTTGAGCAATGTCTTTTGTTTTTGATGATGATAGTTTTATCCAACTTGCTGCTAGATTAACTTGGGCATAAATACCCCAACGACTAGGAGTCAGGTTAGCAAGATGCCCTTGGATTTGCGGTAATAGTGCTAGTGCAGCTTGATTTTGCTCGGTTTTTATTAAAAGGCTGAGTTGGTTGAGGAGTGCTTCTAGTTGAGTACGATCGCTACCACTACTACTTACTTGTTGATAAAATTCTAAGGCGGCTGGAAAATCTTCCCTAGCTCTGGCAGTATTCCCCAGTCTCAATAAGGTTTCAGTGATATCTGCGTTAGAATTTACAAGCTTTGCGATCGCTAAACTTTGCAATAATACTCGTTGCGATCGCTCTAAATCTCCCACGACTTGCAGAGTTACCCCCAAACTTTGTAATCCCCTGGCTTTTATGAGATTATCAGGTAAAGTAGCAAGGTCTTGATTGATTTGTTCTAGTTGCCTTTGAGCGCGACGATACTCTCCCAACGTTTGCAATGCTTGGGCTTGGTTAATCTGCGATAGTACAATCCCTGTTACATCCTTGAGGGAACGATAGATTTTCTCTGCTTGCTGCCAAGTTTCTAAGGCTAATTCCGGTTGTCCAGTGTTAAATTGTAAACTTCCTTGGGTGTTGAGGACTTGGGCGTAAAGGAAGGAATCATCCACTGCTTTTAGGATATTCTCTGCTTGAGTGATTAGCGATCGCGCTGCTGACCACTTGCCCAAGTCTTGATAAACAATAGCCAGGTAATTGTAACTTAATACTTGATAGTGCTGCTGTTTACTTTGCTGAAATATCTGGGCTGCTTGTGACCAAATTTGTGCAGCTTCTACTAATTTTCCGGCATCATAAAGTTGTTTTCCTTGTTCCAGTAATATGACTTGAGATTGAGTTCGAGAAACAGAATCCTCTGCGGTAGCTGGTAAAACAGTTGTAATTAAAAAAAAGATTAGTATGCCTAAAATTAGGTAACGATGAATACGCATAAATGCTTATAATTTGCAATTTATAATTGCTTAGTAGACATTGCCTTAAGCTTGCTGAGTGGAGCGCTGACAACGCCACTGAACTGTACCTGTACCAAAAATGATGTTATTAGCATCCCCAAAATAGACTCCATGCAAAGCTTATACTTGTTTTTTCTCTCAATCTCTAATTATTATACTTTTTGGATGCATATAATTTATTTTTAGTCAATTATTATTGTTAATAATATAATCATTTGATATTTTATAAGACAGATAATTTCTTACCAGTCAATTAATTATATTAATTATTAGTGAATCGGTGTTCTAGTCTAAACCTCAGTGTATTACTGAAACTTTTTAATTTCAAAAAATTATGTTTTTAACATACAAGTATTATGTTATTATAAAATTAATCAAGGTTTCGCAAATATTTATTAATTATATTACTTGACTTCTTTATCACGAATTTATATATAATATTTATGTGATTATGGTAAGTTTTTTTAGTGTTTTTTACCAAGCCAATAATAAAGATAAAGAATAAAAGAACATATTTGTGTTGAGCCTACAGGTCTTTCACTTTAACTTTTCAAACGAACAGAGAAAGTTTGCTTCACTACTTATCTAAGGATTTTTAATAAAGTTTGTTAAGGTTCATAACCGATACTACGATAAATTCAGAGATCGGAAGCCCTAAATTCTGACTCCTGGATTTAACGAAAAAGTAGGCATTTGGGAGATGTTTCGCGAAATCGCGTTTATTCATTCAATAATTCAAGGTTTATTCATGAAACTTCAAATATTCCCTGTATTGCTTGCGATGGTGACTTGTTCATCCATTCCCTTTGTGTTTGCAGTCTCATCCGCTCAGGCTGCTGATTTCGCATTCAGCGCGAATTTTACTAATGGATATTCAGCCGAAGGTTCGTTTACAACTAAAACTAATGCTCCGGCTTCTTTTTCAGAAATTAGTCCAGGGTATAGTCCATTTTCAACTCGATTTTTGGAATCTCGGTCGCTATCCATTTTCGATACCAATACACTTCTTCAAAGTGGTAGTTCGGTTATAAACGGTATTTCAACTGACAAGTATTTACGTTTAGATTACGATAATTCTCTAACTGATAACCTTCCAGTATTAGATATTAGCACCGAGACACCTAGTCAGAATCCGTACTACTTCATCTCCAATAGCGTTGATTCCAGCGGTAACCTTGTTGCAGATGGTAGCACTAATTACAACCTATTTTTGTACGATAGAATTACTGAAAATATTACTTTCTTAGGTGACACAACTAGCATTAAGGCAACACCCGTCCCTGAATCTTCTTCAGTAATCAGTTCGCTGGCAGTTGCTGCTTTTGGTTTTGGTTTTGCTTTTAAACGGAAGTTGAATAACAGGACTGCATCAAACTGTCCCCCAACCAATGTTGCTGTTATCTAGTCAGTCGTGAATCGTTCTGAACGCACCAAAGCCAAATATGAGTATCAAGTACAATCATATATCATAGTCAGTGGTCTTGATTACCAAGTCATTTGAAGTAGTGTCTCCAGCCTCTATCTTCAGTATTTTTACTTCAAGTAGCCGAATATTTTAAAGCAGCAATTCCTAGAGCTTACTACTTCCGTATATTAGGTTAAAAATATTAACTATGTAAAAGTAGTCAAGATTTTTCACTCAGATATTTTTGCGATCTGAAGTCAGAAATTCTTAGATTTATTGTTTTTTTGTGAAAGGCTAATTCTACAAATGTTAATAAAGGGAGCAATCATGAGTCATTTTAATATTAAAAACATTGTTTCTAATATGTTTGTTGCAGCAGCTTACGTCACGTTTTGCTTGCCAACAGCCTCACTTGCCAATGAACCTAAACCAATTCAGGTCATTCTCGACACCGATGGTGCTTTTGAGTCTTCCTATGCAACCTTGGTTCTTGCCCTTGCCTCCAGTCAATCTTCGCCGCCTGTTAAGTTAGTTGGAGTAACAACATCACCCACTGGAGAAGCTTACTGCAACAATTCTAACGCCTATCCAAATTTGAAGCGAGATTTGTTAGGGTATTTTAGTCCTGAAGAGGGAGACGTTAATGGTTTAACACAAAAGATTTTGTCAATCGCTCACTATAATAATGCAAAAATTTATTCTGGCTGTGACGAGAGCGTTGCCGTAATTTCTGTTCCAAGTCAAGCTGATGACTATGGAAAACCGCTGCCAAACGCGAAGTTTACAAGTTTTCGCTTTCAGCTTCCATACGGTGGAAAAAAGGCGTTTGAGCCTTGTTTATTTCACCAAGAGTTTAAGTTTTCTCAAAATGATGTTGTATGTTGGAACGAGTTTAATCGGCCATTTCGGGATGAAACGTTCAAATACGTCCTTCCCACAGCTCAAAATATTTTAAACAAGTATAATCTGCCAGAGTTAAGCCTGATCGACCGTAAGAAAAAGGCTTCTGATTTCCTTGCCGAATCGATGTGTGCAGCTTACGTAAAACACGAGCAACTCACAGTTCTCAGCGTTGGCCCAGCAACGAACCTGGCAAGAGCTTACGAAAAAATTGAGAACAAACCTAATAAGTACGGTTGCCCGGAATATCTGCAACTTTCTCAGTTGAAGAATGTCATTTCAACCCGGTTTATCGGTGGTGTGTGGGATACCAACAAAGCTGATAATTTCGATGCAAAAGGAAATTATCGTCTGAACGAACCTTACCCAACCTGGACGTTGGGGAACATCTATTTTCAGGATGGCTCGCATATCTTTGGCGAGCATCATCTGCCGTTTCCCGGTACAAATTTTGAAGACATTCAAACCGGACAGCACAAGAAAGCCTTTAACTCGCTCAATAATGCAGAAGCCAACTTCTGGATTGACGCCGTTGCTATCAATAAAATCTTAAACTCCGGCATCCCGGCATACATTGTTCCATTAAATGCAACTGATGAGGCCAGGCTGACTGGGTTTGCTGACCGCCTGCAAAGCAATCCCCGATGTGCCACACCTTCGGCTCAGTTCATGAAAAATCTTCAGCTTTCTAATCAACCCACTCCAGGAGTTTATGTGTACGATACATTATTCTTCTGGGATACTCTGGCAGCGACCAGTATTTGGAAAGATTACGTTAATTTTAAGGATTTTTCTGACCTTGAAATTACAACTTTGACAAATGGAGATCCGACAACTGTGACGGGACAAATATCGGCTGCGGAACTGTTTCGTCGAGATATCGGTAACCTATTTCGGCGGGGACGCTACAACCATCCGGTCAAGCTGGCGCTGTCTGTGAAACCGGCAGAAGGCGATCCTGACTTTAAAACAACGATTCAAAACTACGTAATCGGTCTTGCTTGCACGGCAGGGCGGCCGCATCATGTCAATAAATAGAGTATATAGTCTAAACTTCAGTGAAGTAAAGATATGGCACTATATCAAGTGGAAAATCAGTGGGGTGGCTCATCTGCGCCGTGGAACGAAGGTGGCAGCTGGGAGATTGGTGGTCGCTCTGAGCAGAACGTCGTCGCTATCGATGTCAAGTCTGATGATGAAGGACAAACCCTCAATGGAACCATGACTTATTCGGGTGAGGGGCCGATTGGTTTTCGGGCGAAGCGTTCTGGTAGTAATGGTTACACAGTTGAAAACCAATGGGGAGGAGATTCCGCTCCTTGGCATGATGGGGGTATATGGGTACTCGGTGGTCGCTCTGACCAGAACGTCGTCGCTATCGATGTGAAGTCTGACGATGACGGACAAACCCTCAATGGAACTATGACTTACAAAGGTGAGGGGCCTATTGGTTTTAAGGGCGTTAGAACTGAAGGCAGTGCTGACATCAAAACAAGAGGAACAGCAATGCTTTAGTTTTGCTATTTCTGGATAAGTTTTGGTAACACAAATGTGTAATTAATTAGGAGAACATTCTCATGTCTAATCAAGCTGTCGTTAAGTTTAATGATAAGTTTTTTCTCAAACACGAGAGCGGAAAATACTTGATTGCGGTTGAACAAGGACGCTACAACTGGCCGAAGTTGAGCCAAGAGAAAAAAAATTAGCAAAACTTGAACTTGTGGGCGGCAATGGCGAGGTTCAAGCCAACAGCCACATCAAAATCAGAACGACAGAATCAGCAATAGGCAACAATAATGTTTTGGGGGCTTTTGCCGATAGCCATGATTGTTACTATTGGCAAGATGGCTATGATCAGGATAAACAGAGCTGGCAGATTACTAAAGCGGATGGCGATGCAAGTCCAATTCGCTATGGCGATCGCGTTCGCATCACCAACATCTCCTACACTAATCAAAGTCTAGCTGCCGATACAAAGTACGATGGTTATATAACTACCGTGGAAAATGCTGGCGACTCGTGGATCTTAGCACCTGCTGGCACCGTAGACGCTTCTTATAGAGGTTTCGAGGATAACGGGAAACACGATCCGGAAGAATTTAGTGATGGAGAGGATGATGGTGATGATGTTCCTACTTGGTTCTAATTCATCTGTACTACCGGATTTTTCTCGTTTATCGTCGTGGTTTGGCGTCGTGTTGCGTGTTTAACGGCAACGACAAATATTGATGGATGAATCAGTCACGGTTGATATGATAAATTCCCACAATCACTTTTACTTCTCCCACCATCAGGTTGTATTTGGGTAGTATTTGCCACCAATTCTACCTGTCCTTGTTGATTAATTATCCATCCAGTAGCTTCTAGTAATGGTGGTTGCCCTTTTATTTCTGGTACTTTTATATTGCTGATTTGCCCTGATTTATTTGGGGAATCTGCACCCAGTCGCATATCCTGCAAAACTACTTGACCACGCAACACTTGGCGGGGGTCTTCTGGTAAACCTCCGCGTCCGCTAATCACAAAATTTGCTTCTTCGTTACTAGGGCAACCTGCGACAATTTGATTTGTAGGGTCGGTAGGTACAGAAGGCAATTGAGTTAATCCTCTAGTAGGGTCAACATCTGGAGTATTAATATTAACGATGCCATTGATGCCTAACTGAGAACTGGCGGTGATATCACTATTTGGAGTAAGTTCGTCATTAACTTGTAAGCCAAAAATACCTTGAGTGGTAATATTGATATCTCCACCATTTCCAGCAAAAGCATTGGCGGTGATGTCGCTGTTTTCTAACGGGACAGCAGTAATAAATTCACTATTAATATTGATATTGCCACCATTACCACCGCCACTGTTTTCTGTTCCCGCACGGGTGGAAATTTGACTGTTATTTCGTAAAAGTAAATTATTAGCTACCTTGAGGTTGATGTTACCTCCTTGTCCAGAAACGCTGGTAGCAGTGATAGAACCTCGATTAAGAGAAATTGCACGGGCATCAATATTAATATCTCCAGCATTCCCTGTTCCTAAAGCGCTGACAGATACGGTGGCGCGATCGCCAATATTTAAGTCACCATTGGGAATGTTGATATTGATGTCTCCCCCGTTTCCGGAAGCAGTTTGAGCCGAAGAGGCAAATAAGCCTGAACCGAAACCCTGCTGCGAGGGGTCAATTAAATTAATGGACTCGAAAGCATTAACTGTTAAATCTCCAGCTTTTCCAGAACCAAAGGTAGTAGTAAATACTTGTGCGCCACCTTTGGCTGTAAGTTGACGCGCTGTTAAGTTAACATTGCCAGATTCCGCATTGGTTAATGTTCCCGTACCGATGAAAGAGTTATCTAACTCGAAAGTATTACTGCTATTAAGAGTAATATTCCCCCCTTGTCCTTGACCCAAGGCGGTAGTAGCAATTAATCCACTATTGCGAGTCAGAAAATTCGGAGTTTGAATCACAACATTGCCGGCTTTACCTTGACCTGCGCTGACAGCAACAATTCCCTGGTCAAAGTTAGCAGGGCTGAGAGTACCCGCGTAAGCTGGATTAATGATTTTTTCTTGCAAGTCTGCAAATCCATTCCCAGCAACTTCTACAGATTCGCTGGCGTTGATAGTAATATCACCTCCGTTACCAGCACCAGCTGTAGAAGCGTTAATCCTACCGTTATCTAATTGCAGCCTGCGGGTATTAATTGTAATGGGTGCGCCATTTCCTTGACCAACAGTACCACTAGTAATCTCTCCTCCTTGGCGGACAATTAACTGTCCAGTCGTAATATTCAAAGCCCCAGCATTACCAATTGGACTCAAGGAACCCGTTGCAATCTGACTGGGAAGACTGCTATTGTCTGCGAAAGTTCCCACCACTTCTACTTTGTCGCTAGCGTTGAGATTTAATGTTGCTGCATTTCCCTCGCCTGTGGTTGCTGAGGAAACGATGGAACCATCACGGACATTTAGTTGTTTAACTGATAAAGTTAAGTTGCCTGCATTGCCTATACCAGCTAGCGCCGCTGCATCGATTATCGACCTATTGGTGAGCGTTACATTATCAGCATTAATTGTCAAATCCCCGGCTTGCCCTGAACCAGCAGTTGCTGTTTGAATCCCAGCAAAATTCTGCAACAATATTTCTGTAGCATTAATTGTTAAATCTCCGCCATTGCCTGACACTGGGAACGTGCTAATTCCACCTGCATCTCGAAGCACTAAGCGCCCAGTGTTAACCGTCAGTTTGCCAGCGTTGCCACTCCCAAAAGCATTTGTGCTTATACCTACTCCCGTTCCTTGTATAATTTGGCTTACTAATTGGCTAGGGGTAAGTATCGGGGTTGTGGGTTGACGACCGATAACTTCTACGGATTCTGAAGCATTGATTGTTAAATTCCCAGCATTACCTGTTGTGTTGAGGTCAGTTCCAGTACCTATGGAAGTTGCTTTAAATGGGAAGAAAGCTGTTGGATCTTGGCTAATGCTCAACCGTCGTGCATTGAGAGTAAAATCTCCAGCATCACCACTAGCACCAGTAGGCAGATTTACAGCCAACGCCGCATCAGAATTTGTACCAATATCGCTTGTCCGCATGACTACATCATCTGTTGCATTGAAAATCATATTTCCCCCTCGACCTTTACCCCTGGCTAGGGCGAAAATAGATGTAGTATCTAGAAAGATTGAACCAGCGGTGAGGGTAATATCATTGCCTTTACCAGCACCTAAGTTGGCATTGACAATGCGAATATTTTTACCAGAGAGGATATTACCACTAGTAAATGTAATTTTCCCTGGTGTATCTCCAATAGAAGCTATATTACCCGAACGAGGAAAATCGCCTGCGGCGTTGAGACTGAGATTACCTGCGGCTAGTAGTGAAATGTCTCCTGCTTGCTGTTGGGCATTAGCTAACAAATAATTAGTAGTAGTAATTCCGCCTGCACTGCTGTTAATAGTAATGTCACCGCTATTTATGGAGTCGGTGATATTGGGTATATTGAAAACCCCACTAATTAAATTACCAGTCGTAATATCATTGTTCGCATTTAGGGTAATGTTGCCACCATTACCGCTACTTTTTGCAGAAATAATAGATGCATCGGTAGTATTAATTTGACTATTTTGCCCAAACTTTCCAGATGTAATAGTGGCATTCCCGCCATTGGTGAGGATTTGAGAACCTGGGTTCATCAAAAATTGCGCTACTCCAGCATCTCTTTCGGTGGCGATTGCATTTTCATCGTTAATCTTAGCGTTAAAATTACCACCATTGAGAATAATACTGCGGTTGGGATTGATGATGAGCGATCGCCCCACTTCTAAATTAAGATTATTTGCCCCAATACCAGTAATATCATCATCAACAGTAATGTCATTGTTAGCCTGCAAACTGACATTATTCAGCGCTAACGCTTGGCTTAAAGTTTGACCGCTAACAGTACCCCCTGGTTGAATCAGAATATCTTTCGGGTCAAGCAGTAATGTACCAAAACCATTTACGGCGCTAGTATCTACAGTACCAGCAAATTCTACCCTGCCACCTGATACTTCCACAAAACCACCCTTTCCAGAATTGTCACCACCACGGGCGCTAATATTACCCTCAAAATGTGTCAAATCATTTGCTTTAATAATTACAGTGCCGCCATTGCCATTTTTGAGGGCATCAGTATTAATCTTGGCATTATTTAATAAGCTTACTTGATTTCCTAAAAGTTTTACAGTTCCTTCTGGTACAGTTAGGGAACCTGTATTAGTAACAATATCTCCCTGTAAAGTCAGAGTTTGCCCACTACCTATTGTTAAATTCCCTTGATTGCTAATTTCTGCCTGCGGTTGGTGCAGGGCATTAGAAAATAAAGCTGTTGGCTGAATTGTTAATAAATCACTTTTTTGAGGTTCAGTAGCACTAAATAATCCATTTGTTCCTAATTTAATTGCATTTGCAGTACTAGCTGTAAAAGAACCTGCAATATCTAATCGGGCATTTTTACCAAAAATAATCCCATTCGGATTAATCAAAAATAAATTGGCCGCACCATCTACACCTAATGTACCGAAAATTTTAGATAGATGATTTCCTGTAACCCGAGTCAGAATGTTATTAATACCTGCTGGATTAGCAAAATAAACCTGCTGTCCTTGATTAATATTAAATTCTTGAAAACTATGAAAAAGATTACCACCGCGAATTGCACCTCCACCAATTAATTCATGGATATTTTGAGGATTAACAGTAGATTGTTCGCTTCCTAAAGTGCGATCGGGTATTATTTGAGCGTTAACTGGGTGAAAACAGATCAAACAATAAGTGAATATATTACTAAATAATATTGGATAAATTTTTAAGTACCCAGAGTACTGTCTATAAATGTTTATTATTTTCAACATGAGTTAAATTTTTTATTTGAAACTTACAGATATCCGACTTTAAGAAGTTGGCTATCTTATGTTATTGTTGATTCCGAATAATTTGGAATCGCTGTATTCGTAGTAAAATAATCATTAAAATACTCTCTATATAAACCACAACTAATCATTGCAGTTTTACCTTCTAGATGTATTAACCCCAAACTTTTTAACTTAAATGCTACTTCTTGCTCTAAGGTAATCGGTGTAGCTGAGTTGATAACCTGTTGAAAACTAATAACCAAATCAGGACTTTGCAGAAGAGAGTGTAACTGCTTGTGCAAATACTCACTAAAAATTCCAGTATCAGTTGTGGCATTTTGCAGTAAAGTGTCCACAGGAATTTGACGTTGAACGCTATGATAAAATACCAGCCGCACCAAATAAGGAAATCCTCCTGTAAGTGCCATTAGTTGTTCAAATTGCAAAGCTGTCAGTTGGAGTCTATGGCGTTGTGCTAAATCTTCTACCTGCAATCTTGTAAAAGAAGGTAATTCAATTGCTAATCCGACATTAAAAGGAGATTTGTTGATATCTAAATTAATATAAATATCGGTGGATTTAACAATCAACACTCGTAACTTCTGCCAAATTGATATATCTCTAGTTTCTTCATACCATGAGCGCAATAATCCCAAAAAATCACGAGTCAATTGCGGATATTCAAACAACTTATTCACTTCATCTAATGCTAAGATAAAGCAAGTAGAAATTTCCTGTAATACATACACTTGAAAATAGATAGTACAGTTCATCAAATCACCCATATCTTCATCCCAATATTCCTCTAGCTTGGACTTAATTCCTAACTGATAGGTGACATTGGTACAGAACCAGCGTAAAAACTTTTCTAATGAGCTAAAAACTTCTGTTTCAGCGCGATGTAAACTTAGTCTTACAGTATGATAACTATGCGAACTACCATAAGCAAGGATTCTAGTCATTAAAGAAGTTTTCCCCATTTTTCGCGGCGCTTTGATGTGGATAAACGCACGAGGTTGAAGAATTGCTTGATAACAAACTTGTTCTACGTTTCGTTCAATATACAAGGTAGAAGAAAGTGAAACTTGTCCTTCTGGAGGTTCTAAATCTATCTTTGGCCGCATCTGTGTAGGTTGAGATGTTTGTAAAGATGAATTGTCTAGTCGTTGCTCTAAAACAGCACGACAATTAGTTCGATTAACTTTTTCGCCAAGAGTATTAGAAAGTAATTGCCATAATTTAGGAGCAACTAATTGCCTAATATAGTTTTCCGAGTAGTTATTTTCTATAGCAATTTGTCCGTAACTCTTTTTTGTTTCCAATAGAGATGCTGACAAGACAGCTTTTTGGATAAATGAGAGTGATTTTCCTGTCTTATTATTAATTAATGTTTCAGTAGATTCGATAATTTGTTCTATGCTCCTCATCTCTTTTCAAAAATAAATATATTTAAAGCTGTATTTACTTTGACTATTATTCTAAAAATAAGAAATATTTAATGCTCCATTTTTACTCAACCATTGCTTTTGTTGAAGAGTTAATCCAACAGTGTCAATAAATAGCGCTCCCTTAACACGAGAACCGGAAAAATCTACTCCTTCTAATTGAGTATTTATGAAATTTGTGTGTCTTAGATCGCTATTACTTAAATTTGCCCCATTTAGAACTGCCTCCTCTAAGTTGGCGTTAAATAAAGAAGCTAACTTGAAATCGGTACGAATCAAGTCTGCATTAAATAAACAGGCTAACTCTAAAGCAGCTTGACATAAAATCGCATCACTCAAATCTGCATTACTCAAGTCTGATTTAATTAAATCTGATTGTGTTAAGTCGGCTCTATTTAAAATAGTATCTTGTAATTGCGCTCCTTCCAAATCAACTCGTCGTAAAAAAGCACTACATAAAATCGCTTCTTCCCAGTTGGACTGACGAAGATTGGCATCATCAAACTTAGCGCCAGTCGAGTCTGTAGCATTAAGACAGGCTTTAAATAAATTTGCCCCAGTTAAGTCTGCTTGAGTCAAACAAGCCTTTTCTAAATTAATCTCTGTTAAATTTGCCTCTCATAAGGGACTTCCAGAAAATAAATTATCCAATTTAATCAGGTGATATTTTCTATCTCTCCTCTGCTAAGAGCTCCCTGCCTACCCCATCGATGGGATATTTTTTTAATTGGAAGTCGCTAAACAGACACAATCAAGTTTGGTATAATTCAAGTGAGCGTCGGTTAAGTTCGTTTTAGCTAGAGTAGTGTGACTCAAATTTGCTCACAATAAACTCACATTTAATAAATTTGCGTTTTGTAAATTGGCTTTTTGAAAGTCTGCTCGATTTAAGTGATGTAGAAAGCGATCGCAACCTACAGCAAACTCGATTGTGCGTTTAACAATGCTGGGATTGAGAGCGCTGTATTCCATGAAGCTTTATTCTGTGCATCTTCATAGAGAATTGGTATGAATTGTTTACTTTTGTACCAGATGTGATGTATTGCAGTGGGTTAGCCTACAGATAATGACACTCTAAAGGAAATATTTATGAAGCGCTCGAAAATAGTTGCCATCATTACAGGTGCGATTTCTATTATCTTAGCGATCGCCTACCTCATCCTCGTCCAACTGCTGGACTACCGCGATATGCAACCCGCTCCGGTTAGCCAACTAAATTCAGCACCCGCAATCGCTATCTATCACTGGCAGGTTGACAAAACTATCCAAATCTAGATCGGATTTAGCCGACTTTTAGAGACGCAATCAATTGCGTCTGTTGTCATTTATAGCGGATTGCAAGTTATAGCCGTAATCATATAGGTTAAGACATAATAACAAGCGTGAATGTCAACAAGAGTAATGTTTTTACCTCCAGCATAGCTGCCTTTTGCTGTAACAGAATACACCCTGCCCCTAATCTCCTAACCGGACCCCGATTTCCCAACCTATGGTAAGAAGGAGGTGTCCGATAGGGCGCCTAGGGTAATGTACTTAACTTAGATGAAAAGCGCTATATAATTAATTGAGAAAATCAATGGTTACTATTGATTGCGCCAATACATCATTCATAGATAAACATTAATAGTTATAATTTACTAATTAAATAGTTACGTTATATAAGAATTATTTAGAGTAAGCATCTCAGATTTATTTAGATATAGTAATTCACTTTTGGCAAATATAAAGGTAAGCTATTTTTTAACAAAATTAAAAAAAGATAAATTTGCAATATTTTCAAGAGTGGGATCAACCGGGATCAACGCTAGTTGATTTAAAATTGCAAGTTTTTGATGAAAACATAGAGGTAAGTTAATGGCTCAGTTTCTATTGGAGACTGTTTGGCTAGTTCCTTGCTATGCCTTGATAGGTGGGTTGTTAGCCGTGCCTTGGTCGCCGGGTTTAATTTCTAAAACGGGGCCAAGACCGGCAGGTTATGTCAATTTAATCATGACATTTTTGGCATTTGTTCATGCTGCCTTGGCATTACAAGCAACTTGGAATCAGCCGTCTCAACAAGTATTTATACCTTGGCTATCTACAGTAGGTTTAAACCTGACCATTACATTAGAAATTTCCTCAGTGAGTGTGGGCGCGATCGCTGTTGTCACTGGCTTGAATTTGCTAGCGCAGATTTATGCCATAGGTTACATGGAAATGGATTGGGGTTGGGGACGCTTCTATTCTTTATTGGGATTATTTGAAGCGGGATTGTGTGCCTTGGCACTATGTAATAACCTGTTCTTCAGCTATGTAATTCTGGAAGTCCTGACTCTGGGAACCTATCTACTAGTGGGGTTATGGTTTAGTCAGCCATTGGTAGTCACAGGTGCCAGAGATGCTTTTCTAACCAAACGGGTGGGAGACTTATTCTTGCTAATGGGGGTATTGGCACTATGGCCCCTAGCTGGGACTTGGAATTATACAGAATTAGCAGAATGGGCGACTACTGCTAACGTCAACCCCACAGTCATAACACTTGTAGGTTTAGCATTAATTGCCGGGCCGATGGGCAAATGCGCCCAGTTTCCCTTGCACCTGTGGTTAGATGAGGCAATGGAAGGCCCTGTTCCCAGTACAATTTTGCGGAACTCGGTGGTAGTTGCTAGTGGTGCATGGGTACTGATTAAACTCCAACCTGTGTTAACTCTCTCGCCAGTGGTTTCTTCAGCGATGGTGGCGATTGGTGCAGTCACAGCGGTGGGTGCTTCTTTAATTGCGATCGCCCAAATCGACCTCAAACGCTGCCAATCTTATTCTGTAAGTGCCTACATGGGTTTGGTGTTCATCGCTGTGGGAGTGCAGCAAGACGAAGCCGCACTATTGTTGGTACTCTCGAACGCCATAGCCGCAGCTTTGTTGGTAATGAGTACCGGGGGAATTATCTGGAATAGCATCACCCAAGATGTAACTCAATTAGGCGGATTATGGAAACGTCGCCCGATTTCAGGATTAGCATTTATCGTGGGAAGTTTGGGATTAATTGGTTTTCCTCCCCTCGGCGGCTTTTGGGCGATGCTGGAACTAGCAGATGGACTGTGGGGAACTCACCCTTGGTTAGTGGGAGTAGTGATAACTGTCAATACTTTGACAGCCGTAAGTTTAACCAGAGAATTCGGTTTACTTTTTGGCGGTAAAGCTAAACAGATGAGCGAGCGATCGCCTGAAGTTCACTGGCCGATGGTTCTACCAATGATGATTTTACTTGGCTTTACTCTGCATCTTCCCTTAGTGTTGCAAAGCTTATCACTATTACCCACTTGGGCAATCCTGAATAAAGATGTCGCACTACTGTTAATTTGGTCAACTCTTTTCGGTTGTAGTGTCACTGGGGTAATTTATTTAGGCAATGTTCCGAAACCGATTCGCTTACCTTGGAAAGGGTTACAAGATTTGGTGGCATACGATTTTTACACGCCGAAACTTTATCGGATGACTATTATTTTCGGTGTTGCCCAACTTTCCAAACTTGTCGATATGATTGACCGTTTTGTAGTTGATGGCATCGTGAATATGGTTGGTTTATTTTCGCTGTTGGGTGGCGAAAGTCTCAAGTACAGCACTAATGGACAAGCGCAGTTTTATGCCTTCACAGTCCTCTTAGGAGTAGGCATATTAGGAGCATTTCTGAGTTGGCGATACTGGGGAAATCTCTTATTAAATCTGATGTTTTAAAAAATGCAATATCCAGAACTAAACAAGAGGCAAAACTCTGGATATTCATCTGAAAACCTGCAAAAAGTAATAGTGAATTCTGACTCCTGAATTCTTTTTAAATATCTAGTTTGTTAATCCAGTGAGAAAAATTCCATGACTACAAACAATCTTTCGAGAAGAAATTTACTCAAATACAGTGCAGGTGCGATCGCTACAGGAGTCGTCACAGTAGGGGTTGGTTCCAACTTAGTTATAGCTCAAGAAACTCCAAAAGATGAGCTTAACCCTGATAAGGCACTACAAGAATTAATAGATGGTAACGACCGCTTTGTTTTCACAAAGCGTAAAAATCCCCACCAAAACCTTACACGTTTACACGAAGTCGCCAAAGGTCAAAAGCCATTTGCTTCTATTCTCGGTTGTGCAGATTCACGAGTTCCTTCGGAGATTATTTTTGACCAAGGTCTGGGAGATTTATTTGTTTGCCGGATAGCTGGGAATATAGCTACAGCAGAAGAAATTGGTAGCCTAGAATTTGGTAGCTTAATATTAGGTTCAAAAATAATTATGGTAGTAGGGCATAAAAGATGTGGTGCAGTACAAGCCGCTATCAAAGGTAGTCCTGTACCAGGACAAATTGGTAGTTTAATCGAAGCAATTAGACCAAGTGTGGAAAGTTCCAAAGAACAATCAGGAGATAAAACTGAGAATGTCTGTAAAGCAAATATTTTGGCGCAAGTTGCTAAATTGAAATCTTCAACAGTGCTATCTGAACTAATCAAAGCCGAAAAACTAAAAATAGTTGGTGGCTATTACGATTTAGATAATGGCAAAATTAGCCTAGTTAGTTAATTTTTCATTAGTTGTCATTAAACCATTACCTCAAAATAAATTGCACATTGATTTAAGTAGACTGTTACTGGTAGCAGTCAACAGTCTATAGTCAATCAACTTTTACTAAACTTAAAATAGCCATGTTGAGTGTTCTAATTTTACTACCAATCTGTGCGGCAGCTATCATAGCATTCCTCCCTAAAAGTCTTCCAGCAAATCAAATTCGTTTAGGAGCATTGTACTTTTCTGGAATTGTCCTACTCTGGAATTTGTTTATTCTGTGGAAATTCGATATTAAAAATCCAGGAATGCAATTTCAAGAATATCTACCTTGGAATGAAACTCTAGGTTTGAGCTATCAATTAGGTGTTGATGGGCTATCAATTTTGATGGTGGTATTAAATAGCCTACTCACCTGGATTGCTATTTACAGCAGTAGTAAACAAACCGAACGCCCTCGCCTGTTCTATTCAATGATTTTATTAGTGAGTGGCGGGGTGGCAGGTGCATTCTTATCAGAGAATTTGTTGTTATTCTTTTTATTCTACGAACTAGAATTAATTCCTTTCTATTTGTTGATTTCCATTTGGGGAGGAGAAAAGCGGGCTTATGCTGGGATCAAATTTTTGATTTATACAGCTGTTTCAGGGGCTTTAATTTTAGCTACCTTCTTGGGTATGGTGTGGCTAACTGGTTCTACCAGTTTTGCTTATGATACAGTCTCTACCCAAACTCTATCAACAGGAATGCAGATCCTCTTATTAGGAGGAATAGTGTTAGGTTTTGGAATTAAAATTCCTCTGGTTCCCTTTCATACTTGGTTACCGGATGCTTATGTTGAAGCTTCAGCACCAATTGCCATTTTGTTGGGTGGAGTGCTAGCCAAGTTGGGAACTTATGGACTATTGCGGTTTGGGATGGGCATGTTTCCGGAAACTTGGAGCATTATCGCACCAACTTTGGCAATCTGGGGAGCAATTAGCGCTATCTATGGGGCAGTAGTTGCGATCGCCCAAAAAGATATCAAGCGCATGGTAGCATACAGTTCCATCGGTCACATGGGCTATGTCTTGCTTGCTAGTGCTGCCAGTACTTCCCTAGCACTTGTGGGTGCTGTCGCCCAAATGTTTAGCCACGGACTGATCCTGGCAATTCTCTTCCACTTAGTTGGAGTCGTGGAAGCCAAAGTCGGGACGCGCGAGTTAGATAAACTCAACGGCTTAATGAGTCCCATACGCGGTTTACCCTTAATCAGCGCCTTACTAGTTTTAAGCGGCATGGCTAGCGCCGGTATTCCCGGTTTGACAGGATTCATCGCTGAATTTATCGTCTTCCAAGGTAGTTTCTCTGTCTTTCCTATCCCCACACTGTTGTGTGTAGTCGCGTCTGGCTTAACCGCAGTTTATTTTGTTATCCTTCTCAACCGCACCTGTTTTGGCAAACTCGATAACAACTTAGCTTACTATCCAAAAGTCTTGTGGTCTGAGAAAATACCAGCTTTAATTTTGGCAGCTTTTATCATCTTTTTGGGAATACAACCTACTTGGTTAGTGCGTTGGAGCGAACCAACAACTACAGCAATGGTAGCCACAATTCTCCCACCAGAAAAAACCGTAATCTCTCAAGTAGTTTTGAAGTAGTCAAAAGATTACGTACCGCTACAGGAGGAAAGATGAATCTGAAATTAGTTCCCACTAGCCTTGTATTATTTCGCTTTTTAATATCTCCCTTCCTCCTGTGGGATGCCTTAGATGGCGAAACTAGTGTTTGGTTTCTCGTTGGTTTTGTAGCAGCTTTTATCTCAGATATCTTCGATGGCATTATTGCCCGACGGTTGGGTGTTAGCACTGCCCAATTGCGGCAAGCTGATAGCTGGGCCGATACTTGCCTTTTCGGTTGCATATTTATAAGTGCTTGGCTGGGATATCGAGATATTTTGATTGCTTATCGAGTACCTTTGTTGATAGTAGTTTTTGCTCAATTGGTCTGGTGGATAGTTAATTTAGTCAAGTATGGCAAACCCGCTAGCTATCACACCTACTCGGCAAAATTTTGGGGAATCACTCTTTGTATTGCCATTATTGCCTTATTCGGTTTTAATTACGCTGGAATTACTTTATGGCTGACTTGTATTGCTGGCACTATTTACAGCATTGAAGAAATTATCATAACGCTAATATTGCCAGTTTGGACGCACGATGTTTTGAGCATTTTTCATGCTTTGAAAATACGTCAACAATTAATTACACCAACTATCGATTAATATGACAGCAACTCAATTACCTTCTTCCAAACATGAATTTGCCGAAGTTATTCATCGCTTAGAAGCTGGCGGTGCGATGTTGCCAGATACCCCAGAAAATTTAATGCAAATCATCGGTTTATATAAAGCTTATGCAGTGCCGATGGACTTTTATTGGCGTGACTTACTTTATATTGCCGAACATGTCTTTTTAAACCCGTTGCCTTTCTTTAAATACTTCTTGCCTAAAGAGTATTTAGAACTGCATAATCATTACGCTGGTGATGATGCCGATTTACGAGTTTGGCGCGGCGAAGCCACTGCCCATCCAGAACTTTTGGCATTTATTAACAAAGGTGAAACTTTCAAAATGCCGAAGTTATTACATCATCTGTTCCACGATCGCATTAACATGGAATTTGCCGAAGCTTGTATGCGGGCAATGCTGTGGCATAGAGGTATGGGTGGAAAATTTGACCCTTACTTAGATTCTGAAGAATACAAAGCCAACGCCGATAGGGCAATTAAAGCTTACTTCCAAGGCAACCCGGTAATGCTGGGACTTTACAAGCTGTTTCCAGATATGTTTTTGGAACAATGCCGCCAGATGTCTTATTACGCAAATCTGGGTTTATTCTGGGAAGTCATGGCACCTGTATTTTTTGAAATGTCCGATCGCTATGATGAAGGTACAATCGCCAGCGTTCCAGAGGCAATGAATTTTATAGTCAATGGGATATTTGCAGTTGCAGATCGCCCGATTTACCATCATGTTTATATTCGCGGCGAGTGCTACGAAATTGTTCCTAAATCCAAGGGTTTTGTGTGGCTGTATGAAGCAGCCTTACCCTATGTGGAAGCTGTTTTCTACCGCACTGCTCCGTTTCGCGGCACAAAATCTTATAATGCTCAAGCGCGTCAAGTACCAGAAGACCAAAAAGATTTTCACTACGGGATTCTCTACGCTGATGTATTTCCAGTAGGTACGGCTGGCATTCCGCCGACATTATTAATGCAAGACATGTTGCATTTTCTGCCACCTTATCTTGTTGATTACTACAGCAAACATTGCCGTGGTGAAAATGATATGTTGATTCAGCTAGGTATTAGTTTTCAAAGGTCAATGTACTGTGTAACTTCTGCGGTAATTCAAGCTTTGCGGACAGCACTTTTACATCCTTTAGACGACCCCGATCCCGAACACCTCCAAGCCAATCGAGATTTCTTTGAAATGCAACTCAATCGCTTTACTCGTTCTGACTACAACATTCGTGATGCTGCACGTCTGCGTAATATTCAAGACCAGGATTATAGATAGATGATTCCTTCAGCCTCCTTTTTTAAGGGGGCTTTAATATATGATGTAAATTCGTTTTACCTTCTTAGCAACTTACATACGGTGTGCTATATATGATTACTACATTGCTCTAAATTCAATTTTAGAAACCACGAAGATATTCCTCCCAGTTTACGTCTGTGCCTATCAGTTTAATAATTGCACGGAGGGTCTGCAAAAGTTTAGTAGGCTGTCTATACAAGTTCATCAATCTGTTACTGAGATATCGATATTTTAATGGCAGATGTTTGCGGTAGTGTTCGTACATCCAAAACCCCTGTTGAATGTCATTATCATAGTCACTAAATTCAGTCCAGTATTGAAAATGCCGATTAACCATAGCTTCCTTTTCTATAGTCAACGACACATTTGGTACAGGAAGGTACATAAATGATAGCTGGTCTGGTTCTGAACACCATTCATTTGGCACACATTGTACAGAAGTTTTAATCTGCCCTTGTTTAGAAACATTCACAAACTCAGCAATTGGAAATCGTTTATGAAGGTCATTTTTGCTTTGGTAGGTTAGATCGGCACAGCTCAACCAGGAAACGTACTGTAGACCTAAGATTTCTGCAATTTTAGACCCTATTCTACGGCATAATACACCTTACAACTAGTCATCGATAGAAGCGATCGCTAATATATTAGAAATGTTTGGTTAGAGATGTTTAGACAAGGAAGGTCTAAAAATAATCTGCTAAACTAGCTAAAATTTAAAACTATCAAAGCTGGTAGCTCAGCGCTGATAACTAAGTATGAGTAAAACTTTATTCTGTATCGAAAATCTCCGAGTTGCCTATCCTCAAGGAAGTGGAGAAGAACTAAGCTGGGCAGTTGATGATGTATCTTTCACCTTGCAGCCAGGTGAAAAAATGGGATTGGTGGGAGAGTCGGGTTGTGGTAAGTCAACTATCGGACGTGCAGTAATGCGCTTACTACCAGCTTCTAGTCGCGTTGAGGGACGAGTGACATTTCAGGAACAGTCAGTGTTTGACTTGACGCCTAACCAATTGCGGAAATTTCGCGGAGAAGCGATCGCTTTAATTTTTCAAGATCCGATGACACGCCTCGATCCGCTAATGACCATTGGTAAGCATTGTATTGAAACTCTGCAAGCGCACTCCCCAGAATTATCAGCCTCACAAGCCAAAGAAAAAGCAATTGCAACATTGGCAAAGGTAAACATTCCCAAAAGTCGCTGGAATCAGTATCCTCATGAATTTAGCGGCGGAATGCGACAACGGGTAGCCATCGCTTTAGCTTTACTTCTCAACCCGAAGTTGATTGTTGCAGATGAACCCACCACAAGTTTAGATGTCACCGTTTCCGCGCAGATATTACAAGAATTAACTCGGCTGTGCAGTCAAGAAAACATGGGATTGCTGCTGATTTCGCACGATTTAGCAATGGTAGCTGAGTATTGCGATCGCATTGGCGTTATGTACCAAGGTAAGATGGTGGAAATGGGTTCCACAGAAAGTGTATTTAGACAACCGCAACACAAATACACCCAATCCCTCCTCAAAGCAGCTTTACATATTCAATCAGTCAATGAAATAGAGACTGAGGACTGGGGACTGGTGACTGGGGAAGAAAAGCAATTAGGGAAGATTAAGGATAAATCACCGATTTTGAGTATTACGGAACTCAAACAATATTACACTATAGAACCTAACTTTATTGAAAGACTATTTAACAGACAAGCACAGACAATTAAAGCAGTAGATGGTATTAATCTGGAGCTATATCCAAAAGAAATTCTTGGTTTAGTTGGTGAATCAGGTTGCGGTAAGAGTACATTGTCACGGACAATTTTGCAACTAATTCGTCCCACGGCTGGTAAAGTTGAGTTTTTAGGACAAGATTTAACTAGACTGTCGCGCAAACAAATTCGGTCTTCACGGCGACAAATACAAATGGTTTTTCAAGATCCTCATGCTTGTCTGAATCCAGCAATGACAGTGGGACAAAGTATAGCCGATCCTTTATTTATTCACAATCTTGCTGATTCTGTAAAGGCAAAAGAACAAGTTTTGTGGATGTTAGAAAAAGTTGGCTTAACACCACCACAAGTGTATTATGAGCGTTATCCATCAGATTTGTCTGGAGGACAACAACAACGAGTAGCGATCGCTCGTGCTTTGATTACTCACCCTAAACTTTTGATTTGTGATGAACCCGTGAGTATGTTAGACGCCAGCGTGCAGTCACAAGTGCTGGATTTGATGTTGCAATTAAAAGAAGAGTTTGAGTTAACTTATCTGTTTATCACTCATGACCTTTGGTTAGCTAGATTTTTGTGCGATCGGATTGCCGTGATGAACGGCGGTAAAATTGTTGAACTTGGTGATACAAAAAAGATTTTTGCCAGTCCTCAGCACCCCTATACCAAAACCTTACTAGCTGCTGCTCCCTTATTAGCACGCGCTTAACTATGGGAATTCGATAATAGGTAATAGGTAAGAGTAATACCAATTTTAAAAAAGAATACGACAAATAAACAATTTGTAGAGACGCGATTCATCGTGTCTTCTTAACAGGATTAAAATAAAGGGCGAACATTAGACCTTAGTCGAATATGCCAGACTTTTGAAAAGTTGTATTGTAGGTATTATTTATAAATTTATAAAAATTTTGTAGCACAAGGGATTGAGTGGGATGAGCGATCGCACAAAGATAAACCCTAAAAAGAGCGACACATCAACTGTTCCCCATCCCTCACTTGCCTCACCCACAACCCCAACATTAGCTAATCCCACGCCTAGTTTTGGTTTAGAGTTATCAAACCAGCAAGATCCTCAGTCTGCCCAGGAGCAGTCCCAGGAACAAGAAGCTTTCAAACGCCAGCCTCTAGAACACGATATTAGTCGCATCTCATTGCGTTCCCAGGCAAAATTCTCAACCAGTCAATTCAAAGATCCTTCCGTTCGAGACGAAGATTTGAACGAGATTTCGATGTTGCCAGTCCAAGCCAAGCAGAGGGTGAATCAGGCAGAAAGCCTCTACGAACAACAAACCGATTGGCTTGTAGATGAAGTAATGCCAATGCAAATTCCCGAGTCAAATGAGGCTGTGGTCATGCGACCGCTTAGGGAAAGCCTATCTGGCAAATCTGCTGCCTGGGAACAGGAGGATGCCAACGCTCAACTAACTCCTGCTTTGCCGCAACCTCCAGATTCCATCGCAGATCGGGAATTATCAAACCAGCAAGATCCTCTGCCTACTAACGAACAGTTGCAGGAAGAAGCTTTCAAACGCCAGCCTCTAGAACACGATATTAGTCGCATCTCATTGCATTCCCAGGCAAAATTCTCAACCAGTCAATTCAAAGATCCTTCCACTCGAAACGAGGATTTGAACGAGATTTCGATGCCAGTCCAAGCCAAGCAGAGGGTGAATCAGGCAGGAAGCCTCTACGAACAACAAACCGATTGGCTTGTGGATGAAGTGATGCCAATGCAAATTCCCGAGTCAAATGAGGCTGTGGTCATGCGATCGCTCAGGGAAAGCCTCTCTAGCAAATCTGCTGCCTGCGAACAAAAGGACGATCTCATCCAACGAGATGAAACCGATAGTCTACAGCCTCCTACCAACGGTCAACTAACTCCTGCTTTGTCACAGCCTCCGGCTACTACCACTACAAATCAAACGGCGCCGGATTCCAGCCCCAGTTCCGATCCCAAGATACAGGAAATCGCCTTGGAACACCTGGAGGAGCAGTTAGTCCCCGAAACCATTGAATCTGCTCTGGTGCAAATTGACCTCAGCGGATTGCCTGTTTCAGATAGCCCCCCCAACTCATCTGACAATACAACCTCGACAACCAATGTGTATGCGACTCTATCGCCATCTCAGAGTACCAATGACTCGAATCTAATTCTCAGACAAGCAACCCCTCCAACCGCTGCTTCCCCAGCTGCAAGTCCAGATCCTCATCCGCCCCAAAATGCTACGACAGGCGATTTGGTGCGGGCAATTATGGCTGTGCCGACAATTAATAGCGGACTGATTTTGCTACGAACCCAAGCAAAAAATCGTATTACTCAAGACTGGTCGCGGCTGAACGCGGGCGAGCAGGTTGCTGTCGTGAGTACAACAGTCTTAATTGGCGCAGGGGCGCTGACTGGGGTTTTCTCCAATCCAGAGACTCGAAGATTTGCCTTAGATAAACTCAACGGACAAGTACTGCCCGTTCCTGGAGTCAACTGGTTGCACCTGGAACTGAATACGGGTGGCAATAACCTAATGCTGGGGATGCACCTTGATATCGGACAACTACTGCCCTCTGGTCTAGGCTTTGGTGCATCTTCTCCCAATGCGATCGGCAGTCCGCCGCAGCCGCAACCCCTACCGGGTCAGCGGATGATTCAGCGGCAGGAGGATGGCGCCGAGACAGCTGCACAGGGGGCGATCGCTCAACGCATCCATGCCGCATCTGGTAAGGGCAGCAAATTGGATGCTGGGGTTGAACAGCATTTGGAGCAGCATTTAGGAGCAGATTTATCCAACGTGCGAATCCATACCGATAGCGAGGCAGATCGACTTTCTCAATCGGTGAATGCAGTTGCCTTTACGACAGGTCAAGATATTTTCTTTAGTTCCAGTAGCTACAATCCCACCTCCACAGAGGGACAACATCTAATTGCCCATGAAGTGGTGCATACCGTACAGCAGAAAAATGGAGCCGTCGCAGGCACACCGACAGCAGAAGGGGTTTCCATTAGCGATCCCTCCGATCCGTTTGAGCAAGAAGCCGAGCAGATAGCAGATCGAGCGATGCAAGCTCCCAAACCAGAAATGCTGGGTAAGGCATCAGCTACTTCCAAAGATTGGCTTGAGCCTCTAGTAGGAGGTTTTCCACAGAATGTGCAACGTCAGAAGCATCGTGAAGCCGACACCTCTGTAGCTGAAGAATCGCTGACCCAATTGCTAGCAGGTCAAGTCTTAACAAAGACAGAATCCGTTGACGAACAAGCAACTCAAGCTGAATCCTTAGAAAGCGATACCGCTATTGATAGCGTTCAACGCCGCGCAAAAGATGAAATAGTTATACAGCGATCGCTAGTTGATGATGTTTTCAGTTATCTGAGAACAGGCAACACCATTGCTGATTTCGTTCTTGGTGTCGTCGCAGGAATACTTGAGTGGGTTGAGAACTTAATTAGAGGCGTAATCAGTCTTGCAGGGAGTTTACTAGAACTGCTCGCTGAGGCAGATAGAGGTAATATCTGGGCAAGCTTGGGAGTTATTGGACTAATTGTCTTGATTATCCTAGCCTGTGCTTTCCCTGAAGTTTCAGTTCCGATATTAGTGGGTGTTGGGATTGCAGTAGGAGCTCTACACCTGGTATATCACATAGCAATGCTTTTTAATCCTTTAATCAGTGCCTATGAAAAAGGAAAACATTTAGGCAAAGCATTAATTGAAGGCTTACTTATTGTTGTCAGCGTCCTAGAAATTCTTCAGTTTGCCAAAGCATTCAGGACTATTTCTGAATTAACAGAGGGTGCTGGAGCAATGCAAAAAATTCGTTGGATTATGCAACTGCGGCGCTTTGGCAGCATAGAAGCTAGTCTAGCAGTTTTAGATGAAGTCAAGGATGTTGATAAAGCCATTCAATTGATTGAGCTTGCTAAGAATTCCGAAAAAGCTTTGGAGCTAATTAGAGCTGAAAGAAATATTAATACGTTATTAGAAATTCTGCAGATTGAAGGAATTACAGTTGATAATGTCCTGCGGCTGCTAGGCAAGCCAGGCATGACTGGAAGCATTTTGAGGAATTTCCTGCGTAATGCTGATGGTTCTCCCCGAATGACTGTGGTTAAGTTAGAGCAACTGCTTGGTCATAGTAAAATAGCAGAGAACGTAACTCTATTACAGAGCTTAGTTACTCATACTAAAATTACAAATCTTGCTCAATTAGAGGAGCTGCTAAATAATGCCAAGATTGTCAATGGTACTGAACTTTTAAATATATTAAACCATACTAAAATTAGCAATGGTACTGATGTTATAAGTTTACTAAACAATAGCAAGATTGAAAATGCTACCGAAATTCTCAGCCTACTGAATCACACCAAAATCGCAAATGTTACCGAAATTATCAGCTTGCTAAATCACGCCAAGATTGCAAATGTTGGCGAGCTTCTAAGTTTACTCAATCATACCAAAGTTACTAGCATTGCTGAACTTATCGACTTACTAAACAATGCCAAGATTGCCAATGTTACTGAGCTTCTGAGTTTACTCAATCATACTAAAATTACTAGCATTGGTGAACTTATCGACTTACTAAACAATACCAAGATTGCCAATGTTGGCGAGCTTCTCAGTTTACTCAATCATGCCAAGATTACCAATGTTACCGACCTTCTAAGTTTACTCAATCATACCAAAGTTGCGAATCTTCGCGAACTTCTTGACTTACTGAATCATACTAAGGTTGTAAATGTTGCAGAGATTTTAAGTTTACTAAATCATAGCAAGGTGACGAATATTGCAGAACTTCTTAGCCTGTTGAATCATAACAAAGTCACGAATATTGCTGAGATTTTAGACTTACTAAATCACGCCCAGGTTACTAATGTTACTGAAATTTTGAACCTACTCAATAATGCAAAGATACCCAGTATTACTAGGCTGCAAGAGCTTCTAAATGCAAATATTACAAATAATGCCGCCGAACTCGAGCGTCTTCTCAACCTTGTCAATACCTCAGAAGACCTCGAACTTTATGTGCTGATGGCAGGAGGAAAAGGTGAAATTGCAGGACTCGAAGCAATTTTGAACCGTGCAGTCGCCAAGGGAGATGTTAGGCGAGTTGAGGATATTCTGAATCTAGCCAATGGTAATGCAACTGTATTCCGCAAGTTAGCGGATGCAGCACCATTGTTCAGAGTACCACCACTAGCAAAACCGACGATGAGTCTACCAACTCCAACACCTCCCTACACAGGTTTGACTCCAAACGCAACTGCGGGGCATTTTCTAGATCATACGTATGAATATGTCGATTTACCAAGTAGGCTGAATAAGACCCTTGGTACAACACTGTGGCCACCAGGAACAACTCCTGCTGCTCTTGAGACGTATGTACAAGAAGCAGTTAATGTCCTAACTTCAAGTACACCTCCTACAGTGATTCTACCAGGAGCTCCACAATCAGTTTCTATCAGTGGTTTTACTGTTCAAGTCGGTACCCAAGGATCTGCAACAAACTTAAGAATAGGACAATTTTTCCCGACACCTACAGGTGGTGGGATTCACTACACGCAGGCTGAAATAAATGCCCTGTGGAGGCTGCTACAATAAAAACAAGTGAATCGATTATTAATTTTTTAATCTAGAGGCAGAGAAACTAAGATTACTATTACTCTGTTTTGAAAGGTGGATCGTTGCGAGCAAATCGATTACTTTAGAGAGAAAATGAAATGAAAACTAAAGTAGAATTCTGTGCTTATATTCGTGAAGGAAATGAGTTTCCTTGCATTGATGAGAATACTTTGAAAGTGGATTTTGAAAAATATCGCGACAAATTAATTAATTACTTAGATGCTGATGGATTGATTGTGATTAGCTCCTTAGACGAGCCTAATACTCGCGTGCAGATTCAAGATGAACTATGGGCGATTGTGCAAAATCTTTGCTTCATTGCAATTCCAGACTTAGTAACTGAAAAATCTGCTGTTGTTAGGATATATAATAACTACGGATTTGTACGATTAGATTCAGAGGGAAATCTAGTAAGAATATCAGGTGATGGAATCCCCGATCTGAGAATTGACCGTTCGGAATTGATAGTAGCTCTATATGATTGTGGAAAAAGATTTATAGAATTTTTCCGAATGCTCAGAGGTAACGATTTTGAATATCAAGATGTGATTCAAGGGTTAGAGGAACATGCTGAAACTGCAAAGCAATCTATAGAAAACTGGCTTGCCATCAAAAATCCTAAGGGATGATAGCGGCTGTTGTTGAGACGCTTTGAAAGGAATGGCGATCGCTTCCTACGATTGCAGCATCGAGAGTTGATAGAGAATGTCTCAACCAGGTTATAGCAAAACGTTTGAAGCAAAACCTTAAAATCCTAGACAAATAATTCTGGCGTTGCATAATTGCGGGATGATTTGAAAATTTATAGCAGTCGAAGTATAGGTTAGGACATAATAGAAAAAAATGACCCGAAAAAAGTGCCAGCATCTTATAGTTACGATTTAAGAACTAAGGTGATTAATGCGATTGATGGTGGGATGAAAAAAACTCAAGCAAGTCGCATCTTTGAAATTAGTCGTAATACAAAAGACACTTGGTTAAAAAACAGAGAAGAGACAGGAGATTATCAGGCAAAAGTAGGATATCAACAAGGATATAATCCCAAAATTACTGATTTAAAGAAATTTCAGTAGTTTGTGCAGGTAAATGGCAGTAAAACTCAAGCAGAAATGGCAGAATCTTGGATAGAAAAGATTAGCGATGCCTTCGGCGAGCTACGCTAACGCACTATAGGAAAAGCCTTAAAAAAAATTGGTTATACCCGAAAAAAAACTTACGGGTATAGAGAAAGGGATCAAGAAAAAAGGCAGGAATTTCAAGCCAAAATCAGCCAAAAAGAATGTTCGCAGCTAGTTTATCTTGATGAATCAGGAATAGATAATAGAGAAGACTATGGTTATGGATGGAACCCCAAGGGAGAAAGATTTTACGATTTAAAATCAGGAAGAAGAAACCTGAGAGTAAGTATTATGAGTGCTTTATGTCAAGGAAAGTTAGTTGCTCCACTGACCTTTGAAGGTTCGTGTAATCGATTAGTTTTTGAGAAATGGCTTCAAGAAAAACTTTTACCTGAACTCAAATCAGGACAGACAGTTATTTTAGCTAATGCCACTTTCCACAAATCTCAGAGAATTCGTGAATTAATTGAATCTGTCGGGTGTGAACTTGAGTATTTACCACCATATTCTCCTGATTTAAACGATATTGAACATTACTGGTTTCCAATAAAAAACCGAGTCAGAAAATCAGTTGGTACTATTGAAAATTTTCGGGAGAGAGTTGATACAGCTATTCGGTTAAGGTCCTAGCCTATACTTCGATTGCTATATTTTACGTAAATTTACCCATTGTTTTTTCTGGACTTTATGAGATTCTCCTTTACATAACAATTAAATACATTAAACCAATAGATTTACAGTAGATTAAAGTTAAAAAGATGAAAATCTCTGTAAAGCTGGCATCCAAGGCGGCACAGTTGAGTTGCAGATGTACAGCATCAGCAAGATTGTCTACTGACCAAAAATTGCGGTCACTATTGGGAATGAAGTTATGTCTGCCACTAAATCTGTAAAACCTGCTTCAGTCCACAGTCGAATTCTCGTGCCTGGACGGTGTTACAGGCAACCTGTAATTTCTCGACTGATGTCTCGTTATAATTTAACCGTCAATATCAAAGCTGCATCCTTGACATTAGATACTGACAACGACGGCTGGTTTGATTTAGAACTTTCGGGAAATCCTCAAAAACTGACAAATAGCCTATCTTACTTGCAAGGATTAGGAGTAAATTTAGTACAACTAGCGATCGCTACTCAAATTCACTCTAGCAATTTATGGGGACTGAGTAGCAAGCAACTTAGACACTTGTTTGCAATGACCCTTTATTGCCTTGTCCCAAGTCGCATAACGATATGTCTGACTGCCTTTATCGCTGCTAACTAGCGTTTCAAAAACAAGCGTTGGTTTGTCGGCGCTAAGCCTTTGATTTAAACCTAAAAACACCGTTGAAACTACAGCGGCTTGAGTCAAAGTAAGAGCGACTTGAACGTAGTTTGATACCCTCCAAGCTGACCATTCTTCAAAGGTCGCAACCGGAACAGGTGTACGTCCTTCTAGTTTGTAGTAGTGACTTGGTTTTGTCGTTTTTGGTTTTTCAAGGCAATCTTTACACAGAGCAGTTGACGACAATTCGATTAGATAGGCTGTTTTTTTACAATCATTGCAAGTTCCAATCATTGGCTGTTAGGTGATAGGGATTTAGGTTAGAATGCCGTGTTACACAGCATTTTTTTATGAACAAGTACAAAAACTCAACGACTTGGACGGCTAGCACTTGGCGCAGTGGTGAGACGAAAACAATTCGCGTCCCCATCGGCTTAGAAGAAAAAATCATGGCTTACGCTAGGGCGTTAGATCGAGAAAATGCCATGTCACACGGCATTGCAAGCGAGGAAATCTTAAGCGCGATCGCCCAATACATCTCCATGCGCCGGGAGAACCTGCACCCAAATCAGCATTCTAAAGGCAAAGGGCTGGATACCAAAACGCGCACTTGGGACGAACTGCGGCGGTTCGAGTCTTGGGTCAAAATGAGTAGCAATTGAGTGCGATTAAGCCACTTATGAGGCAAGGTTTAGCAATAAAAATTAGACAAATGTTTATTTATAGGAGATTATAGAGAAAATTTTTCGGACTGAAAATCCTCGTGTCACCAGTTCAAGTCTGGTTCCTGGCACTCACCCCACCTCAACCCTGTAGTTTGTAACTACGGGGTTGAACTGTTTTTAGTGCCAAAATCGTGACAATCATTGCCACGAATGCCCTGCGATTCATCAGTTTCACTCATTTTTTTAACCCAAGACTCGAACCGCCGCAGCTCGTCCCAAGTGCGCGATCGCGTAGAGAGCCCCTTGCCTTTAAAATGTTGGTTTGGGTGAATAGTCTCTCGGCGCATTTCGATGTAGTCAGCGATCGCTCTCAAGATTAAATCGCCTACAATGCCGTGTAATATCAAGTCCGGTTGATTAGTTATAATTTCCAAATCTATGCACAAAAGCCAAAAACCCTTCTCCTGTGCCCCCCTGCTCCTCTGCTGCCTTAATGAGAAGTTTTTTACCGGACACGATATAACGTGGCATTTTCTTGCTCTATTGCCCTTTTGCCCAAAAAACTTCGATTGATATTTACCCAAAAGATTTGCCTGCACTACCTCCTGCCGTTTTTTAGTTCGGTCGAACTCACGTTAGGGGGAGTTATTGGTTTTCTGTGGGTACTGATTGCCAAGCAAGGCGATGTTTCCAGTGCGATGTGAAATTAAGTTGAACTGCTTGGTTAAAGTCCTCCAAAGCTGCTGAAAAAGCTTTCTGTTTTAGCTTTGCTGCACCTTGGTCATTCAACTGTTTAGGGCTTTGTGGATTCCATACATATTTTTGACAAGTTTGGTGGGCAATTTCTACATCACTGCCATTTTCAGAATTTTGAAAGACTGGATGATAATGTAACCTGTTGCAACAAGCTTGCAACCACTCTTGCCACCCACAGCGCGACAATCGCACTGTTCCATCAAGACTACCACTGGCAATCACTTTACCATCAGGGCTAAAAGCTACGGAATTTACCCAATACTCATGTCCGCACCAAGGTTGCCCGATAAGATTACCCTCAATATCCCACAAGCGCACTGTCGAATCATTGCTAGCACTGACAATCCATTTGCTATCAGGGCTAAAGGCGACACAATTAACTTCTTTTTCATGTCCGTGCCAAGGTTGACCGATAGGGTTGCCATTGAGATCCCACAAGCGCACTGTCGAATCATTGCTAGCGCTGACAATCCATTTGCTATCAGGGCTAAAGGCGACACAATTAACTTCTTTTTCATGTCCGTGCCAAGGTTGACCGATAGGGTTGCCATTGAGATCCCACAAGCGCACTGTCGAATCATTGCTAGCGCTGACAATCCATTTGCTATCAGGGCTAAAGGCGACACAATTAACTTCTTTTTCATGTCCGTACCAAGGTTGACCAATGGGGTTGCCGTTCATATCCCACAAGCGCACTGTCGAATCATTGCTGGCACTGACAATCCAATTGCCATCAGGGCTAAACACTACAGAATTTACCCAATTCTCATATTTGCGCTGCGATCGCCCGATAACCCAATCTTGTAGTATTTGATGTAGCTCCCACAAACGCACGGTTTTATCGCCACCACTGACAATCAGCTTGCCATCAGGGCTAAAGGCTAGGGAATTAATTAGTCCTTCATGTCCCCGCCAAGGTTGAGTGATGGGATTACCTTGGATGTCCCACAAGCGTATTGTCCGATCGCAACTACCACTAACAATAAACTTGCCATCAGGACTAAACGCTACAGAATTTACATGTCCTTCATGCCCGCGCCAAGGTTGACCGATGGAATTACCTTGAATGTCCCACAACCGCACTGTCGAATCACTACTGCCACTGACAATAAACTTGCCATCAGGACTAAAGGCGACGCAAATAATTTTTGCCTCATGTTTGTGCCAGGGTTGAGTAATGGCGTTACCTTGTAAATCCCATAAACACACCGTTCCGTCAAAACCAACGCTGACAATGGAATCGCGATTTGGGCTAAAGGTGACAGAAATAACTCCTTCTTTGTGTCCGCGCCAAGGTTGAGTAATGGCGTTACCTTGTAAATCCCACAAACACACCGTTCCGTCAAAACCAACGCTGACAATGGAATCGCTATTTGAGTTAAAGGCAACGGAAATAATTCCTTCCTCATGTCCCTGCCACAGTTGAGTAATGAGATTACCTTGTAGATCCCATAAACACAAAATTCCGTCAATACTGCCACTAACAATAAATTTGCCATCAGGACTAAAGGCTACACAATTCACTTCTTGCTCGTGTCCCAACAAAAATTCAGCAGTGGGATTACCAATGATATTCCACAAGCACACCGTAGAATCGCTACTGCCACTGGCAATAAACTTGCCATCAGGACTAAAGGTTACACAATTAACCTCTTGCACGGACACGAGCAAGCTATTTGCCTCTGTGGGTGTGTTCATTGCTTCCTTTAAGCTTCCCAAAACAGGAGCTAGAAGCTGGTTTGGATATTTCTCTAGATTCTCACCTATTGTTTGAATTGCTAGCACCAAACCCTCTAACGGTTGGACAGGAAGTAAATTTAAAACCCTAGCGGATTGCTCGCGCAGTTTTAATTCAGTCAGTGCTAGGTTTAACTTTTGAATCTCTTGCTCCTTTTCTCTCAAATGGCAATCGTGCCATCCAACACTATGATTAATATATTGATTAGCTTGTTCGCCTAAATAACCAAACGTTTGCTCTTTTACTTCTTGATAAGTCTTTGTTTTCAGAACCCGGTTTTGAAGATTTTCGCTTTTCCACAGCACATCTAGGGTGTATTGCAGAAGTGGTAAATAATCATCTTGTTGGTGAAAATCATCAATAATTTGCTCAACTAGCCCTTGTTCAAGGGTAACGCCATTTCTAGCAGCAGGTTCAGCGATCGCTAACTTTAATTCGCCATCGGTCATTCTAGTGAGTATACGACTATGGCGATCGTGGATCTTCGCAAGTTGCGGATAGTCACTAAATCTGTCCAAAAAATCAGAGCGCATTGCTAAAACAATTTTGACAGAGCTATCCTGCTGGAACAGTTGAAAGAGACTATCAACAAATTTGTCACGTTCCGGCTTTTGAGTTTTTGTAAACAGTTCTTCAAATTGGTCAATAAAAATCAGAACGTACTGATAATCTTGTTTGAGGAATGTAACAATTTGAATTAGAGTATCTTCTCTGATTTTTCGAGCAATCTTTGCTATTTGTGATTGTTTGCCATAGGTAAAGGCAAGACACTTATAAAGAGATTTAAAAGGATTCTCATCTGGGATAAAAGTTATATTAATTAAGTAATTTTTATTATTGCCTAAATAAGGAATTAAACCTGCCCGAATCAATGATGATTTGCCACTGGTTGATGCTCCTAAAAGCAAGAGGACATTATCTTTGTTTAAGCGGTCGCCCAGATTAGCAATCCACTGCTCCCGACCAAAAAATTTGTCTTTATCTTTAATTTCAAAAGTTTTTAGTCCTAAGTAAGGAGAGTCTGTTTTGATTGGACGAATATCAATGTCCTCAGACTTACTGTCATAAAAAAAGTTGTATTCAGAAATACCTTGGACATTACACCCAATATTTATATCGCCTTCAGAACTGTTAACCATCTTATCTCCTTACCTTTGGACACCTCTGGCTAAATCTTTACCTCAGTTATAGTTCCTCAGCTAATATTTGTAAGTATCTCAACAAAATTAATTACACATTTTCTGGTGAAGCTTTCCCTGTCGCCACCTGGATATAGAAGTTTTGTAAATCCCATCGGCGAAAGATTAAGGATTTAAATTTCTTTATTCAGCAAAATTACTTATGTCACTTTTAAAAATATGTAGTAACTTTATCCTAAAACGCCGGAAATGACAAACGAGATGGAACTTTTTGATAACCTACACCTTGCTATGTTTAGCGGCAAAGGTGGAGTCGGAAAAACAACAATCTCTTGCACCTTTGCATGTCGTTGGGCGCAGAAATTTGTCAATGAGCAAATTCTTTTAATCTCAACCGATCCGGCTCACTCTCTTGGAGATGTCTTACAAGTTAGCGTTGATGACATTCCTCGTCCCATAGCTGAACTACCTAATCTCTTAGTAAGGGCGTTGGATGCAAAGCGTTTGCTACAAGAGTTTAAAGAACGTTACGGTCAGGTGTTAGAACTGTTAGTGGAGCGGGGTAGTTTTGTTGAAGGAGAAGACTTGCTTCCAGTTTGGGATTTAGATTGGCCTGGACTGGATGAGTTGATGGGCTTGTTAGAGATCCAACGCCTTTTCAACGAGCAGCAGGTAGATCGAGTAGTAGTAGATATGGCTCCTAGCGGTCATACTCTCAACTTGTTTGGCTTGATGGATTTTTTAGACACTTTCCTCCACTCTCTGGAACTGTTTCAAGAAAAGCATCGGTATATTACCAAGACCTTTGCTGGAAGTTACACACCCGATCGCGCTGACGAATTTTTGCAAACTCTGAAAGCTGAACTGTCGCAAGGTCGTCGTCTGCTTCAAGATCCTACCTATACAGGTTGTTTGTTAGTTGCGATCGCCGAACCAATGAGTTGGTTGGAGTCCAAACGATTCCTAAAAGCTTTACAAACCATGCAGGTTCCTTGTGGAGGGTTGTTTGTTAACCAAGTTCTTACCAGTGCGACTGACGCAGATCGTTACCAAGAACAACAACCGCTGATCGGTCAGTATACGGCTCTTACTAGCGGAAAGCCAATTTTTATCGTGCCACAGCAAGATGAAGAGCCTTTAGGGATTCTAGCCCTCAAGCATCTGATCGAGCAAATCCATGTTCCTCAGCTGGAACCGCTATCTCCTATTCATACACTCCCAATTCAATGGCCTGAAAAAATTCCTCCCAGCTTTGGAGATTTTCTGAGCAAAGGTCGTCGCCTGTTACTAGTTGGCGGTAAAGGTGGAGTAGGCAAGACCACAGTAGCAGCTGCCATTGGTTGGGCTATGGCTCAACAACATCCTGAGCGTAAAATTCGCATGGTTTCTATCGATCCAGCCCACTCCTTGGGTGATGCCTTTGGTCTGAGTTTAGGACACGAACCATATCAAATAACTGCCAATCTTCGAGGTCAGGAAGTGGATAGCGATCGCCTTCTGGAGCAATTCAGAGCCGATTACCTGTGGGAACTGGCCGAAATGATGAGTGGTGAAACCCAAACAAGCGAAGCTATTGAAATGGCATACGCTCCTGTTGCTTGGCGCAAAATTGTCGAGCAAGCTTTACCAGGGATTGATGAAATGCTTTCCCTGTTAACAGTAATGGAATTGCTAGAGCAACAAGAAGACTTGATTATTTTGGACACTGCTCCTACAGGTCATCTTCTGCGTTTTCTAGAAATGCCAACTGCACTGGCAGACTGGCTAGCTTGGATTTTCAAGCTCTGGATCAAGTATCAGAATGTTCTTGGCCGTACGGAGTTTATGGGGCGTTTACGAACTTTGCGACAGCGCGTAGTCAAAGCCCAAAAAGTACTAAAAGACCCACAACAAGCAGAGTTCATTGGGGTTACGCTCAACCAGACTAGCGTACTTGCCGAACAACAACGCCTGTTCAAATCTCTGCAAGAAATAGGTGTGAGCCAGAATTACCTTGTTCTCAACCGCTTTACTTCTACAGCAACCATTAATTGCGATCGTGCAAGCAGTAATGATTGCAAGACCAGTTTTCCAGGTTTGACAATGATTCGCTTACCAGTGCTTCCTCGCTCAGTAGAGCCTTTAGAACGCATCGAAGCAGCCGCAGCCTGTTTATTTTAACTGCTAATTAAACTAAATACTTTCATACCCAAAGAGAAATTTATTATGCATCGCACTCCAAACCGCAGACAAATTCCAGCCAAACTTAGCTCCATGCCTCCTCAACGTTCTCAAGCAAGAGTTTACTTAAATGCTTACAAAATGATGCTGGAAAAAGAGCGTTTAGAGCAGGAACTACAGAAACTCGAAGCACGCCGATATCAAATTCAGCAGCGCCTTGCGATTTTAAATAGTCAAATCATTGCTGAAGAGGACAAGACTCACCAGCAAGCAAATACTGACTTGGAAGACAATACACCCAAATTCAACACCATAACATTGGAATACTAAGTACTAAGATTTCAGCTGCCTATTCTTCACAACTTCCTTGCGCGGTCGTGAGCAGGTTGGAGGGTTGGGGTAGTTGAGGTGGCTGGGGGAGATGCGATCGCAATTTTTTTAATGTCGGAATTGTGGGGGAAGACGACATTATTTTGTTGATATTCTAAAGGTTTCTGAACAAACATCAACCAAATTTATTAAGAGGACAGCGATGAGCGTCTGTGTCTCTGTTGCTTTACATGATGGTCGTATTATTGGCTATTCCCTTTAGAAGTGGGATGATCCATCAATGGGTTTCCTTTCAGGATTATTTACGCCGACATCAAACTATGAGTCCGTAGCTCATATGTTTCAGTTTATCACTGAAAATCCGTACAATACTTTACAGAAAAATGATTTATGGGATAGTTATTATAAATTGCTTCAGGAAATGGGGCTTCAATTACTTGATTGTCAAGGCAATCAGATTACAGATGTTAAAGAAATCCATATTGATGATTATTCGCGTGAATTCTTAGATAAAGATGCACAGGAGCTTGTAGAGCTTGTAGTACTTATTCGAGATGGACAGTATTGGGAGATGTATTTACCAAGGTAAGCCACTCTTATCGAACGATCATTCTACTACTATCTTTGATTGTGGACAAACGTTACATATTAGGTAAAAGTAAGAAAACCAATTAATAAATAATTGTAGTTATTAGCTCAACAGGTTTGTTTACAAGGCTTTCAGTAGCCATTACTGCGGACCTTGAGTGCGCTGTCGAAGTTAGCAGATAAAAAACAATTTATCAGGCATTTCACAGCAAATGGCGGAATTTTTCATCAATCGTTGCGATACCCCAAAGTGGGCAACAAAGCTTATCTCAAACCTTTATATATTGAGCTTTGTGCTAGGCACGAAAATTCGTTGCTTAGTTATTTCTTACTTCTACCCAATTCTCTAAAATTAGCCAGATCGCTTCACAAGGAATGGAGAATCGACATCTAAAAGCCAATTCTCATCAATAAATCCTAGATTTTCATTATAAACAAGAATTAATTCACCAAGTTTTTGAGCATTGCTACTTGCAGTTTTCGTATTATCGACAGCATCAGCTATGAGCAAAAACTTTAGTTGTAAAAAGCGTTCTTTGTGAGTAACGCCTATTGAACTGCTAACTAATTCGGCTTATAGGGTACGAGGTAACGTAATTTTCTCATAATATTCATCTTGTTCGTCCCAATAGCCACACACTGTATAATCACATTGCTCAAGATGTTCTTGAACAAGAAGATTAGCATCTAAACTTTGTAATATTTTAGTTAAATCTTGCCAAACTTGATGATTTTTTAATTCGAACCTTGTTATTGTTATGTGGGTTTAATATTCTGTTACCAAACCAGGGAAGTGCAATATACCATCAATGGATTTTGCATGAAATCGGCGGTCGCCACCTTTACCTAAGACTTTAGATTTCAAATCGTAGCCAGATTCTTGGGAAGCCACCAACCCAACATTACCGCAAGGAGATACAAGCCCTCTCTCAATCGCTTTTAAATGTTTTCCCTTTTGATCGTATTTTAATCCCAGCTTTATTTGTTCGCTGCCAAATGAAACTAGCAGACCATTGATTGAAAGATATACAGTATCAGATTGAATATCTGCCCAATTATCGGGGAAAGCTTCCATTAAATTAATACTTGTATAATACAAGCATAATTTATTTAAGTATAATAGCTAACAACATTTTTAAAATTAACGTGAGTCTCCAACGGAGGCGCACGTTAGTTAAAGCAATAAATCACACAAACTAGGAAAGAATTTCAATACTCTTGTGTGCGATCGCGTTCCTGCTGTTCTGCTTCCAGAATCGCTAATAAAAGGGCTTCTTCCTGAATTTCAAACTCTTCTTCAAGAATTTCTCCCATATCAAAAGCAAGTTGGAGTGCAAGAAGCTGCTTGCTGAGATTTTCTTTATCATCAATTTCAGTATTCGCCTGTTCTAAAATTTTTTCCCCAAGCCATGTTACCCCCATTAATGGGCCGGTAATCGGTAATAGTAAGAAGCGCAGAACCATATTAATTTACACTTGTGTAGATTTATAAAGCTGTCTTGCAAGACCGTAATCATGCTGATGACATAAATATTAAACATTACTTAGTCTTATGTTGATGTCAAAATGCGTTGGATTTGAGTCCAGTTAAGGCTTATTGACATCTGTATTTGATAATTTTATGTGCTAAAGCTTACATTTTCAGAACGAAACTATTTAGGAGACACTGAGAGTTTGACAACAGTATTAAATGCATCTCCCCAGCGATTTGTCAATACCCCTGCTGTTCAACGCATCGCTCAACGTGCTTTGCGCTATCTACAGTCAGGTTTTTCGGTACATTTACGTGGTGCGGCCGGAGTCGGAAAAACCACTCTGGCAATGCATCTAGCTGATTTACTCAACCAGCCTATCATCCTTTTATTTGGAGATGATGAGTTTAAAACTTCAGACTTGATTGGTAATCAATTAGGTTACACCCGTAAAAAGGTTGTTGATAACTTTATCCACAGCGTTGTTAAAGTTGAGGATGAACTCCGACAACACTGGGTTGACGCCCGATTAACCCTAGCTTGTAAAGAAGGATTTACGCTGGTTTACGACGAATTCAATCGATCGCACCCGGAGGTAAATAACGTTTTACTCTCCGTACTTGAGGAGAGGTTGTTAGTATTGCCAATGAACCAACATCGAGCTGAGTATATCCGAGTTCATCCTCAGTTTCGGGCAATCTTAACATCAAATCCTCAAGAGTATTGTGGAGTCCATGCAACTCAGGATGCTTTGATGGATCGTGTTATTACCATCGATATGCCTACACCTGATGAACTGACTCAGCAGGAAATTGTAGTTCATAAAACAGGCATAGATTCCAAGAAAGCAGAAGTAATTGTGCGCTTAGTACGGAAGTTTTGGAGTCGATCTGGCTCTGGACAGGGTGGTGGATTGCGTTCCTGTCTAATGATTGCCAGAATCTGCCACGAACACGAAATTTCCGTAAACCCTGGAGATCCTAACTTCCAAGATATTTGTGCTGATATACTGCTTTCTCGCACGAATCAACCTCGTATGGAAGCAACTCGGCTACTGGAAGAGGTTTTGAGTGAATTACATCATAGTATAAATACTCAATCTCATTCAGCAGAAATCGTACCAAATAGCCAAAATCAGATTGTATTGGAACAACGAGTACCTTACGAGCATGAAGTCTACAACTATTTGTGCAAGTCTCCAGGAAGGCGTTTCTCTGATTTGGCAGCCGAATTAGGAATCGATCGCAGTCAAATTGTCGCTGCACTCAAGTCTCTCAGAGAGCAGGGAGTATTGGGCAATGCCGATCTGCCGAGCCTATCACAGACAGTTGCTTTTGATTGTGGCCGTTTAATAAACCAATGAATACTCATACTAACCGGGGAGTTATCGCATCAACTCAAGGTTCTACCTTGGCAGATATTCTCGAACGGGTTCTGGATAAAGGGATTGTGATCGCAGGAGATATTTCTATTTCCGTCGGCTCCACAGAACTGCTCAACATCCGAATTCGTTTGTTGATTTCTTCTGTTGATAAAGCCAAAGAAATTGGAATTAACTGGTGGGAGAGCGACCCCTATCTTAATAGTCAAACTCGCACCTTATTAACAACTAATCAACAACTTCAAGAGCGTGTTGCCAGTCTAGAAGCAGAACTGCGATCGCTCAAAGTACTCAATCCTATTAATCATCAGAATGCAGGCGATTAGCAAATCAAAAGGTTCCGATTCCGGTTTAGCACCGTTGTTACTGACGGTTGTCGAGCTGATACGCCAACTCATGGAAGCTCAGGTGATTCGGCGAATGGATGCTGGCACCCTTAATGACTCTGAGCTAGATCGGGCTGCCGAAAGTTTGCAACAGCTCGAACAACAGATTATTCAGCTTTGCGAGATATTTGATATTGACCCAGCCGATCTAAATATTAACTTGGGTGAAATGGGAACTTTACTTCCCCAATCTGGAGGATACTACCCTGGCGAAACCTCTAGTCAACCCTCTATTCTAGAACTTCTCGATCGCCTATTAAATACGGGTGTTGTGGTTGAAGGTGACTTGGACTTAGGACTGGCTCAGTTAAGCTTAGTTCATGCCAAGTTAAGATTAGTACTCACTTCTAAACCCCTTTAACTTTTTTATCTACATTCTTCTTGGTAAGACATTTATATGAGTTTTTACATTTATGGAATTTTGACCTTGCCTGCTCCCGAAAACTTAAATTTACAGGGCTTAGATGGGCAACCCGTACAAATTAAAATTTTGGATGGTTTGGCAGTAATTTACTCCGAAGCACAGCAAGAGCGTTATTTGGCAAGCCGTCGTAACCTGCTAAGTCATGAGAAAGTCCTTGAGGAGATCATGCAAGCAGGCGATCGCAATTTACTCCCCGTGCAATTTGGACTTTTGGTTTCCAACTGGGAAACGGTTTCACAGCAATTAATTCGTCCTCATCAAGAAGAATTGACGCAATTGCTTGCGAAGTTATCGGGTTGCCGAGAAGTGAGTGTCAAAGTTTTTTGGGATACCGATGTAGAAATTCAGGGACTGTTGGCAGAACACCCAGACATCAAAATCGAAAGGGATAAGCTAATAGGTCAACCCTTGAGTATGGAACAAGCGATCCAAATAGGGCAAGCCATCGAACAGGGAATGAACGATCGCAAGCAAGGCATCATAGATGTATTTCAAGGCACGCTCAACTCGATTGCGCTCGATGTGGTGGAAAACACTCCCCAAATGGACACAATGATCTACAATGCAGCCTACTTAATACCTTGGGAAGCAGAATCACAATTCGGTCAACACGTTGAAGCACTCGATCGTCAATTTGAAGAGCGTTTACGAATTCGCTACAACAATTTCACTGCCCCTTTTAACTTTGCTCGTCTGCGATTATTCAGTTCCAACTGAATTAATTTCTCTCTATTGAACAGCAATAAAAATTGAAAATCAAAATTTTTTTAAAACTTGGGAATTTTTAGGAAATTAAATTTTTCTCTGCCTTCTATAGCAACAGCCAAAGTGGTTAGGACATCAACAGATGAGAAAACAAAACTTAGACACAACAAAATTTTTCACCCAATCCCCATTACCCCTTATCCCCAGAGGGGACCCCACCTTCCCCAGTCCCCAGTCCCTTGCTATATTTAAGTAAAATCAATGGACGACATATTTAAAGGATTTGAACAGTTATTAGAAATTGCCAAAGCTTTAGAAGAAAAAGTAGAGAAAGGAGAGTTAAAAACTTCTATTCAAATTCAGTCTCATCATCTTAGTAGTATTCCCCGGCAAGGCAATATTCCCAGAAAAAGTAGTTCTAGCCGAGTCCAATCCAATTCCACCAATACAGCTACACCAATGGATGATGCTGATGTCACCCCCCCATCAACTCAAACGAACTCAAAAGCTTCTTGGCAAAATGTCGGCGGTTTGGGTGATGTTATTAAAGAAATTAGAGAGTTAGTCGAAATTCCCCTTAAACGTCCAGATTTATTGGTGAAATTAGGGTTAGAGCCTCCGCGTGGGGTTTTGCTAGTTGGTCCACCCGGTACGGGAAAAACTTTAACAGCCCGTGTTTTGGCAGAAGAGTTAGAGTTAAATTACATTGCCATCAATGGCCCAGAGGTGATGAGCAAGTATTACGGGGAAGCCGAAGCTCGTTTACGAAGCATTTTTGAGAAAGCAACTCGTTCTGCTCCCTGTCTGATATTTATTGATGAAATTGACAGTCTTGCCCCAGATCGCAGCCAAGTAGAAGGTGAAGTTGAAAAAAGACTAGTGGCGCAGTTGCTTGGGTTAATGGATGGGTTTGCCAAAACTGAGGGCGTACTTGTATTAGCGGCAACAAATCGTCCAGATTATCTCGATCCGGCCTTGCGTCGTCCGGGACGCTTCGATCGCGAAGTTAATTTTCGGGTTCCCGATCGCAATGGACGATTGGAAATTCTCACGATTTTAACAAGTGCCATGCCCTTGGAGACTTCGGTTAATTTAGGAGCGATCGCTGATTTAGCCGTCGGTTTTGTTGGTGCGGATCTCAAAGCTCTTTGTCAAAAAGCAGCCTACATTGCCCTTCGCCGTCAAGTCCCCTCGCTCAACAGTCCCATTCCTGAGAATATGACTGTCATGCAACAGGATTTTCTCGAAGCAATTAAGGAGATAAAACCTTCAGTTCTCAGGGCTGTAGCAGTTGAAGCACCAAGTGTCAGTTGGGATGACATTGGTGGTTTGGATGATATTAAACAAAAACTTCAAGAATCTGTTGAGGGCGCACTTCTTTATCCCGAACTATACGAGCAAACCAAAGCCAAGCCTCCCCGTGGGATTCTGTTGTGGGGGCCGCCGGGAACGGGAAAAACATTACTTGCAAAAGCGATCGCTTCCCAGGCTAGAGCCAACTTTATTGCTGTGAATGGCCCGGAATTACTCAGCCGATGGGTAGGTGCCGCAGAACAAGCAGTTAGAGAACTGTTTCGCAAAGCTCGACAAGCAGCGCCTTGCGTTGTGTTTGTAGATGAAATTGATACCCTAGCACCAGCACGGGGACGATTCAGTGGTGATTCTGGAGTTAGCGATCGCGTTGTCGGTCAACTGCTCACCGAATTGGATGGGTTGCATGAATGCCCGAAAGTACTGTTAGTAGGAGCAACCAATCGTCCAGAAACGCTCGATCCTGCCTTGCTCAGAGCTGGAAGATTGGACTTACAAATTAAAATCGATCTACCAGATCGAGCAAGTCGGTTAGCCATTTTACGAGTTCACAATCTAGATCGTCCCGTGGTTGATGTCGATTTAGAAACCTGGGCGACAGTTACCGAGGGTTGGAATGGGGCAGACTTGGCTTTGTTGAGCAATCAAGCTGCTTTAAGCGCAATTCGTCGATACCGCGCCCAGGGATTAAGCGACTCCAGCTTGATTCAAATTACAAATGATGATTTCCAAGTTACATACCAAATGCTTGCGAATCAGCACCAATCTCAACAATAAATATTCACGCCGACCTACTTATGTCAATATACGCTTATGCTCTTTTAGTACCGATCGCATCACCGCTTGTTCTACCTTTAGGGATGGAAAGGAAAATTGAACTTATTTACTCTTCTGGTTTAGCTGCGATCATAGAGCCAGAAATCTCCCTGGAGGCAATACAAGCAACCGATGAGCATTTACTTCAAGCTGTATTGACCCACGATCGCGTAATTCGAGAACTCTTTCAACAAACTCCCCTTCTTCCCTTACGCTTTGGCAGCGGTTTTACCTCTGTAGAAACACTGCTGAATCATCTACAAAAGCATCAAGAGCAATATCTAGAAACCCTAATTCACCTAGCAGGCAAAGTTGAGTACACTTTAAAAGCTACACCCTGCGATCTGCTTGATGAGTCTGACACTATTGATGCTAGAGGAAAAGCCTATTTATTAGCTAAAAAACAACGCTATCAAACACAGCAAGCATTTCAAGCACAACAATGCGAACAGTGGGAACTGTTGAACCAGTTAATTCTCAAAACATATACAAATGTTATCCGTGAAACTCGACAGCCAGATGTGCGGCAAATCCACTTTTTGGCACAGCGCAACGATTCAATGCTCAGTACGCAGCAGTTTTCCCTTTGGCAGATACAATGCTCGCACTGGCAATTGGCACTGAGCGAACCTCTACCACCCTATCATTTTCTGAAAAATACTCTCATATAAATTCATAAAAAAATTTCAAATTTTCAAAGAAACAATAAAGATAAGATGATTTTTTTATTTAAATTTTTCTAAAAAATATTGTTAACTTTTTAGTATTTTTTTATTTTCTTATATTTATCTTAGATTTTTGGGAACAATAAATCCAGGAATAACAAAACACCTTAGTGTAAGTTTTACCTACTGCTCAATTAGAGCAAGATGAAACCAATAATTAAATTTATGTGAGGAAAATAAAATGGCTGTTGAAAAAGTTAACTCATCTTCTAGTCTAGCTGAAGTTATTGACCGCATTTTAGATAAAGGAATTGTAATTGATGCTTGGGTACGTGTTTCTTTAGTTGGTATTGAACTACTAGCAGTCGAAGCTCGTATTGTGATTGCTTCAGTTGAAACTTACTTAAGATATGCCGAAGCAGTTGGTTTAACATCTCAGGCTGCTGTTCCATCTGCTGCTTAAAATACCAGATTAGAAAAAGGGAGTCTTCATGGCTCCCATTTAATGTTTCTAGTTAATAAAATTAGGAGATTTCAGCTGATGGCTCTCAAGAATTTATGGGAACAAGAGCGATGGCAGCGATTGCAAATAACTGCTGAACGCCGTCAACAAGTTAACCAGTGGAAACAGCTAACTCAACAAGAACTTCAGCTGCAAGCAGATTTGCTTCATGAAGACTTGAGCAGTTTTGTTGCCAGCCTTCACAACAATAGAAAGTTACAACAGCAGCAATTCCAGCAAGAGATTGCAGAGCGGCAACTGGAAATATTGCAGCTGAAAACAGATGTCTGGCAACGCCAGCAAGAATACCGCCAAGAACGGGCAGCAAAGGCTCAAGCATTATTCCAAGATTTGCAAAATTTCCGAGCAATCTTACATAACAGTGTTTGGGGAGATTACAGTCACGGACAAGCAGTTTCCCCAACTCCTGAGAAAAAAGAGAAGTTAGTTACAACAGTTTCCCCAACTCCTGCGAAAAAAGAGAAATTAGTTGCAACAGTTCCAAAATGGTCAATCTCCCGTTCTTCAATTAAAGCTACTGGTTTTCGTCCTGCCGTCAATAGCATGACAAAAAAAGTGCCTGCCTTGAATGGAGATGCTGTTAAATCTAGAGTGCTGCAATACATTCAGCAAGCTCAAGGAGCTACTCTGATAGAAATTGAAGAGGTAATAGGCTTGAGTCGGGTGCAAACAATAGATATCTTGCGCTCATTAATCAAGCAAGGGGTACTAGAACAACGCGATCGCCAATACTTTGTTCGGTAACAAGCAATTTCTTGACAAACTCGCTCAAGCTCATTTTTTGTACAGACTAGTAGCTAGGCGATCGCTGTATACAATCGATAAGCATTAAAGCTAGTCTTTGCTTTGTAGCGTTCAATATTTCCATCTTTCTTTTTAAAGTCTGTACTGACAAGCAATTTTCTCAATATATATAACATTGCAAAAGTAATATAGATAACTTGCTTCTAATTAGAAAATGCAAAACTCAAGATATATAAGGAGGTGCGATCCGTTGTGAATCAATTGATCGAGCAACTTCAAACTAAATTATTTACAGGCAGGCTGAATCTTGAAGCTAGGGACGGGCCGACTTGGACGCTATATTTTCGTTTAGGACGATTAATTTGGCAAGCTGGCGGTTCTAATGCCGATGAGCGATGGCGACGATACTTGTCGCAGTACTGTTCTAATCTGGATGTGACGCAGTTGGAGTGGCTTGTTCCTCCCCAAGAAAATTATCGCGAGTATTGCATTCTTGCTAAGTTGCGAGAACAAAAATTAATTGAACAACAACAACTTGTTAGCTTGATTACAAGCTTAATAGCTGAAGTCCTGTTTGATATAATGCAGTACGTTGAAGCAAAAAAAAGTGGCGAGAATCCAGCAGGACAGTTGTCACATACTACCGTTGTTGGTGAAGTTCCTGGGTTTCTTCTAGCTGTAATACCAACTGAGGAAGTCTTCAAACAGGCTACACAAGCCTGGCAAGAATGGCGAGGTGCAGGACTAGCAAGTTACTCGCCCAATTTATTTCCTGTTATTCAACAACTTGAGTTACTACAAGGACATGCATCCTCTAAACAGATTATTTCTCTAGTTGATGGAACAAAAACTTTACGAGGTTTAGGGCAAAAAAGCAATCGGGATGTCTTAGCTTTAACTCGGTTCTTGATGCCATTAGTAAAAGCAGGAGCGATCGCTTTTTCACCTACCCCAAGCTTCAGGAAAGTTGGGATTAGTAAAGAAACTGGCAACCCGTCCAGTGTAGTGAATTCCAATTCTTCACAAAAGACAGAAGAGAACACTTTTATACAAGTTGCACCCAATTTTAAAAAAGTTCCTCCCCCAGCGACTAGTAAAGAAATTATCAGTCCGTCCAGTGCAATTAATAATTCTAATTCTTCACAAAAGACAGAAGATAACACTGTTATACAAGTTGCTCCCCCAGCAGCTAGCAAAGCGATTATTGATGTCTCAAGACCTTTAGTAGCCTGTGTGGATGATAGTCCGACGATCTGTCGCAGTTTGGAGGAAATTCTTACCCATCAAGGTTATCGCTTTGTTGGCATACAAGAGTCGTTAATAGCAATTTTACAGCTAATCAAAAGCAAGCCCGACTTCATTTTTTTGGATCTTTTGATGCCAAAAGTAAATGGCTATGAAATTTGTTCTCAAATCCGTAAAACTCCAGGCCTCAAAGATGTTCCAGTTGTCATCTTAACGGGGAAAGATGGAATAGTAGATCGGATGCGAGCAAAATTAGTAGGGGCAACTGACTTTTTAGGTAAACCTGTAGAATCAGACAAAGTACTCGATGTGCTTCACAAGTATTTAACTGTTTAAGGTGAAGCGGTAGTCATACCAGTGACTCCTCTACATCCATTTTCAAAACAGATTTTTTATTGAAAATTGCTCTCTAAATCTGTTTTATTGTTAATTCCTTTATCGCAATTATTCTTCAAATTTTGAATTAAATAGTTAGGAAATAAAAATGAAAAAAGTTCTTCTAGTTGAAGATAGCCTCACAGAATCCGAAAAGATGACACGTTATCTGGAGCAAGGAGGATATTCAGTTTATGAAGTTCGCAGTGGTGAAGAGGCTCAATTGAGGTTGAAACAACAAAAACCTGACTTGATCCTACTAGATTTGATTTTGCCAGGTCAAAGTGGATTTGAGTTCTGCCGCAAGTTGAAAGCCGATTCTACAACAAAAGCAATCCCGGTAGTGATTTGCTCGACTAAAAACACAGATGTTGATAAAACTTGGGGGAATATGAGTGGTGCGGATGGCTATTTAATTAAACCTGTAGATGAAAAAACTTTACTCCAGACTGTTAGTAAATTTATTCGCTAAAGGAAACTGGGGCAATGGTACAGGTCAACGATCGCTTTAGAGAGCTACCCATTAATAGCCAATTTCGACTTGAAAACTCTCCCCAAGGAAACAACCAGAGGTTTTTAAGATTTCCGTTGAATGGAAAGGTAAATGGGTTACTCCCACTAGCTGATTTGCGGGGAGTAATTCAGGTTGCACTCACCGAGATTTTACCAGTACCACAGGTAGCAGAATTCTTGTTAGGTATAATGAACTGGCGGGGAGAAGCTATCTGGATTCTTGATTTAGCAGGTTTGTTGGGAGCAACACACTGGTGTCGGCGAGAAAATGTCTGCAACTCTGGCATGGCGATGCTTGTTCAAGTCCAGAATCAAACTGTCGGGCTGTTGGTGGAGCAAGTCAATACCATTGAAGTTTACGATCCTCAAGAGCGGTTAGCGATTTCGGCATCAATGTTACCCGCTCGGCTAGGCTCGTTCTTGCAGGGTTACTTTGTGGATTCTCAAGGTGGCCCTTTGATGTTACTTGACACCCCTGTTGTGATTCAAGCCCTTCAATCTATTTAACACTCTGCATTAGACCTCTTGCATAAATATTTTTTTGCCTCACCCATAGACACGAAGTGGCTTTCCAAAGGGTAGGCGCAAAGACGCAAAAAAGAGAATGAAATGAACGACTTTTGCAAGAGGTCTATTCTACTTATTAACTCCGACAATCCTAATAGCAAGAAAGATTATGGTAATGCAACACAATCTTACACCTAACCAACCTCACTCAAATTCCAGCAACGGTCATAAGGACACCGATAACGGGCATACCGTCCATCTACCAGCAAAACAGCAAATCACCTCAACTCTAGAAGAATTGCGAACTGAATTGGATCAAGCTGATTGGGTGGAAACAGGGCCATTGCGAGACAGAATCCGCAAGTTAAAAGAACTGGTAAGTGTGTTGCCATATCAAGAAGGAGGAGATGGATTAGAGGTAGAGCATGTACAGGCGATCGCCAGCAAAATCCGCCAATTTTCCGATCTAGATACCTTGCTCGCCACTGCTGTTATGGAGGTACAAAGCGCCCTGCAAGCCGATCGCGTGGTGCTGTATGAGTTTACGAATCCGACGCTGGGGATAGTTGCTGCGGAGGCGATGAGGGATGGCTTTACGCCAATGCTGAAGGAAAAACTGCCCGCCGTCACTTTTGGGTTAGGTTCTGCCAAGCTTTATCAACAAGAAAAATTAGCAGCGATCGCGGATACCTACACTGCCAGCTTGTCTCCTTACCAAAAGCAGCTCGCGGATCGATTTCAGATCAGAGCTTGTTTGAGTTTGCCAATCTTAGCAAAAGATGGGGTTTGGGGTTTATTGGTGGTGCAGCAATGCACTGCTGCTCGTCAGTGGCAGAATGCGGAAATTCAGTTACTAAAACTGATCGAGCAGGAATTAGAAGTACAACTGCAAGTTGCTGTGATTCAAGCTACTTTGCAACAAGAAGTAGAAAAAGACCAAATCCTTGTGGGTGTCACGAATAAAATTCTCCAGTCCAAAGATTTGGATACCATCTTTCCCATTGCCACCCAAGAAGTGCGACAGTCACTAAAATGCGATCGGGTGGCAATTTATCGTTTCAAACCAGATTGGAGTGGGGAATTTGTTGCTGAATCTGTGGGATCTGAGTGGGTTTCTCTATTAGAAGAACAGCGAAACAACCCAGCAATTGTCAAAAACGTTAACTATTGCAGTGTTAGGAATCTGGCAGACCAAGGGGGACTGGCTGGGACAACAGGGCGATCGCACAGTGCGGATAGCTATATTCAGTACGCGCAAGGCAAAACTTTCCATCGCGGACAAATCTATCGAGTTACTAATGATATTTACAGTGCTGGTTTTTCTGATTGCTATATCAAAGTTTTAGAAACCTATCAAGCTAAAGCATACATTATTGTTGCCATCTTCCAAGGAGAACAGTTGTGGGGCTTGCTTGCTGCCTATCAAAATTCTCAGCCTCGTCAGTGGAAAGATAGTGAAGTTCGACTGATGGTGCAGGTTGCATCTTTGTCTAGTATTGCTATTCAACAGTTGCAATATCAGCAAGAACTTTATAACCGCTCTGAGGAGTCAGCCAAACTTGTTGAACGAGAACGTACTGTTTTCGGCATCATTGGAAAGATTGGGCAAGCAACGGATATTCACAACATTTTCCGTACTGCAACCCAAGAGTTGCGGCGATTTTTGAAATGCGATCGCGTTGTCGTTTATCAATTTTATCCAGACTGGAGTGGAGAAATTCTCGCTGAATCTGTGGCTGCTGGTTGGTCGTCACTGTTGGAAATGCAGGAACAAGACAGCATTTTAAAAACAAGTCTGATATCTTCAGAGCGTTGCAATGTTAAGGATTACGGCTCCTCTGTTAAACTTGATACCGATACCTATTTGAAGGAAACGCAGGGTGGAATGTACGCCAAAGGAACGCGTTTCCGTAAAGTTAACGATATTTATGCAGCCGATTTTTCACCTTGCTATTTAGAAGTATTAGAGAAGTTCCAAGCCAAAGCCTACATCATTGTTCCCATCTTCCGCGTCGGTAATCTTTGGGGTTTGTTAGCAGCCTATCAAAATTCTGATGTCCGCAAATGGACTGAGGAAGAGGCTGGTGCTTTGTTGCAGATCGGCGAATCGTTGAGCATTGCCCTCCAGCAAGCTGAATATATCGAACAGCTACGGTTAAAAAATATAGAAATGACACAAGTAGCTGAAATAGAAAACGCGCTGGCGCGAATGGCGGATAGAGTGCGTCATTCCCAACAACCAGAAACGATCTACCGCACTACCTTGGTAGAATTGCGGCAGTTGTTCAAATGCGATCGCCTAGCAGTATATCGCTTCAACTCTGACTGGAGTGGTGAATTTATTGCTGAATCTGTAGGAAGTGACTGGGTACCTCTGGTTGGCCCCGATATCAGAACCGTGTGGGAAGACGAACACCTCCAGCAAACTCAAGGCGGACGCTATAGCAACAATGAAACTTTTGTCGTTAATGACATCTATACTGTTGGTCATGCCCAGTGCCATATCGATTTGTTGGAGCAGTTCCAAGTTAAAGCCTACACCATCGCCCCGATTTTTGCTGGAAACAAACTTTGGGGTTTGTTAGGAGCTTATCAGAATAGCGGCCCGCGTCAGTGGAATTCCGAGGAGGTGCGATTACTGACCAAATTGGGGATTCAGTTCGGGTTAAGCGTGCAGCAAGCCGAGTACATCGAAGAACTGAGAACAAAGAATGCTGAGTTGGCGCAAGCAGCAGAAGAGGAGCAGGTGCTGACAGCGATGGTAGAAAAAATCCGTCAAGCCCAGGATGTAGATACTATTTTCCACAATGTGCTGCCAAGTTTACGCAAACAACTACAGTGCGATCGCCTGGCAGTATTTCGCTTTAGTCCTGACTGGAGTGTAGAGTTTGTTGCCGAATCCGTAAAAGAGCAATGGCTGTCTTTAGCTGGTTCCGACATGAAAACGATTTGGATGGACGATCACTTACAACAAACTCAGGGCGGACGCTATCGCAATTATGAAACCTTTGTTGTCAATGATATCTACACTGTCGGTCACGTTCAGTGCCACATAGATATATTAGAAAAAATCCAGGCTAAGGCTTACACCATCGCTCCTATTTTTACTGGCAGCAAACTCTGGGGCTTTTTAGGAGCATACCAAAATACTGGCCCTCGGCAGTGGCAATCCAAGGATGTGCAACTGTTGCGAAAAATCGCTGTACAAATGGGTATAGGCTTGCAACAGGTTGAGTATATCGAACAGCTCAAGAAGAAGAATGCAGAGTTAGCGCGAACCGCCGAAGGGGAACGAGCATTGACAAAGCTGGCGGAAAAAATTCGCCAAGCTCAACAGCTAGATACGATTTTCCGCAATGCCCTACCAGAATTGCGATCGCAATTGCAATGCGATCGCCTAGCAGTGTATCGCTTCAATCCAGATTGGGGTGGGGAGTTTATTGCCGAATCCGTAAGTCGTGAATGGGTGGCTTTGGTTGGCCCCGATATCAAGACCGTATGGGAAGACGAACATCTACAGCAAACTCAAGGCGGACGCTATCGCAACAACGAGACGTTTGTGATTAATGATGTTTACACTGCTGGTCATGCCCACTGCCACTTGAAAATTTTAGAGCAATTCCAAGTTAGAGCTTATATCATCACCCCAATTATTGCTGGAAACCAGCTTTGGGGTTTGTTAGGAGCATATCAAAATGATGGGCCGCGGCAATGGCAAGATAATGAAGTCAACTTGGTAGCGAAAATCGGCACGCAGTTTGGGGTTGCCGTGCAGCAATCGCAATACTTACAACAAACCTTAAGCAAGAATGAGGAACTGCTCAAATTGGCAGAACGAGAAGTAGCAAACGCCCGATTTTCCTATCGCTTGCCAAGTCGGTTAACAGAGATGGCCCAAAGTCATAGTGATGTTCTGGAATTTGTCCAGTTTGCAACCCTCGAACTTCGTCAGCTACTCAAAGCAGATCGAGTTGGAGTTTATCATTTTGAGTCTGATTGGTCTGGAGAATTTGTAGTTGAGTCTGTGAGTGGCGATTGGCCCAGGCTTGTGGGAACTAGTCTTGCTAGAGTTAGAGATACTTATCTCCAATACAACAAAGGAGGGCGTTATGCCCGCAAAGAAAGTTTGCGAGTTGACAATATTTATACTGTCGGTCATGACGAATGTCACATTCAATTATTAGAAATGTGGGGAACTAAAGCCTACATGATTGCTCCGATTTTTCAAGAAGATCGGCTATGGGGGCTGATGGGAGTTTATCAAAATAGCACAGCGCGCCAGTGGGAGCAATCTGAGGAGGATGTTCTTAACCAAACTAGCGTCCAGATTGGTGTTGCCCTCAATCTTGCAGAGTACCTAAAACAGATGCGTATCCAAGAGCAGCAACTAGCAGAAGCAGCAGAGCGCGAACGCACCGCGCGGGAAAAACTGCAACAAGGAGCAATACGCGTTCTCATGGCTTTGGAACCATCCTTCAGAGGCGATCTCACCGTTCGAGCGCCCCTATCTGAAGATGAAATTGGGACGATCGCCGATGGTTACAATACTACAATCCAAAGTTTGCGAGATTTAGTCCGACAAGTGCAAATTGCTGCCAGCAGGGTGAGTGAAACTTCTAGCAGTAATACTACCTCAGTAGTAAAACTATCCGACCAAGCTCAACAGCAGGTAGAACGGCTCGAACGCGCTCTAGAGCAATTACAAATGATGGTAACTTCCACTCAGGTAGTCGCTACTGATGCCGAAAGAGTAGGGCAGGCAGTTCAAAGAGCTAACAACACCGTCCAAGCTGGCGATTCTTTGATGGAAAGAACCGTAGATGGCATTTTGGAGATTCGGGAAACTGTGTCGGAAACAGCGAAGAAGATTAAACGCCTCGGTGAAGCTTCTCAGAAAATCTCGAAAGTAGTGAGTTTGATTGAAAACTTTGCCACTCAAACCAATTTGCTGGCACTCAATGCGGCGATCGAGGCTACTCGTGCCGGAGAGTATGGTAAAGGCTTTGCGGTGGTTGCAGATGAAGTTCGTTCCCTGGCTTATCAGTCAGCTAGTGCTACCACAGAAATTGAGCGACTCGTACAAGAAATTCAAACTGGCACCAACGAAGTTACCCAAGCAATGGAAGTAGGGATTAGCCAAGTTGTCCAAGGCTCGAAATTGATTGATGAGACTCGTCATTCCCTGAGTGCGATCGTCGTAGCTACTAACGAAATTGGCGGACTAGTGCAAGGAATTACCCAAGCAGTTTCCACTCAAAGTCAGCAATCTCAAATATTGACAGAGGCGATGAGCGATGTTTCGGCGATCGCCCGCAAGACTTCAGAAAGTGCCATGCACATTTCCGAGTCTTTTGAAGAACTACTGACGACTTCACAACAACTGGAAACCAGCGTTAGCCAGTTCAAAGTAGACTAAGAAAGCAAAACTGTTATGAACCCCGATCCCAGTAATCAAGGGCAGCTAGAGCAGGCTTTTCTTGCGGAAGCGGCAGAGTTGTTGCAAACCATTGAGCAGAATCTTATCGGTCTACTTGATGAAAAAACAATAGAAAAAGTTCATGCCTTGATGCGAAGCGCCCATACTCTCAAAGGCAGTGCTGCTAGTGTTGGGCAAGAAACGATTAAGACAATTGCCCATCATTTAGAAGATGTATTCCAGGCGTTATATGCTCCAGAACTGGAAATCGATCCAGAATTGGGTGCTTTGCTTCTAGATGCTTATGAGTGCCTGCGAACTCCATTGAATGCAACCTTGATGGGCTTATCCTGCAACGAGGCAGAAATCCTCGATAAAACTGCTTCAATCTTCGCCCAACTCCAAGATAAACTAGGCGACTTTTTTGGTCGTGAGGCTTTGCTTCCCAGTTCGGAAGAACTTGGCTTTGATGTGGTAGAGTCAATTTTTTCTGGGAGCGTACTCCAGGATTTGCAACAGCTCTCAGCTGACATCGAAAGCCAAGATCCGCAACAAATTCAAACAACACTCAACTCCCAAGCAGAATTTTTTGCCGAACTAGCAGCATCTTATAGCTTATCTGGATTGGAAGAAATTGCCCAAGCGACCCTCAACGCGCTCAAAGCGCATCCAGACAAAGTACTGCAAATCGCTCAGGTGGCTTTAGAAAATTTTAAAGCAGCTCAAGTAGCTGTACTTGCAGGCGATCGCACGCAAGGGGGAGAGATATCTCCACAATTGCGAGAATGGGCAGGGCTAACTGCTCCTGTTCCAGAGGTGCAAGGGCAGCCAGTTGCAATTGCTATTCAATCCACAGAAACGGCTACAACTGAGAACCAGGAAACCCCCCACCCCAGTGCTGTCGAATCAGAATCAATTTGGTCGTTTTTCCCGAAGCGAACTGATAGCTTCGTACCGAAAGCACCAGAGGTACTAGAACCACTTTCTCAGGATTCGCTAATAGCCCCCTCTGCCATAGATCGGATTTTACAGTCAATCTGGATCGGAGATCCAGAAACATCCTGCCGATACTCAGACTTAGAGCGGCCAGCTTCTCCACCACCAGCGCCAAGCCTGCAAGCTCAATCAGCGCCATCACTTCCCAGTATCCGAGTAGCGATAGAACAGCTCGATCGCCTCAGCCACACGATTGGGGAATTGCTGATCAACGAAAACCAACAAAACCTGCAATCTAATCACATCCACAAAGCAGCTCGAGATACTCTACTACAGTTTTTGTACTGCCAACAACAACTTAGTAAAGTTTCTACTTGGTCGGATCGAAATCTGCTGCTTCCCGAACGCAGGCAACGACACCCACGCTCAGTTCTCCCTACTTCCCCAACTGCCAAGGTGCAATCTAATTTTGATGCCTTAGAAATGGATAGCTATAGCGAGTTGCACGTTCTTCTGCAAAATCTGACAGAAGACATGGTGCAATTAGGAGAACAAATTGAAGCTTTTAATGGCTTAGTTCAGCAATCTCGCTTCAGTCTCGGAAAGCGCAAGCAACTGCTTTCAGGAGCGCAGTCAGATTTGCTGCAAGCCAGAATGGTGCCACTAGGAACAGTGTTGAATCGATTTCCTCGGCTGCTGCAACAGATGGTAGCAACTTATCATAAACCTGTTGAACTCAAGCTTGGCGGTACAAAGGTACTAGTGGATAAAGCCATTTCTGAGCAGCTGTACGATCCCTTGCTGCACATGATTCGCAATGCCTTCGACCACGGCATTGAATCAGTGGAAACCCGCCGCCAGCAGGGTAAACCAGAAACCGGAACAATTACGATTCAAGCTTATCATCAAGGCAACCGCACAACTATTGAGGTACGGGATGATGGGCGAGGCTTGAATTGGGAATCGATTCGTCAGCGAGCTGTGGAAAAACATCTGCTGACTCCCGAACAAGCCGCCTACGCCTCACAAGACCAACTGGCAGAGTTATTATTTGAACCAGGCTTTTCTACCGCCAACCAGATCGGTGAATTATCTGGGCGTGGTATTGGCTTAGATGTCGTTCGCACTCAATTGCAAGCTTTGCAAGGTTCAATTGTGGTGCGATCGCTTTTAGGGCAAGGAACCACTTTCATCCTGCAATTGCCCCTCAGCTTGACAACAGCACGCTTACTCGTTTGTCAATCTCAAGGTACTACTTATGCCTTGCTGTCTGAAGGAATTAGTCAGGTTTTATTACCGCAGCCAGCCCAGATTCAAGTTCAGCAATCTTTACAGGGACAAGGCATCGAAAAATTCTGGCAGTGGGAACAAGGGCAAAGTCAACAACTAGTTCCCATCCGTCCGCTTGCCAATTTGGTGGATTACAAATATCCTTTATTCACCCAAGACCACAATTTAACCCTCAGTCCTTTTCCAGTCAAACAACGGAACGCCGTCGAACCTCTGCTGTTGTTGCAGACAGAGCATCAATACCTGTGCTTGCAAGTCGATCAAATTTTAGTCGAACAGGAATTAGTAATTAAATCCCTCGGCAGCGTCGTCACTTTACCTAGTTATATCCAAGGCTACAGCGTGTTGGGAAATGGTAGCCTTACCTTAACTGTTGACCCGTTAGAGTTAGTTCGGCAAACCTGGGAGACAGATATGATGCCGACTTCCCCGACATCAAGTCTTGCAACTAAACTATTGCCCGCGCCTGAGCCTGTTCTGGCTCTAGAGGGACAGCAATCCCAGCCAACAATAACGCAACCGCAGCAACAGCCAAAGGAAGTCAATACAGCCGTTGCTCAACCTAGCCGACTGACAGTGTTAGTGGTGGAAGATTCGGTTGTACAAAGGCAAAGTTTGGTGCAGACGCTCCAGAAAGCAGGTTATCAAGCGTTGCAAGCAGGCGATGGTCGCGAGGCGATCGCGCAAATGCTGCAACACGGTGATGTCGATCTAGTGATTTGTGACATTGAAATGCCGCAAATGAATGGATTTGAGTTTTTAGAACACCGTCGCCAAGACGAGCGTTTGTCCGAGATTCCTGTGGTGATGCTGACTACTCGTAGCGGACAGAAGCACCGCCAATTAGCTTTAGCTCTAGGTGCGAAAGCTTACCTAACCAAACCCTATTCCGAACAGAACTTTCTAGCCACAATCGCCGAACTACTTAATACCATTTCCCAAAAATAATGATACAGATCCAAACCCACGAAGCCAGACTAAATCAGACTTTCTTAATTACAAATTAGTATTTATGCTTAACACTCCCTTTCCGTTTAAGCGATTATCTGGCACTGTGAGCAAGTGCGACTCATTACGAGTTGTTGTTTTTGCGATCGCAGACTATTTATTTGCCCTGCCAGTTGGTGCGGTTCTCAAAGTAATTGCTTGTCCTCCGATTAGCAGTACAGTTGAAAGTGGTATCGGGATGGTCGATTTGGGAGTGCAAACCATTACGATTGTGGACTTGCGCCAGAAGTTCATTCCGCAATTACAAGCCCAACAGGCGCACCAAGTTCTCTGTGCGGTTGACACTTCAGGGCGCTTCTTACTTCTAACTCAAACGCGAACTGGAGAAATTTGTGGCATTCCTGCGGACAAACCCCCTGCCTTAATCGATATTCCTTTGTCAGCAGTACGTCCGGTGCCGTGGTCTTATCGGCAAGTGGCGGAGTTAAACTTTGTTAGCCACATGGCTGTCTTGTCTGTAGCACCAAACGAGGAACCGCTCAAAGTACTTCTTCTAGGCATGAACCAGATATTGGCTGATAAGTTAGGTTTACCCAGCACAACCCCAACCTTGTCTCTTGGGCTGACATCAGGCGAACAACGGCACAAATTTCTGCGTTTTTCCTTGGGCGATCGGGGAAGTGGATTAGTACCATTCCACTCAGTACTGGACATTATTCATATCGCTAGCCCAGAAATTTCCCCAGCCCCGGCCTTACCAAGTTGGATTTTAGGTTTCTATAATTGGCAAGGACAGATGTTGCGGCTGGTTGACTTAGAACATTTGCTTGGTTATGCACCGCTTTTGAAGCGGCAGTCACGACCAGAAAAGCCAATGGTTGTAGTTCTCGAACTGCAAAATCAGGTAATCGGGTTTTTAGTCGCTCATGTCTACGATGTAGAGTGGCAGGATTTACAGCAAGCACAATCGACACCAACCGACTTTTCCCCAAACAAACTACTAAATTTTGTTCGAGGTATTCTGCCAGGCGATCGCTGGATTTTAGACACCAAAGCCATTGCCCAGACATTGCAATGGCAAACCCACTGATTTAACTTGATGCTGCCAAGGAGTTTTCCGTGACGATCGCAACCTTAGATCCGAATTTTACAACCCAGCCTGACAATCAAATCCAGATAGAAGAAATTTTGGCTAATGTGGCTGTAATCAAAGCAGTCTTTCAATCTGCTAAGGGGCCAAAGGTCGCTCAATTGCAGCAGAAGGTGAGTCAAATCGAAGCTTTTATCGAAGCTTTGGCGAAGGATTCGCCCACTGACAATAATAGCAATGTTCGAGAAGCTTTTCGACTCCAGCGAGAACAACTTGCGGCGCTCGAGCGGCAAATGCAGCAGGCAAAAGGTGAAACCGCACTTTTGGAGGCTACAGTCACCGCCCTGCGAGATGTTCTCAGTGCCGATCGCGTCCTGATTTATCGTTTTGAGGAAGATAATCGCAGTCGGGCGATCGCTGAAGCTATACAAGCGGGTTGGACATCCTTGCTCAATCAATCCCTACCAATAAATTTATTTGTGACTACCGATGTTGGCGACGGACAAAAGCTCAAAAACCTCACTGAAGTATTAGAACTAACTCCCCGCCAACAGCAATTTTGGCAACGCTTTCAGGTGCAAGCAAGTTTATGCTTGCCCTTGCTTGTCAAACAACAGCCTTGGGGTTTATTACTTATTCATAATTGCCTGGAACCCCGACAATGGCAGGAAGCAGAGCGCAGTTTGCTGCAACAAGTCGGAATGATGTTGACAATTAATTTGCACTCGCCTGAAATAGTAACTCCACCTGCTCAACAGCTTGAATCCCTCGAGCTGTCCCAGTTACTAGTGCCATTTCAGCAGGTGAGCGAGGCTGTAGAAGCAGGAGCAAGAATCGCCGAGCAGGAGCGCGAGCATTTAATGTCTATTCAAGATACTGTTGCTATTACTAATAAACAGCTGCAATACCTTGGTGAATTTTGCCAGCAAGCTTCTGACTTTGTTCGCCTTGTAGAAGGCTTGAGTACCAAAATTCAGATTTTGTCTTTGAATACAGCCATCGAAGCAACAAAAGCTAACGAGCAGGAACGAAGTTTGCTAGCTGCTGCCGAACAGGTAGAAATTCTCGCCCGTCAAGCCCGCGAAAGCACGATAAATATAGAGGAATGGTTTCAAGAACTCCAAGTAGCAGCAGCAGACGTTGTTTCTGCTATCGAACCGTGCGATCGCCAAATCAGTGCCGGGCTGGAGTCAATCGCGCAAATCCAAGAGCAATTTAGAGCGATCGCCCACATCGCTGCTTGTACCCTCAAATCAATGTCGAAGCCATAGAATTGTCACAAACCAGGAGTTTCGATGAGTACCGATTTTGTCCCCCAACCGCAGAACGACGATCGCTTCCTAGAAGAAGCGATCGATTTGTTACTGTTCTTGGAACAGGAGTTGCCTAACTATACAAAAGACAGTAACCCCGGTACAGCTTTGGCTCTCATGGAAGCTGCTGGCTCTCTGCATTCGATTGCCATCGCAGCCGAGCTAGATGCCATTGCCATCGTTGCGGCTGCACTAGAAGAGATTTTTCAGCTGCTGCATCAGTATCGGGCAACTGTCACCGTCCCCATCGCCTCTTTGTTGTCAGAAGGATTAGATTGCTTACAAATGCTGCTGATGGCATTTTTAACAGCCTCAAAAATTGAGGAAGTAGATATTATGGAGCGCATGTCTGTTATTGTTGCTCGTCTGCAAGCAGAGTTTAGCGATTGCCAACAAAGCATCATTCCCCAACACGTAGAGACATCGAGACAGCAACCGCAGGTACATCAACCAGTTATCCAGTTTGGCAATTCCCTGGCCGAGGTAGAAGCTTGTGCATCTCTACCAGAGCAAATTATGGTTAAAGACGAGGAAAGTCTTGACAGGGAACTAATAAATGAAACTAGCCCCCAGTCTGATAGCCTTTGTCACGTAGATACCGAGCAGCTTCCCGTCAAGGTAGGAGAACTAGCAAAGCTGGAAGAGTATGGGGAAGCAGATTTTCAGGCTTGGTTAGGGGATTTTTCCTTACCTACTGAAACATCTGAAGCATCCTTAGTCAAATCTTTTGCCGATCGCCATCCACTCTCTTTGCAAGAATCCATTCCTACCGTTGTGGCAACAAGTATTCCAACCGCCACACCGATCGATATTCAGCATCTCGAACAACTAAATGCGCTGCTTGCAACATTACTAACTACCTATAACCAGCAAGTTTGTCAGGAAGAACAACAGCAATATACGATTGGGCAGTTGCTTCGACAAGTCAAACGATTACAACACCTGCTGGATAATCTCCAGGAATGGTCGGGACGTTTAGCAGCAATTTCAGATAGCCTTTCCCCTCTAGCTGCTTCTCGCTCTCAGCAATTGTACAGTACTCTGCAATCTGTTTTGGCCCAAGCGTCTCAAGTGGCATCAACTGTTCATTCCTTGAATAATAATCGTCACCAACTCAAACAAGAACTCATACACCAGGAAAAGTTACTTACCCGTTCTACCAATTTAGTCAAAAAAGTTACAAATATTCCTTTAAGAGTAGCCTTAGAACCGTTGCACCAGCTTTGGTCTCAGTTACAAGCTCTCCAAGATAAGTCTGCTAGACTACATTTACAAATTAGTGATATCCAAGTCGATCGGGCATTTAGCGATCGCCTCCGTATCCTCCTGTTGCATATAAGCTGCTATTTACTAGAGCAAAGTATTGAGTCTTCCCGAACACGCCAACACCTTGGTAAAAATAGCAACGGTATCATCGAAATTCAAGTTTACCAGCAGGGAAATCAACTAATTGTTGATGGCTGTGATGATGGCGCAGGACTTAACTTATCTCAAATTTATCAACAAGCTTCAGCCCAAGGACTCGACCTTAAAAAACCAGAGGATATCTTACAAGCAACTGAATTAATACTCGAACCAGAGGTTTCATCTGTTTTGTGCGATCGTGCAGCCTTAAAGTTAGGAGCAGAATTAACTGAAGTTTGCAAGCAATTAACAGCTATTCAGGGAAGAATAGTATTGAAATCTAAAGCTGGACATGGTTCAGCCTTCTCGCTCCAAATTCCCCTCGACCAAAAAATTGCTCAACTGATCGTTTGTCAAGCTAATTCCAGAGTCTATGCGTTTGTTGCCGATTCCGTAGAGCAGATTTGTCTATCCCAGTCCGAACAAATTCTCCAAACTCAAGCGGGACGCATGTTATTTTTGCAGCCTTCTGGCAGCAGTGGCTTGCTTCGTGGCGATCGCCAGCATCCAACAACAGAAATGCTCGTCCCTATCCACTTACTGACTGATGTACTGATTTGTCCTAACTACTTTTCCACCTCAATTACCACTGACAGTACAGATACACTAAATGCTTTCAAGCAGGATAAGCCGTTATTAGTATTTCGTTACTTAGACAAACGATGTGCTTTAGAAGTAGATTGTATCATTGGTAAGCAATCCTCTGTACTCCATCCTCTGGGGGAAGCAATCCCAGTTGCTGCTTATATCCAAGGAACTAGCATTCTTGCCAATGGGCAACTTAGCCTAGTTTTGGATGGTCGCCTTCTCACAAAATCTCTAACTTGAATGGCATTAACAAAAGCTGATTTATTTTAACCTTCTTTAATTACTCTCGCTATCTAAAAAAATCCAAAACCTTTATTTTTCAAGACTTTTATGGATTTAGGTTGGGTTTAGGTACGAAACCCAACATCCAAAAACCTTAGCCTTGTTGGGTTTCACTTTGTTCAACCTAACGTAGATTTATTTTTCTCTTCCCAGAGTGATAGAACAGGGTTAACCCAACTCAAAGCTTGCTGTAATTGGGCAATGGAAGAGGGATTAATCGACGCTAACCCCTTTGCTGCGATGAAAATCAAAGTCCCTAAGGATATTTCTGAGGAACAGGATATTAATCTTTTCAGTAAAGAAGTAAAGAGATTTCATTATTCGTACTTTTGCTAGCGATCGCCAAAAGGTTAATCTGTCAGATACTAGGCAAGTCTCCTTCAGGTAAAATGTTATCTATACTGAGTACCCACGGTATACCTTTGTCAATTGGAGAACTAACAGTAATTTTAGCTCTGTTAGTAAATTGTTTTAATTTCTCAGTAAAATGGGGAACAGTTTTCATGATCTTGCGATAACTTTCCATATCATGACAAATCATAATTAATGTCAGAATGCCACTATTAATTTGGAAATACCAATGGCAATGACATAATAGAACACGTGTCATGTTGTCACAGGTCAAGAAAAAGCTTTTTTTAGTTGCTTCTTCAAGTTGCCTGAATAGTATTTCACTGACTCTTATTGTTTGGACTGAAGGCAAATCATCTGGAGGTAGACAAGATTTATTCATAGGATTTTAGCCTGCGGCAAAATACAACAGCGATTTTTTGCAATATTTGTACAAAAAATTCGGTCTTAATATTAGAACTCCTATTTAATTGCGTCAAAAACCCGCCTTCAACTCAAAAAAGTTGATTCCTTACTCCCTACTTATTGATGGAAGCAAATAAGTTTAAAAATCAAAGGAGATTAGTATAGTTAGTGTCATTCTTCTTGAGTGACAAGCCAAAGTAAATCTAACCACAAGCGTGGATAAGTTTCTTTCAAATTTGACAGGGGATCGCGCATCAAATTGTTGGCATTCAAACAAACAACCTCAACTAGACCCACGTATTCAGCTACTTCTCGAAGTAGGTTTTTCTCTGCTACTACCGCATTCATTAGTCTCTCAGGACAGTAAATACCAATGTATCTTGTATGACAGATACACGTTTTGATATTTGCTCTTATTAAGTAAGGTTTAGGATTAATCACCTTTACATAACACTGACGTAGCAATGCCCATACCCGTGGGTGAGTGTGTTCAATAATTACGCTAAATTGTTGGACTAAGTCTTCTTCGGTAATCATTATTCTCTCCATCGCTGTAGCACAAACAACTATAAATTGCCTCTCATCTATCGCACGTTTTAGTAAATAATTTATTGTGCAATAGATATCTGCATATTTATTTAAGTGAAAACCGTAGTTTTTCTTGAGGCAAAATTTACCTCAAAAAGCGAAATTGCTTAGTCGTATATTCCTTACGGCTCATATATAGCTTACATAGGTTAGGATAATGTTAACTGCTCAAAGCAATGAAGCAACTGTGTTTATACTCAGCACTCGGCAGTAGGCACTTAACATTTTCCTATAACTCGTCTATCAAGCATCAAATCCTAAACCAATTTCTAAAACTGTATTCAGTGATACTGTTTCCCAGAAAAGTTGGTAAAAATCAAAATACGAAATAAGTCTTTTGTTGGCATAGGGTTGAGATCGGTATTTTTCTCTGCCCCCAGCCTCAACAAAATAAATCTTCTTAAACCCAAGCATATTGCTTCAGGAAACTCCTTAAAAATAAATTATCCAATTTCACTCTTTCAAAACAACTTTTCCTCCCCCTGCTCCCTACTCCCCTGCCCTCAAAATAATCGGATATTTTTTATTGAAAGTCCCTTATTAGTGACGGTTAGGGAGTTTTTAGTCACATATCAACAGCCAAAAAACAGTCTTCCGCAAAAAAAATTGCACCTTGCAAGAAATTTTGCAAAATGTGTGATATTCTTTGAATATAGGGAATCAAAACAGCGAAAGCACAGTTATGTTGTCGAAGAGGAATAATATAAACTCAAAGACCGTGCTTTCGCCTTGGCAGATTTAGTTAAATCCGCTACGGCTTTTTGAAACTCAGAGAAGCTCAAGCCAATGAAGCAGGATAACGATCTCCGTAACAACTTGAAGTCAATTAGAACCCGCTTAGGCATGAGTCAACAAGATTTGGCAAACCTAGCTGGTGTTACCCGTCAAACTATAAGTGGTGTAGAGTCGGGACAATACGCTCCCTCAGTGGCGATCACACTTCGCCTAGCAAAGGCACTTGGCTGTCAAGTAGAGGATCTATTCTGGTTAGAGCGGGATTTACCTGAAATTGAAGCAGTGCTTGCCAAACCCGTTCCTGCCGATCGGCAGACGCGAGTCAGTCTGGCTCGCGTGGGAGGACAATGGGTAGCTTACCCTTTAATTGGCAAGGATGCTTTTCGCCAAGATATGATTCCGGCTGATGGAAAGGGTGAGACTCAAATAGGTACAGATAAAGTTCGAGTCCGTCTTTTAGATGATAATCTGGAAACACTCCACAACACTGTTGTGATTGTCGGTTGTGCGCCTGTGATTTCGCTATGGGCTAGAGCCACCGAACGCTGGCACCCCCAACTGCGAGTTCAATTTAACTTTGCCAACAGCATGTCTGCATTGCACAGTCTATGCAAAGGTGAGGCACACATCGCTGGGATGCACCTGTACGATCCGGAAACTGATGAGTATAATACACCTTTTGTTCGAGATGTTTTGGCTGGAAGGGAAGCAGTTTTGATTACCCTCGGTGTCTGGGAGGAGGGACTTTTAGTCAAGTCTGGCAACCCAATGGGAATCACAACAGTTACTGATTTAGTGGAACGGGGAGTTAGTATTGTTAACCGCGAAATAGGTGCTGGTACTCGTTTAGTTTTGGAACAAAAACTCGAACAGCAACAAATACCGTTTGATGCTGTCGAAGGTTTTGACCATATTGTTCAAAGCCACCAAGATATTGCCCAAGCAGTAGCGTTAGGACTTGCGGATGCAGGTATGAGTACTGCATCTGTAGCTACCGCCTTTGGACTGGGATTTATCCCTCTACATCAATCACGATATGACTTGGTGATTCTTAAGGAATATCTGGAAGAAGCGCCAGTGCAGCAGTTACTCAGTACTTTGGGACATCGGATGGTTCACTCACAATTTGAAATTCTCGGCGGCTACGACATCAGCAAAATTGGGGAAATTGTAGCGACTGTCTAGAGTAGATTGCAATTATGGTTGGTTGTGTGGTTTCAGGAAAACTCTGCGTAAATTTAAATTCCTGTTGCGATCGCTCTTGTACAATTTTAGATTTGGAATTGGAAATTGCCTCTATTTCCACAGAAATCATCTGATATTATGTCTGCCTAAGGGACTTGTAAATAAAAAATATCCCACTGTTCACAGTCATCAGTCATCAACTCCAAACGGAATAATTGATTTCTTCGAGTTCCCTAATCATTTGTGATTAAAATCTCTTTGGAGTAACAAAAGTACGGTGACGCATCACCTCAAACCGTACATTTGATGCAGTTTTGTCATTAATCAAGACAAATGACAACCAGAAATGCGATCGCCAATCATATGTATTCAATACTAAATGATTTTGTTGTACAGCGTGGTGGGCGAAGTCCACCGTAGACATCGCCTCCAACAACCGTTCGCAACTGTAACTCTACAGTGCGAACACAAAAGCGAATCAAAAGACCCACCAAACAATTGCAGGAAAAATCATCATGTCCGACGACAAAATTAGACAAATAGCTTTCTATGGTAAAGGCGGTATCGGTAAATCTACCACCTCCCAAAATACCCTAGCCGCTATGGCAGAAGTGGGTCAACGCATCTTAATTGTCGGATGTGACCCCAAAGCTGACTCTACACGCTTGATTTTGCACACAAAAGCTCAAACTACTGTGTTGCACTTGGCTGCTGAAAGAGGTGCAGTCGAAGACTTGGAACTTGATGAAGTCGTATTAGAAGGCTTCCGAGGTATCAGATGCGTAGAATCTGGTGGTCCGGAACCTGGTGTAGGTTGCGCCGGTCGGGGTATCATCACCGCCATCAACTTCCTCGAAGAAAACGGTGCTTACAGTGGCGTAGATTTCGTATCCTACGACGTATTGGGTGACGTTGTGTGTGGTGGTTTTGCTATGCCTATCCGTGAAGGTAAAGCCCAAGAAATCTACATCGTTACCTCTGGTGAAATGATGGCGATGTTTGCTGCTAACAACATTGCTCGTGGCGTTCTCAAGTATGCTCACACCGGTGGTGTGCGCTTGGGTGGTCTGATTTGTAATAGCCGTAAAACTGACCGAGAAGACGAACTGATTAGTACCTTAGCAGCCAGACTAAGCACCCAAATGATTCACTTCGTCCCCCGCGATAACATCGTGCAACACGCCGAATTGCGCCGGATGACTGTCAACGAGTATGCACCTGATAGCAACCAAGCTCACGAATACCGCACATTAGCAGACAAGATTATCAACAATAGAAATCTTGCTATTCCTACACCCATCGAGATGGACGAATTAGAAGAGTTGTTGATTGAGTTTGGTATTCTCGAAAGTGAAGAGAATGCTGCAAAAATGATTGCTACAGCGGATGCTCAACAAGAAGCTGCTAAAAAGCAAGAAGACGCCCAAGGCGAAGCACTAGAAGCACTTGCAAAAGGCAATGTGGAAATAGTTTCTGGTAGCTAAAAAATAAGACTTTCGTTCTCGCTTAACAAATAGCAGAACTCACTGAGGAACGGAAGAAATTAAGTGGGTAATTAGCCCACTTTCTCTCACTATTAAAACGATATGGAGGTTCTATAAATAAATCAAGATAAATTCTCAGTACGAATAACAGATTAATTAATCTCAATTGTGACTTGTGAATTCTTCAAGTTATCCTCAGAGCAATTAATCTGTTAATATCTACGCGATAAAACCGCTCTTGTGGTTTTTTGTTTACTCCTTGTATCAATTGGTTGGTCATTAGGGAATGAGGAATTCTCTTTCTCATTCCCTTTTTTCGATGCTAGAAGTACACCACCAATCAACTAAAATTCTTTCTCAATTTTGGGAATTCCACTACGCTTCATAAATTCTATCTATTTTCACTAAAAAAATGAATCCTCAACCTAGAAAAATTAATGATTCATTCAGTGAATCAAACGACGAAAACCAGCAGCAAAAGCAGAAGAAAAGAAAGCCTTCTACACAATTACCCCAGCCGGGAACTGCTCAAGGAAGTTGTGCTTTTGATAGTGCAATGATTACTTTAGTACCAATTACTGATGCTGCTCATATAGTTCACGGCCCGAGTGGTTGTGCTGCTAGTATTTGGGGAAACTACACTAGTCTCTCTTCTGGTTCAATGCTGTATAAAACACGCTTTACCACTGACACAGATGAGAGTGATATTATCTTTGGTGGAGCGAAAAAGCTATACAAAGGTATTTTAGAATTACAAAGACGCTATAAACCGACTGCGGTATTTGTCTACTCAACCTGCATCACTGCTTTAATTGGTGATGACATTGAAGGAATATGCAAAGATGTGACTGAAAAAACAGGAATACCTACTATTCCTGTACATTGTCCTGGGTTTATTGGTAGCCAAAATCTCGGTAACCGCGTTGCTGGTGAAGCGTTGCTAGAACACGTTATTGGAACTGCCGAGCCAGATATTACCACACCATTAGATATTAACTTGATTGGTGAATATAATATTGCAGGTGCAATCTGGAATGTTCTACCATTATTGGAGAAATTAGGTATCCGAGTTTTAGCAAAAATTACAGGCGATGCCCTGTATCAAGAAGTTTGCTATGCTCATCGTGCCAAGCTCAATGTCATACTCTCCTCGAAAGCTTTAATCAACATAGCAAAAAAGATGGAGAAACTCTATGGTATCTCTTATATTGAAGAGTCTATTTATGGGGTAGAGCAAATCAATCAGTGTTTAAGAAATATTGCAGCGAAATTAGGCGATCCTGATTTAATAGAACGTACTGAAAACCTGATTGCAGAAGAAACTAGTGGTTTAGAAGAAAAACTCACCCCTTATCGTATTCGATTGCAAGGTAAGCGCATAGTCGTTTCTATTAAAAATTTCAAAAGTTGGTTGATTATCTTTGCTGCTCAAAAATTAGGTATGGAAATTATTGCTATCTGTACTCAGAATAATTCGGAAGAGGAATTAGTTAGAATCAAAAGTTTGCTGGGTCGAGATGGCATAGTTTTAGAATCAGAAAGCCCGGAAGCCATCTTACAACTAATTAATAATAATCAAGCTAATATTTTAATTAGTGATGCTCGTTATCGAGATACTGCCTTAATAGCCAGAATTCCTTTTCTAGACATCAATATCGAACGCAATCATGCCTATGCAGGCTATAGAGGAATATTAGAAATGGCACGAGAATTGTATGCCACTTTTTATAGTCCTGTGTGGGAACAAGTATGCCGACCAGTTCTGTGGGATCTAGGAAAAACAGCCCAAGAAATCACGGGAACATCCCCTAGTTCATTGGAGGAAATCTAATGGCAATTGTTAGCGTTACAAGTACATCGGTTGCAGTTAATCCTCTCAAACAAAGCCAAGCTGTGGGTGCAACCTTAGCCTTTTTGGGCTTGAAGGGAATGATGCCTTTATTACACGGTTCTCAAGGTTGTACAGCTTTGGCTAAGAGGGTATTAGTACAGCATTTTCATCAGACGATTCCGCTTTCTACTACAGCGATGACGGAAGTTGCAACGATTTTGGGTGGTGAGGAGAGAGTTGAACAAGCAATTCTGACTTTGGTACAGAAATCAAAACCGGAAATTATCGGTCTTTGTACCAGTGGACTTGTGGAAACCAGAGGCGATGACATGGAACGTTTTATCAAAGAGATTCGCCATCGTCACCCAGAACTAGATTATCTACCGATCGCTCTTGTCTCTACACCAGATTTTAAAGGTACATTACAGGATGGTTTCGCTGCCGCAGTCGAAAGTATAGTTAAGGAAATTCCCCAAGAATCCTCAAAGCAAAAGGCTTGTCCCACACAAATCACAATTTTGGCGAGTTCTGCTTTTACTCCTGGAGATATACAAGAAATTAAACAGATTGTCACCTCCTTTGGACTGATACCGATTGTTGTTCCTGACCTTTCCGGTGTTCTAGATAGTCAGATACAAGATTCCTCTGGTGCGATCGCAGCCAATGGCACTACTTTGTCACAGTTGCGTTCAATCGATAGTTCTGCGTTCACTTTGGCCTTAGGCGAAAGTATGCGGGCTGGGGCGCAAATTTTAGAAAAGAGATTTAATATACCTTACGAGGTGTTTGGGGAATTAACGGGACTAACAGCAGTAGATAAATTTCTCCAAGCATTGGCAGATATCAGTGGTGTTAGCGTACCAGAGAAATACCGCTATCAGCGGCGTCAGTTGCAACATGTGATGTTGGAGAATCACTTTTACTTTGGTTGCAAGCGAGTTGCTTTAGCGCTAGAACCAGATTTACTGTGGTCAACGGTTTATTTCCTGCAATCGCTAGGAGTTCAGATTCACGCCGCAGTCACGACAACACGCTCTCCTGTACTGGAAAAACTGCCAATTCCTAGTGTTACCATTGGTGATTTAGAAGATTTTGAACAGCTGGCGGTTGGTTCTGATTTGCTCATTAGCAATTCTCACGCAGTTGCGATCGCCCAACGCTTAAAAATTCCTCTCTACCGTCAGGGAATTCCCATTTTTGACCGTTTAGATTGCAATCAGTCTACCAAAGTTGGCTACCGAGGTACTATGCAGGTTTTGTTTGATATTGGCAACCTGTTTTTAGAACAGGAGGCAATAGTTAAGCATTAAATAAAGCTAACTCTAAGTGTTCATCCCAGTTTTCAGTAATAGTGCCTTGAAAGACACTTGCTGTCTCTAGACCAAGCTCAGCCACCAGTAATTACAAATAATAGCTGTTATGTTTGTATTGTCATTAATTGCTTTGGCGATCGCTTTAGTTTTTTTTCGCATCAGCGCGAATATTCTCGATCAAATAGACCAGCTGATCAGCATATTGATTATCTTATTTTTCTTGGGTTTAAGTCTGATTTTTGCACCTTTACTGGTCAAACTACTGATTGCAATAGTTTTGTTGCTCAGTAAACACCCAAAGCTTAAAATTAACGCTCCCTTCACTGAGTCCTCAATTAGTCAGAAATAAAAATATTTTTACCAAAAATATTGGTAATATGTAGCAATAAATACAATCCTCTAGAACAATTTTAGCTTTGATAATTACTATCAAGCCGTATACGTTATCTGTGAATATACCAACCAATGTCAGCAAGTTAGGCGCAAGCTTCTGCATTGACTCAAAATTAAGTCTTTCATTCTGATGAATCCAGTACAGCTAAGGCAAATAATTGTGAAGGGAAGTCATGTTAGAAGAAAACTTCGCCGCCGTTTTGATTTGATAAAAAAATCTGCGATGCCTTTAAACAACTTACGCATTGGCATTAGCGTCCCTTGCACGTCTGGTAGAGAAGCGGTAGCGAGTCCTGTCTGCGACACGCTACGCGAACCAGCGTCAGCCTTTGGTAGAGAAGCGTCTCCAAGAGTTGTCATTGCCCCATCTTTGCTTACCTGGTTCGAGGTTCTTGGCTACACAGTTTTATTAGAGCCAGACATTGCTTTGGGTAAGTATCGGATCGGGCGCAGCAGCTATAAAGAGGTGATTTTGCACGATCACCTTAATAGCGCTTTACAAAAAATTAATCCTACAAAACCGCCTGAAGCGATCGCCAAAGCTATCTCTCAAGTTTTTTCTACACAGAGTTCTGACTTGCTGGAAAACAACTACCGCTTTCACAAACTTCTAACCGATGGTGTTGAAGTTGAGTACCTCTTCAACAAAGAAATAGTTTGTGACAAAGTACGGCTCATTGATGCATCTAATCTACTAAACAATGATTGGCTAGTTATTCATCCATTGACTGTAGTTGAGGGGAGCCATGCTCATTGTCCTGATGTGGTTGTTTTTGTCAACGGTTTACCCTTGGCAGTTATTGTTTTAATCGATCCAACTTACGAACAAGCCACGTTCAAAGCAGGCAAAGAGCGAATCCAAACTTATTTTCAACAGATACCAAAGCTGTTTTACTACAATACATTATTAGTTATTACTTGCCAAAATCAGGCACGAGTTGGTACATTAACCTCGGACTGGCAAGAGTTTTTACCGTGGCGGACGATTGATGGTGAAGATTTTCCTGCAAAGGGCGCAACTGAGATAGAAGTATTGATTCAAGGTATTTTTGATAAACGGCGTTTCCTAGAGCAAGTATTGCACTTTATAAGATTTGAGTTAAACGGAACTGACATCAGTAAAAAGTTGCTTCGTCGACCTTTTTGTACAAGACCAAATTCCCATAAAACCTTCAACGAATAAGGAGTACCAGAATATGGAAATTAGCGCTCGTAATACATTCAAAGGAACTATTAAGGCAGTTCATACTGGAGCAATTAATAGTGAGGTAATATTAGAAATCTCACCAGGTATAGAGATAACTGCAATCATCACTAATGGCTCTGTAGATAATCTTCAGCTTCAGCCAGGAAAACAAGCACAAGCAATTATCAAAGCATCAGATGTGATAATTGCTGTATAAAGCCAAGCATTAATAATTGAATATTTGTATCGCATTAACTTAATATTTCTAAGACAGCAAAATATTGAGTTAATGCAACACATTTTTTATACGTTCTCATCTCTCAAATTCAACAGATATCTACCTACTTATACTTAAAACTGCAACAGCTTGCAATACAAGAATAAGAACACTTGTTATGAAAACCGGACTTTTTTGTAATTACGAAAATCATCATCAAAATGCTCGTCGTACCATGTTTGAGCAAGTCGCATTGGTAAGACATGCAGAAAGCTTGGATTTTGAAGAAGCTTGGGTGACAGAGCATCATTTTAATGATTTCAGTGTCAGTCCATCAACTTTAATTTTAATGGCACACTTAGCAGGTGTAACTAACAAAATTCGATTAGGTTCAGCAGCATTATTACTGGCATTTCACAATCCAATCACTATTGCTGAAAGCATTGCTACACTCGATAATCTCTGCAACGGGCGACTTTCCATTGGAATTGCTAAGGGTGGGCCGTTCCCGGAACAAAACAAACATTTTGGTACTTCCATGAGTGAATCTCGCTCTCAAACTCTAGAAGCAATGGCACTGATTCATAAACTGCTATATCACACTGACGTGTCATTTAACGGTAAATATTATCAGTGCGAAGGGGTAACTATTTATCCAAAACCTTTGCAGAAACCAATTTCAGTATATGTAGCAACCAGCGATGATGACGCGCTTAAGTTTAGCGCTCTTAATTCTCTTGGGTTAATGGGAGGAACGCAGTTTTCTCTAGATACTCTCAAAAGAAATGTTACGAAATATCGTGCTATTAATTCCAGCGGTTCCGATCGACTGATGCTAGCACGGTTCTTTTTTGTTGCTCGCACTTATGATGAAGCAGTAAGTGAAGCATTGCCTTTTCTTCGCACTTTTAACCAGAGAATGAAAGCTTTTAAAAATAAAGTTCAAAAATACGAGAATCACAGTCAACATTTGACGCCAATTAGTGGGCAAAAAAGCTCTTTTGATGAAAATTCTTTGTTGGAAAACTCAATTATTGGTGATGTCGCTACCTGTCGTGATAAAATCAAACGATTTCAAGATGAACTTAATTTAGGCACTCTAGCACTCAATCCCTGCTCGTTAGACCTACAAAAAAAACTACAAAGTTTGGCACTTTATAATCAAGAGGTGCAAAGTTATGTCTGAAGAATCTGCGATCGCCTAATTACTAAAAACTGAACTTTAAATTTGGTAGTGGACAAAACGATCCGGTAATGTTTACGCCCTGACTTTTGACATTTGTTGGGGCATAGGAAAAACTCTTATGATAATTGTTTGTATTAAAACCGATGTTTTATAGGAATTTTGAGAAATACTTCTAAAAAGCATTATCATTGCTAACAAGTCACTGGAATAGCTGTTAAGGTAAGGGTTTCTATTCTATTAAAAGCGAGTTTTTTTGCTTTCAAACCTGCCATCAAAGCATCATGTCTAGCTTTCCACCTATTATTCAATGCTAAATGCGATCGGCAACGTCCTGCATAAGCACTTATCCTGATATCTTTAATTTTTCTATTAGCAATACGCGCAAAGTTTTTGGTGCAAATTAATGCAATTAAATAAGTAAGTCGGCACAATAAAACCAAACCATGTGAAGAAAGATTAACTAGACTAAAACTCTCTTTCCTCCAACAAGAACTGCCCTTTGCCTCCTGCCTTACCTCAACGATAAATTTTCCTACCCACCTACTTACTCAGTCATATCGTGTTCGGTGAAAGACTTATCATTAAGACTGCAAGGGAGCAGGGAGCAGGAGGGGAAAGAGTTTTCCGGTTTTTGCACAGATGGAGGAATTATAACTAATTAGGCGGACATGATATCAAAAACGATTATGCGAAAGGTGAGTTACAATACCCTCTTAAAATACTCACGATATAAATTGCATCTGGGTACAACTTTGTTATCCTGTTGCTGCACTAATCCCATACTGTGCAACTTATAAATCTGCATTGAATCTAATTCCACAGGTTCGGGTGAGATGACCACCTTTGTTAACGCTTCCTTTAAACCTTGAGTCTCTTCCAAGTGCATCGTCTCCAAGTACCGCCGCAAATGGTTGCTATAAATTCCTGCTTCTGTTGAAGCATCTTTCAATAGCTGCTTTAGCGTTGTCTTTTGAGTGTAAACTTCATACATTGCTAACCGCACCAGATAAGGATGTCCTCCTACTATGTTCATTAATTCCTTTACCTGAATATCATCCCAATTCATTCTATAAAGGCGGGCCAAATCTATCACTTGCTTGTCGTCAAATTCCAACAACGCTACTGGTAGTCCTGCATTAAAGGGAGATTGATTAATATCTAAAGGAATATAAACTTCGGTAGAATGTGCCATTACTATCCTTAGTTGTTTCCATTGCTCAAAAATTTTCCCCTTTTCATGCCAGCTTCGCAGCATTCCTAAAAGGTCTTCAATCACTTGATTATAGGGAAAAATCCTATCTACTCCGTCTAATCCTAAAACTAAAGGACAATCTATTGCTGGTAATAAATATTCCTCAAAGTACACCGTGCAGTTATCATTGCTACCTAAAATTTCCGTATCCCAATAATCTTTTAATCGATTTTCTAACTTTAATTTCCGACCAACCATTAAACACAACCAGCGCACGAACTTATCCAAATTTGTTAAAATCGCACGCTCTACACTATTTAAATCTAAATATACCGTTTGATAATTCTGGGATTCAGCATGAGCCAAAATCCTGGTCATCAATGAAGTTTTGCCCATCAGCTTCGGCGCTTTAATCCGAATTAGAGAGGCAGGTTTGACAACTGTCTCGTAACAAATAGACTCTATGCCATCTCGCTCCACATAAAAAGGAGAATCTAGAGGAACTGAGCCTTCTGGAAATGATAGTTCCGCCAACGAGGATTTTAGCTGGACATTGCGATCTATTGGTGGATATTGTTGCTTTTTCCAGGCTCTTTCCAGCGCTCTTTTAAAATTACTCTTTGTTACCTCTTCCCCTAGTGCTTCGGAAAGCTTTTGCCAGAGTTGAGGGCCAACATCTCCTCTCAGGTAGTTTACAGAGAGATGATACTGCTCTGCCATCTTTTCATAGGTCAGACCGTCCCACGAGCCTAGAAGCACATCTATTTCAATATCTTTGGGATGTTCTCCAAAATTTTTGAAGACAATTTGCTCGGCAACTTGTCTAGCTTTTTTCCAGGTAAAGGCTGATGTTGAGTTCATGGATGTTGAGGAAGCAAAAATAACTTCTAACAATATCCTAAAGTAAGATGACGGAATTCCGCAGGCAGAAGGCAGAAGGCGCAAAAGTCTGTAATACGAGCTTTGTGTTGATTATTAATATTGTTGATTGACGCTGTACTGTACTACCTATCTCTGGTAATTTTTCTTCGCTACCTATTTTTTCCTACTTTTATTTTATTTTGTAGTCAGATAATAAACATAAATCCGTATTTTTTCGTACTCTAGCAACAATACAGCCTCTTAAATCTGCTCCTCTGCCCCTGATTTTAGCGAATATTTTCATCTTTATAGGCTTTTAAAGCTAGCTACTTCAGCCCAAAAACACCTGATTTTTCCCCATTGCACTATTCAGAATTTAATCAGAAACTTAATTACATAAATACTTTACCAAACATTCAAACTTTCTATTTTGTAATGACTACATAACAGTTATTTCAACATTAGAAGTACTAAAGTGTAGGGTTGTAGTATATGTTGTTATTTCATCAAACTTATCTCTAATAAATGAGATAAAACATCTATCTCAAGTTTTTACCTAATTAAAGGTAAAAAATATTGATTTGTAAATTCAGGAAGTAATGTATGAATCGCTATTATATAGGTTTAGCAAATACCTGTCACGATCCAGCGATCGCCATCGTTGATTCGACAGGTCAAGTGGTATTTGCAGAAGCGTTAGAACGTTACCTACAGAACAAAAGAGCCTGGGATGTTCAACCGGATAACTTCAATCAAATTGTACAACTGATTGAAACTTACTGCGACCCCAAGGCAGAGTTTGTAGTGTCCACGACTTGGAGCTTTAATACTTGGCAGGTTTATTTACATCAACTGTACTTCTACTTCTATTTGGGTATAGAAGGTACTAAAAGGATTATGCAACCATCCTGGAAACAGCTGTTGCCCCATCAGCAAAACTTCGATTGGTTGGCTACTCTCCAGTTTACAGCGCTACTGAAGACAGGTAGAAATTTAGCCTTTCAAATGCGCTCTCGATTCAACAACGATCGCATCATCTTCAAACGATACCAACACCACCTGACTCATGCAGCCACTGCTTGCTATAGCAGTCCTTTCACCGATGCTGCCTGCATCATTGTAGATGGCGAAGGTGAGAAAGGCTCAGTCAGCTGCTACAGCTACACAAACGGGCAGTTAAAGCTTGTGCAGGAATCCACAGGTACTGGTAGTTTGGGAGTTTTATACGCCCAAATTACTGAACTTTGCGGTTTTGATTGGCGCAAGGGTGAGGAGTGGAAAGTGATGGGCTTAGCGCCTTACGGCAAAGTCGATCCCGAACTGTACGCCTTAATTCGCTCGATGATTGAAGTTAAGGACTACAGTCTGAAATTTGCTCCTCCGCATCAGATGGCTAGCATATTCCAAGACCTCAAGCGTAGAGCAATACCTGCTAGCGCCTCTTATTGGGAAGCAGTAGACTTAGCCGCTAGCGGACAAAAGGTATTTTGTGATGTGATGGAGGAACTTCTCAATAACTTCTATAAGTTGGGAATTTCCGACAATTTGGTTTTAGGTGGAGGATGTGCCTTAAACTCAGCATTCAACGGTAAGCTTCTAGAAAAAGTTCCCTTCAAAGCCTTGCACGTTCCCTCTGCACCAGCAGACGACGGTAATGCAATTGGGACAGCGTTACTAGCCTATTATGAGGATCGTCCCAACGAACCACACCAGCCAAGTCTTCAATCACCCTACCTTGGCTCCACTATCAATGAGAAGTCGCTGCACAATCTACTTCAGTTTGGTAAGATTGAGCGAGTTCGCCACCTACCAGGCACAGTACACTTAGAGGCAGCACAGTTGCTATCTCAGGGTAAGTTATTGGCATGGGTGCAAGGACGCGCCGAGTTTGGCCCGCGCGCACTAGGCAATCGCTCCATCCTCGCAGATCCTCGCTCTCCAAATATGAAAGAGGAAATCAACAAGCGGGTCAAATTTCGTGAAGAATACCGACCTTTTGCTCCATCTATCTTGCATGAATTTGGACACAAATACTTCCAGAACTACCAGGAATCACCTTACATGGAGCGCACCCTCTCCTGGCTGCCAGAAGTTAGAGAACAGGTACCAGCGGTAGTTCACGTCAACGACACTGGGCGTTTGCAAACAGTCAAGCGGGAATGGAACGAAAAATATTACGACCTGATTGAAGCCTTCTACGAAATCACAGCTGTTCCAATTATTCTCAATACCAGCCTTAATGTGATGGGTAAACCAATTATCCACACCGTTGAGGATGCTATTAGCGTATTCTATACAACTGGTCTTGATGCACTGGTCATCGAAGACTATCTGATTGAGAAGTAACTTACGCACTGTACGAATCTAAAGTGGATGTATCGAGTGATATGAGAAGTTTGGTTCTGCTTACCTTGATATTTTTCGTCCTTTGAATTTTGTAGAACCAAACTATTCACTTTTGTCAAAATTAGAAAAACTATGTCTCAATGCACAAACTCATCTATTCCTGAAAATGTTATTCCTGCTTTGGTGCAATTACAAGACGAGGTAGCAAAAGTTGAAAGTACCTTATTAGAATTACGTCAGAAAAAGCAAGAGATTATGCAGCATCAGTTAAGTGCAGGTATCCATGAATTAGCAACATTGGCTAATAATATCAATACTCTAGCTAATAGGATTGAAAACGAAATTTTTAAATTTCAAGAAACTGCCATTGAGGTTAATCATCTCTACCAGACTATGCAAAATTCTCCAATCTTTCAAGTACTTCAAGAGGAGAAATCGATAATGCCTCCTTGGATACCGATTAATATCTGGGAAATGAACGATCCAGCTATCTTTGTTCCTACTATTGTGAGAAATAAATCTCAGTTTATTTTGACCGCAAAAGCTGTTGAGATTACTAAAAAAGAGATTACATCTCAACAATTTGAGAGTATTAATTCTCTGGAACGGGTGTTAACAGCCTGGGAATGAGAATAAGCTGAGGAATGATAAATGTTCGCTGTCAAAGTTAACTTGATTTGGTACTAGTAGTAATCTCATTTACCTAAGTCTTATTTGGACTAATTCCTGAAATGGAGAATCCACAGTTACCTTGTATTTAATTTTTAGAGAAATCGCGCATGATTATTACATCTCATCACTTGAATTTAGAATTTTCTCAAGACATCACCACTCTCGTAAATCTTCTGCGCTATAGAGCTGTTGTTCAACCAAGCAAAGTAGCTTTTACCTTTCTAGAGGATGGAGAAATAGAAAAAGCAAGCCTGACTTATGAAGAATTAGATCGGCAGGCAAGAGCGATCGCAGTACAATTACAATCCTTGGGAGTTGCAGGTTCTCGTGCTTTGTTGCTCTACCCACCAGGACTAGAATTTATTGCCGCCTTCTTTGGATGTTTGTATTCTCAAACGGTGGCTGTTCCGGCTTATCCGCCACGGCGCAATCAGAATCTGTCAAGGTTGCAAGCGATCGTTTCAGATGCGAATGCAAAGGTAGCACTCACCACAACCTCAGTGTTGACTAACTTGCAAGGTCGGTTGGCTGAAAGTCCAGAATTAGCATCTCTGGAATGGTTGGGTACTGATAATGTTAACAGTCAATTGGCATCAAATTGGCAAAAACCAGAAGTGAATGCCGACACCTTAGCTTTTCTCCAGTACACTTCTGGCTCTACAGGTACACCGAAAGGTGTAATGCTTACTCATGGTAATTTACTACACAACGAGGAAATGATCCGCAGGTCATTCCAACATACAGAAGAAAGTTTAGTTGTTGGTTGGTTACCCCTATTCCATGACATGGGATTAATTGGTAATGTGCTACAGCCCCTGTATCTGGGGGTACCAAGCATTCTAATGTCACCTGTAGAATTTCTCCAGCAACCTTTGCGTTGGCTCAAAGCAATTTCTCGCTACAAAGCAACTACTAGTGGCGGCCCTAATTTTGCTTATGACTTGTGCGTTCACAAAATTACACCAGAACAGCTTCAAGGTCTAGATTTGAGCAGTTGGAGTTTAGCTTTCAATGGTGCTGAATACATTCGTGCGGAAACGCTAGATCGATTTGCTGCCACTTTTGCAACTTGCGGTTTCCGTCGAGAAGCATTTTACCCCTGTTATGGCATGGCTGAAACCACTTTATTTGTTTCTGGAGGTGGGAAAAAATCACCACCGATAGTTTCTCAGGTCGAGGCGGTAGCCCTGGAGCAAAATCGAGTTGTGGAAACTAACGGTGAGGAAGGCAACGCCAAAAAAATTGTCGGTTGCGGTCATGCATGGCTAGATGAAAAAATCGTCATCGCTAACCCGGAATCTTTACGAGAATGCTCGTTTGGTGAAGTGGGAGAGATTTGGGTGTCAGGTGCAAACGTTGCTCAGGGTTATTGGAACCAACCTGCACAAACAGAAAAAACTTTCAATGCCTTCCTGACAGATAGCGGTAAAGGGCCATTTCTCCGCACAGGAGACTTGGGATTTATCCAGGATGGTGAATTGTTCGTTACGGGTCGCCTCAAGGATGTAATTATCATCCGAGGCCGTAACCATTACCCTCAAGATATTGAACTAACTGTAGAACAAAGCCATCCGGCGCTCAACCCAGGTTGCGGTGCGGCGTTTGCAGTGGAAATCAACGGTGAAGAACGTCTGGTTGTTGTTCAAGAGATTGAGCGTAGCAGCTTACGAAAATTCGATGTGAATCAGGTGACCGCAGACATCCGCAGGGCAGTGGCGCAACAGCACGAGTTACAAGTTTATGGCGTAGTACTGTTAAAGACTGGGAGCCTCCCGAAGACTTCGAGTGGTAAGATTCAACGTCATGCTTGCCGCAGCGGTTTTATTGCAGGCAATTTAGCTGTTGTAGGTTCGAGTATCCTGGATAATTCAATCGAAGATACTAACACAACTTCAGAGATATCATCAATTTCAGCGCCAATACCATCCTCATTAGAATTAAGATTGCGCGACCAAATTGCCCAAATTTTGCGGATCGCTGCATCTGGGCTGCAACTGGAACAGCCTCTGCATACCTTGGGCATTGATTCCTTACAAGCGATCGCCATTAAAAACGAAATTGAAACTAACTTCGGTCTTGTTTTACCGATAGAAGTCTTCTTAGAAGACATTAGCATTTCTGAACTAGCTGCCCGCATTCGTCAGCACAGATTAACTTCTCAAAGTGTCTGTACTGAACAAGCTGCACTTCAAATCCAAACCAACCTACGAGTACAAGAAAGTTCCGCTAGACCCCACAATCCAGTTGTTGAAGAAGGTTTGCAATTTAGCTTGTTTTACTTCTCAAGTGACGAAGCTGAATTTACAGACAATAAATATAAACTTTTAATTACAGGAGCAAAGTTTGCAGACCAAAATAATTTTACTGCGGTTTGGATACCAGAACGACATTTTCACGCCTTTGGCGGACTCTACCCCAATCCTTCTGTATTAGCTGCTGCTTTGGCAATGATAACTGAGCGGGTTCGCATTCGTGCTGGTAGTGTTGTTTTACCTCTGCAAAACCCGATCCGAGTTGCTGAAGAATGGTCTGTTGTCGATAATTTATCTCAAGGCAGAGTAGACCTGGCCTTTGCTAGAGGTTGGAACCCCAATGATTTTGTCCTTTCACCAGATACCTATGCCAATAGTACAGAAGTCTTGTACTCAAGCATTGAAAAAGTGCAAACACTTTGGCGAGGTAAGTCAATTTCATTACCAAATGGTCTGGGCAAAGAAACGGAAATCAAAATTTATCCTTTACCCAAGCAGCAAGAATTGCCTATTTGGCTAACTTGTAGTGGCAGCAAAGAAAGATTTATTGAAGCCGGAGCCTCTGGACTAAACATTTTAACAGCCCTTCTGTTCCAATCTATTGAAGAATTAGCAGAAAAAATCGCTCTTTATCGAGAATCGCGAGCAGCACACGGTCACGACCCAAATACAGGTCGCGTTACTTTGATGCTGCATACATTCATCAGCGATGACATCAACGATGTTCGGCAAAAGGTCAAAGAACCATTTATCGAATATCTGAAAACATCTGTTAATTTATGGCGGCAAGGAGCAAAAAGTCTAGATGATTTAAACGAGCAACAGCGCTCAGACTTATTAGCTTATGCCTTCGAGCGGTACTTCCAAACTAGTGCGCTATTTGGCACGCCAGAAACCTGCTTAAAAATGGTCAAGCACCTTGAGGAAATTGGTGTTAACGAAATTGCCAGTCTGATTGATTTTGGCATTGATGGCGATTCAGTAATAAATGGTCTTCATTCTCTGAAAAAACTCAAAGAACTTGTTAATCAAGTTGAAATTCCAGAACCAGCTACCTCAAAGATTTTTCCTCTTTCTCGCAATCAGCAAGCACTATGGTTTTTGTACAAACTTGCACCATCAAGCCCAGCTTACAACACGGCATTGACAATCCGGCTCTGCGGTAGTTTAGATAAACAAGCTTGGCAAAATGCTCTGCAAAAACTAATAGAGCGCCATCCCATTTTGCAAGCAACTTTCACAGAACACGAAAGTGAGTCTGTCCAAGAAATTCGTTTATCTCAAGAAATACCTTGGACAGAAATTGATGCTAGAGATTGGACGGAAGAAAGACTGAAACAGGAAGTAATCGCAGCTTACCAACTTCCCTTCGATTTGGAGCGAGATTCAGTATTGCGGGCAAGTTTGTTTACTCGCTCCCAGCAGGAGCATGTTTTCTTGCTAGTAATACATCATATTGTTCGTGATGGCTGGTCAGTATTAATTTTATTTGATGAGTTGCAAAAGCTATACTCGGCTGCGAAAGCGGGTACAAAAGCTTCCCTGCCACCAATCAAATATCACTACAGCGATTACGTACAATGGCAAACGCAGATGTTGGCAGGTGCAGATGGAGAGCGTTTATGGCACTACTGGCAACAGAAACTTTCTGGTCATTTACCCGTTCTAGAGTTACCTAGCGACCGCCCGCGCCCACCAGTACAGACGTATCGGGGAGCTTCTCATGTCTTTGAACTGACTCAAGAAATGACTGTGCGCCTCAAGGTGATGGCAAAAGCCGAGAAGGCTACACTGTTTACACTTTTGTTAGCAACCTTCCAGGTACTTTTGCATCGTTACACAGGGGCAGAAGATATTCTTGTGGGTTCTCCCTTTGCTGGTAGGCAGCATAAATTTGCCCGGACAGTTGGTCATTTTGTTAACTCGATAGTTTTAAGAGCAAATTTGGCTGGTAATCCCACTTTTAAGGCGTTTTTGGCTCAAATCAGACAAACAGTGCTGGAGGCGATCGCTCATCAAGATTATCCTTTTCCCCTATTGGTCGAACGCTTGCAACCAAACCGGGATCTGTCCCACACACCTTTGTTTCAGGTAAATTTTGTATTTTTACAACAGCTTGAGCGATTTGGCAATTTAGAGTTTTTCCTGCCTGAAGAAACAGAGGTGGAAATTAATTGTGATGATTTGCGGCTGAAACCTTTTGTGATTCCTCAAGAAGAAGGGCAGTTTGATTTAACCCTGGAAGTTGTAGAAACAAGTAAATCTTTATTTGCTGCCTTTAAGTACAATACTGATTTATTTGACGCTAGTACTATCGAGCGGCTGGCAGGGCATTTCCAAACAATGCTTGAGGGAATTCTTGCTCAACCAGAGCAGCTAATTTCTCAATTACCTCTGCTTTCCAAAACCGAACAACAGCAATTGCTCGTGGAATGCAATCATACTCAAACAGAGTATCCCCAAAAGTGTATCCATCAGTTGTTTGAAGAACAGGTAGAGCAGACTCCAGATGCAGTGGCTGTAGTATTTGATTCACAACAACTCACTTATCGGCAATTAAACGAGCGTGCGAATCAATTAGCAAACTACCTGCAAACTCTGGGTGTAAAACCGGAAGTTTTAGTAGGCATCTGTGTAGAACGCTCCTTAGAGATGGTAGTGGGACTGTTAGGAATTCTCAAGGCGGGTGGAGCTTATGTACCTCTAGACCCAGATTATCCAGACGAACGCCTGAGTTTCATGCTCTCAGATGCTCAAGTGTCAGTACTATTGACGCAACAGCACCTTGTAGCAGGTTTACCCAAGCATGAGGCTGTTGTCTGTCTAGACAGTGATTGGCATCACATCGCCCAGCAAAGTCAGAAAAATGCGATCGCTGAGGTGACATCCCACAACTTGGCTTACACCATTTACACTTCTGGGTCTACAGGCAAACCCAAGGGCGTACAAATTTTACATAGTGCTGTGGTCAATTTCTTGTGTAGTATGCGCCAGCAGCCAGGAATGACGGCAGATGATGTACTTCTGGGAGTGACGACTTTTACCTTTGATATTGCTGCTTTAGAAATTTTTCTGCCAATAATTGTAGGTGCTTGCTTGGTGATGGCAAAGCGTGAAGTCACAATTGATGGTAAACAGTTGTTAGACTTGCTGGTTAACTCTGGCGCTACAGTTATGCAAGCTACCCCAGCAACCTGGCAATTACTCCTAGAAGCTGGATGGCAAGACTCCCATAAATTAAAAATACTTTGTGGGGGTGAAGCTTTACCTGGGAAGCTAGCCAATCAATTACAAGCTAGGAGTACTTCCTTGTGGAATGTTTATGGCCCGACAGAGACTACCATCTGGTCACTAATTTCTCAAGTCGAGTCTGAGGAAGAATTGATTTCTATCGGTCATCCGATTGCCAACACTGAAGTTTATATCTTAGACCGACACCTGCAACCAGTTCCCATCGGCGTACCTGGAGAATTGCATATCGGTGGCGCAGGTTTAGCGCGAGGCTATCTTAACCGTCCTGAGTTGACACAAGACAAATTTATCCGCAATCCCTTTAGCGACGAAGAAGACGCACGGCTTTACAAAACTGGCGACTTAGTTCGCTATCTGAGCGACTATAGTATTGAATACCTGGGACGTATCGATTTTCTCGTAAAAATACGTGGTTTCCGCATTGAGTTAGGAGAGATAGAGGCTGTACTCAGCCAAGATCCAGCTGTACTCCAGACGGTAGTTATTGCCCGCGAAGATGTTCCTGGCGATCGCCGCTTAGTTGCCTACATTGTGCCACAGGAACTAGCACCAACAACTACTGAATTGCGTCGCGTCCTCAAAGAAAAACTGCCTGATTACATGGTTCCTTCAGCTTTCGTCATGCTGGAAGCTTTACCACTGACACCTAATGGCAAAGTAGACCGCCGTGCTTTACCAGCTCCTCAAAGTTTGCGCCCAGAGATAGCAGTTAATTATGAAATGCCTCAAACCGAAACCGAAATCTTGATTGCAGCTATCTGGGAAGAAATCCTTCAATTAGAAAAGGTGGGTATTAATGACAACTTCTTCGATTTGGGCGGTCATTCATTACTGATGGTGCAGATTCATCGGAAACTGCAAAAGATTTTTTCTCAAGAGTTACCGATGGTTGAAATGTTTAAATACCCGACTATTCACTCTTTGGCTAAACGCTTAACCCAGAGTTTCAATGAAAAGTCTGTTTCTTTGCCTAGCTACGAAAAATCTCATAATCGTCATATTCGCAGAACTTCTATGAATCAACAAAGGCAGTTAAGGTCTCAAAATCGTTTGTTCAGCAAATAATAAAGGCTGAACAGATATAGCAATCCTATGTTATTTGGGAAAATTACTTTTTTCACGAACCGCCAAACAGGGAAAGTATTTCATAAAGAATTTAGGATTGCTAGAAGTTTCTCGTTACTCCTGTACCTCTGAAACTGAAAATTCTTATTTTCAAATATTAGTGCAAAAGGTTTAATCAATACCAAGGATATTGAAATGAAAACAGTTGATGTATTTGATGTCAGTAATAGTAATGGTTTAGAAATAGCCATTATTGGTATGTCTTGTCGTTTTCCCGGTGCAAAAAATATTGATGAATTCTGGCATAACCTCAAAAATGGTGTAGAGTCGATTTCATTTTTTTCTAATGAGGAGCTATTATCTGTAGGCATAGATCCGGTTTTGTTAAGTAACCCTAATTACGTCAAAGCCAATGCTGTCTTGTCAGATGTGGAGAAGTTTGATGCGACATTTTTCGGTATTTCTCCTAAAGAAGCAAAGATAATAGACCCACAACACCGCCTGTTTTTGGAGTGTGCTTGGGAATCTCTTGAAAGTGCTGGTTACAACCCGGAAACTAACAAAACTTCGATTGGTGTTTATGCTGGGGTAGGGATGAATACTTACCTATTGAAAAATATCTATCCTAGCTTAGACAATTTAGATTTATCAGTCGGTAATTATCAACTGATGATTGCCAATGATAAAGATTTTCTACCGACACGAGTCTCTTATAAATTAAATCTTCAGGGGCCGAGTGTCAGCGTGCAAACTGCCTGTTCTACTTCTTTAGTTGCTGTCCATATGGCTTGTCAGAGCTTGCTAAATGGCGAATGCAATATGGCTTTAGCAGGTGGTGCTTCTATACGCGTTCCTGAGAAGACTGGTTATCTGTATCATGAGGGGATGATTCTTTCTCCTGATGGGCACTGTCGAGCCTTTGATGCCCAAGCTCAAGGCACAGTCGGTGGTAATGGTGTGGGAATTGTCGTGCTGAAGCGGCTGGAAGATGCGATCGCCGACCGAGATTGCATCCATGCAGTGATTAAAGGTTCGGCTATTAATAATGACGGTTCTCTAAAAATTGGTTATACAGCTCCAAGCGTAGATGGTCAAGCAGCAGTAATTTCCGAAGCTCAAGCAGTAGCCGATATTGCAGCAGAAACTATCACTTATATAGAAGCTCACGGCACTGGCACAAATCTAGGTGACTTGATTGAAATGGAAGCTTTGACAACAGCTTTCGGTGCTAGTACCCAAAAGCAAGGCTTTTGCGCTGTTGGTTCTGTGAAAACCAATATCGGACATTTGGATGCGGCATCTGGTGTGGCTGGTCTAATTAAAACTGTCCTAGCTCTGAAACACAAGTTATTACCACCCAGCCTCCATTTTGAACAACCAAATCCGCAAATTGATTTTACCAACAGTCCATTTTACGTCAATACAACTCTCTCAGAATGGAAAACAGACGGAACTCCTCGCCGGGCTGGGGTTAGTTCTTTTGGTATCGGTGGCACTAATGCTCATGCGATTGTAGAAGAAGCCCCTGTTTTAGTTCCAGAAGTATCTGAGGTTGAACGTAGCTGGCACATGTTAACTTTGTCGGCTCAAACTGAGAAAGCTTTGGAGGAACTAGCAAAAAGCTATGCAGATTTCTTAGCGGTTCATCCCGAAACACCTTTGGCAGATATTTGCTTTACTGCTAATACTGGGCGAGCACATTTTGAACACCGTCTTGCTATCTGTACTCAATCTCATACACAGTTGCAAACAGCACTAAATGATTTTGCTGCTCGTAGAGATAACCCTTTAGTTATATCCAGTCACAACGCTAAAAAACACACAAAAGTAGCGTTTCTATTCACTGGACAAGGCTCTCAGTATTTTGACATGGGTCGCCAATTATACGAAACCCAGCCGCTCTTTCAACAAACCTTGGACTATTGCAATGAAATTTTGCGTCCCTACTTAGAAAAACCACTGCTACAAGTCCTTTATCCAGAAGAGGCTTCTTCACCCTTAGAGCAAACCGCGTATACCCAACCTGCCTTATTTGCTCTAGAATACGCCCTAGTGCAACTTTGGAAGTCTTGGGGAGTCGAACCAACTGCCGTCATGGGTCATAGTCTCGGCGAATATGTAGCGGCTTGTGTGGCAGGAGTCTTGAGCTTGGAGGATGGACTGAAGCTAGTTGCAGAACGGGCCCGGCTGATGCAGAACCTACCGCAAGCCGGAGAGATGGTAGCAGTGTTTGCTTCCAAGACAACCATTGAGACAATTACAGCAATCGATGAGAAAAAAGTCAGCTTTGCTGCCTGCAATGGACTGCAAAACACAGTAATTTCTGGAGAACAACAAGCAATTCAAGAAATTTGTATAGCGTTAGAAGCCGCAGGGATTAAGACTAAAAAGCTACAAACCTCCCACGCCTTTCATTCACCTTTGATGGAGCCAATGTTAGCAGAGTTTCGTCAGATTGCTGCGACTGTTACCTATAACATTCCAGAAATCGAGATCATCTCTAATGTTACCGGACGACTCACGACTGAAATGCTTACTCCTGAATACTGGTGTCGTCATTTACGTGAGGAAGTACAATTTGCCCGCAGTATGGAAACACTGCATGTTTATGGTTATAACGTGTTTGTAGAGATCGGACCAAAACCAACATTGTTAGGCATGGGTCGCCATTGTCTGCCAGAAGTGACAGCAACTTGGCTTTTTAGCTTGCGTCAAGGACAAGAGGAATGGCGAGTTTTACTCCAAAGCTTGGCAGAACTTTACGTCCGGGGGATATCAGTAGATTGGTTGGGTTTTGACCAAGAGTATGTACGACAACGAGTTAATTTACCGACTTATCCCTGGCAACGTCAACGCTATTGGGTGGAAACAGTAAAAGTTGAGCGCAGTCAAACAATAGCAAGCAATGATAGTTTGATTTCTCATACAGTAACACCTAATAATAGCGATCGCCGTCAATCATTGCGTTCTTATTTGTTGGCAGAAATAGCAAAAGCCCTACAGATTCCTGTTACTCAACTAGATATACAGCAATCTTTAAGTAGCTTGGGAATGGATTCCTTAATGTGTTTGGAATTAAAAGACCGCATTCAAGCTGAATTGAAGCTAGAAATTCCCATTACTCAATTTCTTACCGCCTCAAGTATTGATTTGTTAATTGCTCAACTACTATTCGAGATGAACTTGGCAGATACAGAAGTAAAAGAGAGTCCTGCCATCAATCAAAATCAAATTTCTGAGAAAGCAGACGACAATTTACTCTTAAATCTGTTGTCTAATCTCGATGAACTATCAGATTGCGAAATCGACTATTTACTAGAAGAAGTATTAAACTAGGAGCAAAACAATGACCGAATTAGCTACAAAACTATCAACTTTATCTCCAGAAGAAAAACGAAGATTTTTGAAAGAACTTCTTGAAAAAAAGACAGGTAAAGTAGAAACTTCTACAAACGATACTGATGATATTCCTCTAGCATACTATGATTTTTCGCATTCTCCCCAGTACCGCAATCTAGAACAAATGATTGTCGGTATCAAAACTAAAGGCGGAGTTGTTGACCCTTATTTCAAAGTTCGTGAAGGAATAAATAGCAATACCATAGTCATAAACGGTCGGGAAGTAATTAATTATTCTAGTTATAATTATCTAGGATTTGCTCACGATCCAGATGTCTCTTTAGCAGCAAAGGCAGCCATTGACCGCTACGGTACATCTGTATCAGCTAGCCGCTTGCTATCGGGTGAAATTCCTATACACCGCGAACTAGAACAAGAAATTGCATCTTTAATAGGTGCAGAAGATGCGATCGCTTTTACAGCAGGTCATGCCACTAACGAAAGCACAATTGGTCACCTTTTCGACAAAAATGACCTCATACTCCATGACGAGCTAATCCACAATAGTATCCTCCAAGGGTGCTTGTTGTCTGGTTCTACCCGCATCAACTTTCCACACAACGACTGGCAAACTGTAGATAAGATACTTGCCGAACAGCGCCGTCGCTACAAACGGGTATTGATTGTCATCGAAGGTGTTTACAGTATGGATGGCGATATTCCCGATTTGCCCAAGTTTATCGAAATCAAGAAACGTCACAAAGTATTTTTAATGGTAGACGAAGCCCATTCTATGGGTGTGATTGGCGATCGCGGTCGCGGTATCGGCGAGTATCATAACGTTAATCCTGCTGACGTAGATTTGTGGATGGGCACAATCAGCAAATCATTCGCTAGCTGTGGTGGTTATATTGCAGGTTGTCATGCTGTAATCAAATATTTAAAATACACTGCTCCCGCTTTTGTTTATAGCGCTGGGATGTCGCCAGCAAACACGGCAGCAGCACTAACCTCCATCCGCAAGCTGAAAACAAAACCAGAGCGAGTTAAATTTTTGCATGAGCGAGCTAAATTGTTTTTGGAATTGGCAAGCGATCGCGGGCTAGATACTGGGATGAGTAAGCACTCTGCTGTGATTCCAGTGATTGTAGGTAACTCTGTGCGTTGCATCCAACTCTCCCAAGCCCTGTTTGAGCGTGGAATTAATGTGCTACCTCAAATCTATCCTGCGGTAGAAGACAAAGCCGCTCGTCTGCGATTTTTTATCAATTTTAATCACACACCTGAGCAAATTCATTTCACTGTTGATACTGTTGCCGAGGAGTTAGGCCAAATTTAGTAATGTGTGGCGTTTGAATTGCAGGTTTGTAGTAAGGACTTTAGTGCTTACTACGAACTGACTCATACCAATTTTGCTTAATTACTTGAACCACAGAGGCGCAGAAAACACAGAGTAAAAACAGTTCCCCCCTGCCCCTTCTTCGCCTCAACAAGAGTGAGAAATGCGGGTTCCCTACCTCTACAAATACGACTGCTACAGACATCGCAATTATTGAGAAAAGGTATGGTCAAACCTATCATAACTAATAAACTACAGGTATTTATTATTACCTGGTTTGGGCAACTAATCTCGCTCGTTGGCTCAGGACTTACTGGCTTCGCTCTTGGTTTGTGGGTCTACCAACGAACAAGCTCGGTCACTGAGTTTGCGCTCGTTTCTTTGTTTACTACGTTGCCTGGGATTGTACTATCACCTATTACGGGGGCGCTTGTCGATCGCTGGGAACGACGCGCCACAATGTTACTCTGTAATACTGTGGCGGGTCTAACAACCCTGGTTTTTGTATTACTATTTTTAATTAATCAACTCCAGATTTGGCATATCTATGCTGGTATGTCCATCATCTCAGTTTGCACCGCCTTTCAGTTTCCGGCTTATTCTGCAACTATTACGTTGCTTGTCTCTAAAAAGCACCTCGGTCGCGCCAGTGGGATGACAAACATCGGGGAAGCATCTGCAAGGCTTTTCGCCCCAGCCTTGGCAGGAGTTATGGTTTTGACAATCAAAGTTCAGGGCGTGCTTTTAATTGACTTCGCCAGTTATCTCTTTGCCATCGTTACCCTCTTGATTGTCCAGTTCCCCAAACCTAGAAAAACTACCGCAAGCGATCGCGGAAAAAGTTCGCTCTTAAAAGAAGCAATTTATGGCTGGACTTATATCATCAAACGTCCGGGTTTATTGGGGCTGTTATTGTTTTTCGCTGGGAGTAATTTTGGATTGGGAATTGCCAGCGTCTTAATTACACCTATGCTTCTAGCTTTTACTTCACCTGTAATCCTTGGCAATGTGATGTCTATTGCAGGTAGTGGCATGTTAGTAGGTAGTATTATCATGAGCGTTTGGGGAGGCCCAAAGCCCCGCGTGTATGGCGTGTTCGGTTTCGGTTTGCTGCAAGGAATTTGCTTGCTCTTGGTTGGACTGCACCCTTCCATACCACTAATTACAACAGCAGCCTTTGGCGTTTTTTTCTGCGTGCCATTTATGGATGGTTGCAATCAAACCATCTGGCAGACCAAAGTACCACCGGATGTGCAAGGACGAGTTTTTGCAGTGCGGCTGATGATTGCTTGGTCTTCTTTTCCACTTGCATATCTCCTAGCTGGCCCCCTAGCCGATTATGTATTCGAGCCACTTTTAGCTAGTGATGGTCTATTGGCTAGTAGTGTCGGTAAAATTGTCGGTGTTGGAGCAGGGCGAGGCATTGGACTGTTATTTATAGTTTTGGGAACAATCAATTTTTGGGTAGCAATTTTTAGTTATCTATACCAACCTGTGCGAACGATAGAGAAAGAAAATATTGCTCCTATTTAGTCCTTTTCCCTATTTATTGCCGTCCTCTTTGCAAAAAAGCAATACATTTCTTTTTCCATACTGGATGTAGTTGCTCTTAAACATAAGTGTGCGATCGCGCAATTAATTTTACTTTTTATATAGTTTATGCTTGTTCAATATACGAGTTTAAAACTTTGCGTTCCTCCGCGTTTACCTTTGCATTCCTCTGCGTTGAAAAATATATCATTCAGTACTCAGCACTGTTTCGGTACTTGAGTATTGCTTGAAAAACATCAGTTAAATTCTTGAGGTGAGAAAGTTGAATTTAGATTTAGTTTTTAAGCCTTCGGGTAAAAAGATAATTCCGATGGCAATCGTTGGTATTTTAGGAATTGGTCTTCTAGAAACTTACCAATTTTCTCGCACCAAAGCACCCGATTCTCAGATGCAAGTTGCAAAAATTCAAAGTCGAAAAAATCAGGTAAGGTCAGTGACATCTCTAGGTCGTGTAGAACCTCAAGGAGAAGTAATTACAATTGGAGGTAGTCTTGAAGAGCGTATCGATCGCTTGTTAGTTCAAGAAGGTCAGCAGGTAAAACTAGGCGATGTCTTAGCTTATTTAGATAGCTATCAAGAACGGTTAGCAGAAAAAAATGCTGCGGCTACTAAGTTGCAAGAAGCTCGCAGTCGCTTGAAAGCTGAGAGTATGTTTGGCAAAGCTCAAATTGCAGAAGCAGAATCTCGAATTGGGCAGATAAAAACGCCTCAAATGTCAGAAATTACCGCTCAAAAAGCAACAATAAAAGGAATAAAGGTAGATTTACAAGCTAAACAAAAAGACTTAAAACGCTTTGCTTATTTGCAAAAGCAAGGAGCTATTTCTCAACAATCTTTGGATGATAAGGTATTATTAGTTAGTAGCAAACAAAATGAACTAAATAATGCCAAAGCTACACTGGCTAAATTAGAACGAGGACGAAGTACTGCTCTTCAAAATGCCCAAGCGCAAGTTCAGTCAGCACAAGCTAATTTACAGCTAGCAGAAAATAAAGTTCAGATAGAATCAGCAAATAGTGATTTGAAGCTAGCGATCGCGCGCTTAGAACGTACAATAATTCGTGCCCCTAAATCTGGTCAAATTCTCAAAATATTTGCTCGTTCGGGAGAAGCAATTTCCGACCAAGGTATTGTGCAAATTGGTAACACCCAACAAATGTATGTCGTTGCAGAAGTTTATGAAACGGATGTCAGTAGAGTAAAAGTTGGTCAAGCAGCGATTATTTCTAGTAGTGCTTTCCCTAAAGATATCCCAGGTGTAGTGGAACAAGTTGGTTTAGAAGTTGGAAAGAAGGATGTTTTGAATACTGACCCAGCAGCCAAGATTGACGCTAGGGTGGTCGAAGTCAAAATCCGTTTAAAAGATAGTCAACTGGTTGCAGGACTGACCAATTTAGAAGTCAATGTAGTAATCAAACCTTAATACAGTTTCTTCGCTATGAAATTCCCATTGATTGTAGCTTGGCTACAGCTTACCCATAAAAGAACTCGGTTGTTAATTGCCCTATCGGGTATTGCTTTTGCTGTAATTCTAATGTTTATGCAGTTAGGGTTTAGTGATGGTCTATATGATAGTAATGTCCGCGTCCATACAAAGTTGAAGAGTGACATTTTTTTAATTAGCTCTAGAAGCATTGCTTTGAACACCTTAAAAACCTTTTCTCAAAGACGTTTATACCAAGCACAAAGCTTTGATGGTGTAGAATCTGTAAGTTCTGTATATCTAGATTTTGGTTTTTGGACTAATCCACAGGACTATACTAGTCGTCAAATTTTAATTATGGGATTTAATCCTGATGAAGATGTTTTTGATTTACCAGAAGTACAGGAGAACATAGACAAAATTAAGATTCCAGATGTTGTTTTATTCGACAGAGATTCTCGACCGGAATTTGGGCCAATAGCTACTGAATTTGAGCAAGGAATGACAATCTCTACAGAAGTAAATAATCGTCAAATTAATATAGGAGCTTTATTTAAGTTAGGAACATCGTTTGCAGCTAATGGAACTTTGATTACAAGCGATTTAAATTTTCTCCGGATATTCAACAATCAACGCCAAAAAGGACTGATTGATATCGGATTAATTCGCTTAAAACCGGATGTGAAGGTGGAAAATTTAGTAGAAGCGATGAGGAAAGAATTACCTCAAGATGTCAGAGTATTATCTAAGCAAGAATTTATTCAGCTAGAAAAAGATTATTGGAAGAGTAGTACAGCCATTGGATTTATTTTTACGGTAGGTACGATTATGGGATTCATGGTTGGGGCTGTAATTGTTTATCAAATTCTTTATTCAGATGTATCAGAACACTTGGCAGAATATGCCACTCTCAAAGCGATGGGATATAAAAGTTCATTTTTGTTTAGTCTTGTGTTTCAAGAAGCTATCATCCTATCAATTTTAGGATATATTCCTGGTTTTGCATTGTGCCTGGGATTGTATGACATGACGCGCGATGCCACTCTTTTGCCAATTTCTATGACTTTTATTCGAGCCTTAACTGTTGTAATTTTAACAATTTTGATGTGTGCTATATCGGGAGCGATCGCAATACGTAAAGTACAATCAGCAGACCCAGCCGACATTTTTTGAGGAAGTTGTTAACTTATAACAAACTGAGCAATTTTAAAGCTTATATAACTATGAAATTTCCCGTTGTCAATATTCAAAATCTCAATCATTATTTTGGTCAAGGAGCATTACGGAAACAAATTTTATTTGACATCAATTTTCAAATTAACCCAGGTGAAATAGTTATTTTGATGGGTCAATCAGGGTCGGGTAAAACAACATTGTTAACTTTGCTCGGTGGCTTACGGTCTGTTCAACATGGAAGTTTAAGAATTTTTGGACAAGAACTCTATAAGGCAAATCATCAACAACTCATAGATATCCGACGAAATATTGGATATATTTTCCAGGCTCATAACTTGCTACGATTTTTGACTGTTTTCCAAAATGTTCAAATGTCAACTGAACTGCATAGAGATTTTTCTCAACAAGAAGCTGACGCTCGCTCTAGAGCTATGCTGGAAGCAGTCGGATTAAGTCATAAATTAAATTACTACCCTGACGATCTTTCAGGCGGACAAAAACAAAGAGTTGCAGTCGCTCGTGCTTTAGTAAGTCATCCTAAATTGGTTTTAGCTGACGAACCCACTGCCGCTTTAGATAGTAAATCAGGCCGGGACGTTGTAGAACTGATGCAGCGACTAGCTAAAGAACAAGCCTGTACCATTTTGATGGTAACTCACGACAATCGCATTCTCGATATTGCCGATCGCATTATTCGCATGGAAGATGGATACCTAGTACCTTCGTGAAGAAGGCAGAAGGCAGAAGCCCCCCTGCTTCCCCTGCCTCTTACTTGGTTTTTTGTTTTTTTACATAATAAATTGCATTCAAAGCTCCAAACATTAATAACCCCAATGCAGAAGTAGGTTCGGGTACTGCTGGAGTTCTTACGATTCGGATAGAAGCTCCAAATCGCAGATTTATACCGCCGAATCCATTTCCAATAATAAAATTAGTTTCGTCAGGTTGGTATTCTTCGTGAACTAGCTGAACTTTACCACCACCAGCAGCAACATCTTGTAAGAAAGCATTAGCTAAAGCGTCCTCAACCGAATTTAGTCCGGTTACCTTTGTGACTGTAATTGGCTCGGTAAAAGCAACATCGCTATCATCAGAAACTGATGTTGTAGAACCGTAATCTATAGCTGCGTAAATATCTGAATACCCTAAATTAACTATCTTTTGTCTGCCAAAAGAGAGAAACACTTCCACATCATCTGGATTAGCTTTATAGATTTTTTCCTCAATGGTTGAATCGGGACTACCGAACCAATCTTTGCCGAGATTGTCGTCTCCCAAATTCCACGTTTTAGTAAAATCACGGTCACTTTTTTGACCAAAGCCAAAGCCAATACTATCTAGCTGAATTCCATTGTTTTTCAGATAGCTACTAAATGTAGGAAAGCCAGCGATTTCAGTTACACTCGTCGCTCTAGTCGCACCACTTGCAGGAACTTCTGGACTTCCCTGGCGACCGGTCACGTAATAAGGAGCATTACCTAATCCATTTAGGCTGATAACTTGATGACCAGAATCTAGGGAAGTGGGATTTAGATTGGAGAAAACTGTATATCCCTGGTTCTGAAATGGCTCTCCAGAAAAAGTTAGGCGGTTCTCAGAGTTGATTGGTCGTAATGAAATATTTTTTAATTGGTCGTAGTTGAAAGTTGCAGCCCGAACAGGTAAAGATGTGCATACAGAAATCGTGGTTAACCCCAGAATTGTTGAAAGAAGATGAGTACGCATAGCTATAGCAGTTCTAAATTAATTGTGAAAAAATATGAATAATAATATAGTAAAATTTTATCAAGTAGCGAATTATATTCGTCTAATTGTTTCTAAATTTATCACGAATGATTTAAGATTACTAGATTTGTCAAAATAATGCACTTTGCAATCTAACTGCCCTAATGCATCAGCTTGTTGGTACAAGGACTGCAAAATCATGATAAAACTTGTATGGCGCTGGCAATGACCAAATATTGTCATTCAAATTTTGGTTAATTTGTACAGTATAAAACTTCTACATTATTAATAATGACGAAAGTATGGTGTCCATCCTTCTGGTGTTTAACACTAGCTTTAAAAATGTTGGTAATACTAGGAGTGTTAATTGCCTTCGATAAAGATGGCGCTTTGGCTCATATTTCGCTTGATAAACTCCAAAGTGCTAACAGTTCGCGCTTCAGTTTCAGCGTTAAAAGCAAGGGACAGTCTGTTAACAAAATTGAAAACGCAAGCGTGCGAGAAAGCCTGTTAACTAGCAAGCCTCAACTCCATCACAGCCAAGTACAAACAATAAGCTTATTAAAATCGAATCAATTGACATCATTGCCAATTTTGTCTCAGGTTCTCGACTCAAAACCGCCAAAACAGCCGATACCTATCCCGCAGCCACGACTAAAACCTGACCTTGAGCTTCCTGCTCAAACTCCCCCTTCTGAAGAACGCTTAGACCTTCCCCAAACTATTATTGTTAACAAATTCGAGTTTGATGGAAATACAGCATTTAGCGATAAAAAGTTAACCGAAGTTACTGCTCAATTTACCAAGCGATCGCTAACCTTTGCAGAATTACTTCAAGTCGAGGCTGCTATAACTAAACTCTACACCGATGCGGGGTATATTAATTGCGGTGCTGTGATTCCAGCTGGTCAAACCTTATCTCAACAGGGGTCTGTCGTCAAAATCCAGATTATTGAAGGAGGACTAGAAGAAATTGCGGTCACGGGTACACGACGATTGAACTCGAACTACATCAAGAGCAGATTAGCATTAGCCACCACTAGACCTCTGAATCAAAAGCACTTGCTGTCAGCTTTGCAACTATTACAACTCGACCCCCTAATTCAGAATATATCAGCCGAATTGTCTGCTGGGTCGCGTCCGGAATTAAGTATACTAACAGTCAAGGTAGTAGAAGCCGACTCGTTTAATACAGAATTTTTTCTAGATAATGGTCGTGCGCCTAGCGTTGGTAGCTTACGCCGTGGTGTCCGCATTAACCAAGGAAATTTACTCGGTTTTGGGGATGCCTTGAATTTGGAATATATCAATACTGATGGTAGCAACGCCCTTGACTTGCGCTACAACATACCTGTTAATCCTCGTAATGGCGCAATTACCCTCAGAGGTGGATTGACAAATACCGAAATTGTCGAACCACCCTTTGACCGCATAGATATTATTGGTAATTCTAATTACTTCGAGTTAGGTTTTCGCCAACCTTTAATCTTATCTCCCAACAAAGAATTTGCTGTGGGTCTATCCGCGTTACGACAAGAAAGCAAATCTCAACTGTTAGGTAGTGGTTTTCCTCTTTCAGCAGGTGCTGATGAAAAAGGAGAGACTCGGATCTCAGCCTTGCAATTTTACCAGGAATATCAGCAGCAAAATTCTCAACAAGCCTTAGCTCTACGCTCTCAATTTAACTTGGGTTTAGATATCTTTAATGCTACAGTCAACAATGACCCTCCTGATACTCGGTTTTTTTCCTGGCGAGGGCAAGGACAATACGTGCGAGTTTTAGCACCGCAGACTTTACTGGTGATACGTTCTGATTTGCAATTGTCAACTCGCGCCCTTGTGCCTTTAGAGCAATTTGCGCTGGGTGGATTGTATAGCGTCCGGGGTTATCGACAGGATGTTCTGTTGATAGATAATGGCTTTTTTGCATCAGCAGAAGTGCAATTGCCAGTACTGCGGGTAAAAAATGTTGGAGGAATTTTGCAAGTAGTGCCGTTTATTGATTTTGGTGTGGGTTGGAATAGTTCTGACAATCCTAACCCAAATCCTAATACCTTGCTGGGGTTGGGATTGGGTTTACAGTGGCAAATGAGCGATCGCCTCAATGCTCGTCTTGATTATGGGATTCCATTAACAGATATTCAAGACACAGGCAGGACTTTACAGGAAGACGGTTTTTATTTCTCAATAGTGGGAAGTCCTTTCTAAAAAAAGGGTGTGGGGTATAGGGTGTAGGGGATATTCCTTTTTCATCGCAAGGTTTGTGAAATTTTCTTATGAATGGCTGATTAGTAAAAATTTAAGAATCAAAAATGCAACATCTCAAGCGTAAGCTCCTGTCTCATACATCTCTAATTAAGATGAATCTTGTGTTGGTTTTGTTGTCTGGTATTGCTTCTTTTCCGGTAAAAGCCCAAATCATCCCTGATGGAACTCTAGGCAATCAAAATTCAGTTGTAGTACCAGATAATCTTAACGGCAGTCCGATCGACAGAATTAATGGGGGAGCAATTCAAGGAAGCAATTTATTTCACAGCTTCCAGGAATTTAATGTTAACAACGGAGCAAAAGCCTATTTTACAAATCCAGGTGGAATTAGCAATATTTTGACGCGGGTGACAGGGAATAATGCCTCAAATCTTCTAGGAACTCTCGGAGTTTTAGGCAACGCCAATTTATTTTTCATTAATCCTCACGGAATTGTCTTTGGCCCCAATGCTCGTTTGGATTTAGGAGGTTCGTTTGTAGCTTCTAGTGCAGATAGTCTAGTGTTTGATAATGGGTTGAAGTTTAGCGCCACAAACCCGCAAGCCCCACCACTTTTAACAGTAAATATTCCTGTGGCTTTGCAATTGAGACAAAATCCCGAAAGCATTGTCAATCAATCTGTTGGTCTTTACTTACTGCCGGAGAATACTTTGGCGCTGGTCGGTGGAAATGTGATTCTTGATGGGGGAAACTTACAGGTAGCTGGGGGTCGCATTGAGTTAGGAGGATTGACTGGTGCGGGAACAGTTGGTTTTAATATTCAAGAGTCCCAAGGAATACCAAGAGTTGCTTCTCTAAATTTTCCCAATGGTGTTGAACGCGGTGATGTGTCCCTCTCTAAAGAAGCAGTGGTGAATGTTACGGGTGGAGGTGGCGGTAGTATTGTAATTAACGGTCGTAACGTCAATATTCAAGGAGGAGGTCGGTTATTCGCTGGAATAGGCCCAGGTTTGGGTTCACCTGGAACTCAGGCAGGAAATATTGAAATTAATGCCAGCGATCGCGTAGTTTTTAGTGGCGTATCTCCCAATAGGGCAATCAGTGGAGCATTCAATCAAGTAGAGGCTGGAGCGCAAGGTAACTCTGGTGACATTAATATTAAAGCTAATTCTCTGGAAGTGAGTGATGGCGCTCAGCTGAATGCAAGTACCCAAGGTCAGGGAAATTCAGGTACAATCCGAGCGATCGCCAGCGATCGAGTAGTTATTGATGGGCAATCTATCATCGATCCGCGCAGCTCGCTACTAAGTCAAGTTAGAGAAAATGCCCAAGGCAATTCCGGCGGGATTGAGATTAACGCTGGTAGCGTTCAGGTAACGAATGGTGGTTTCCTCGATACCAACACTTTAGGCACAGGAGATTCTGGGAAGATTCGCATTACTGCCGCAGGTCAAGCGGTCTTTGAGGGAGAATCTCGTTACAATTCCCTGAGTGCAGTACAAAGTCAAGTGGAAAAGGGAGCTGTTGGTAGATCGGGCGGCATTGAGATTAACGCAGGTAGTGTTGCTATTACCAACGGCGCTCAACTCAGTGCAAGTACTTCCGGACAGGGGAATGGAGGCACAATCGCCATTAATGCCCGCGATGGGGTAGTGGTAGATGGCGAATCCCAGAAAAATTTCTTGAGTACAGTATTTAGCCAAGTGCAACAAAATGCTGTCGGCAACTCAGGCAACATCGAGATTAATGCAGGAAGTTTTGCCATTACCAATGGCGCTCAACTCAGTGCTAGTACTTCCGGGCAAGGGAATGCAGGCATAATCGCCATTAATGCCCGTAATCGGGTACTGGTAGATGGCGAATCTATATATAACTTCCGCACATCTGTACTGAGTCAAGTTTATGACGGAGCTGTGGGAAAATCGGGCGGGATTGCGATTAATACTCCGCTCTTAGAGGTAACGAAAGGCGCGTTTCTGGATGCCAGTACCAAAAGTTCTGGTGATGCAGGCGCGATCGGCATAATTGCTAGCGATCGCGTAATCTTTGATGGGGAATCGAGCAAAGGTAACGGCAGTGCTGCAACTAGCCAAGTTACGGCTGCTGCTATAGGCAATTCTGGAGGGATTGAAATCAATACTCCCATCCTGAGAGTAACCAATGGCGCTCAGTTAAATACTAATACATTAGGAAAGGGCAATTCCGGCGCGATTCGAGTTACAGCTACCGATAATGTAGTTATTGACGGCACATCTCGCGATCGCTCCCTAAGTTCCACTCTTGCCAGTGAAGTTGGAACTGGCGCAGATGGAGCCTCACAGGGAATTACAATCAACGCTCCTCGGTTGCAAGTAAGTAATGCAGCTTTTATCAGTGCTAATACTAATGGAAATGGTAAAGCTGGTGATATTGATGTCACGGCTAATACTATTGACCTCTTCAATACCGGACAAATCCGTACTAACACTTCAGCTAGTTCTGAAGCAGGCAATATTTATTTGAACGCGCAAAATAGCCTTACTCTCTCTGATTTAGGAACCGCAGTTTTAGCTCAGACTGAAAATACTTCTACCAGTGCTGGCGGTAAAATCTTCGTGCTAGGCTCCCCCAAAAATGTCCTAATTCAAAATGGTGCCCAACTCTCTGTGAATAGCAGAGGAACTGGAACCGGAGGCAATATAGATGTGCAAGCCAACTCTTTGACTTTGGACGGGGGAACAATCTCAGCCGAAACTGCCAAAGAAACAGGTGGCAATATCACCTTGCAAATAGCAGATTTATTGCAGATGCGGCGCGACAGCAAAATTACTACCAACGCAGGCACTCAAAGCCAACCAGGGGCACTTGGTACTGGCGGGAACATTGACATTAATACCCAATTTCTAGTTGCGTTCCCCTCACAACCAACGGGTAGTGATATAACCGCCAATGCAACTTATGGTAACGGTGGTCGTGTTGATATCACAGCTACTGGTATCTTTGGTATTGAATTCCGCGATCGGCCAAGAGATATGTTAAATGACATCACCGCTAGTTCAGAGTTTGGTGGCAATCCAGGAGTGGTGAACATCAATGAACCAATCGATCCCAGCCGGAATTTAGTAGAATTACCCGCAACTGTTATCGATCCCAATGACCAAATTGCCCAAAATCCTTGTAGCAGAGGTGTTGGCAGTGAATTCACCATCACCGGACGCGGTGGTTTACCTCCTAGTCCCAATGAAGACTTAAGCCGGGAAGCTACTCAGGTTGGTTTAGTTGAACCAGTTACAAGCGATAGGAATGTCAAACCAGTACAGCAAACCTCCTCTGGACATAATTTCAAATTCCAAATCCCTAGCCAAATTGTGCCAGCTCAAGGATGGGTATTCAACAATAAAGGTGAAATCGTTCTTACCGCCTACAATCCTAATGTTATTGGAACCCATCGTTTAGCTAAAAATTTGAGTAGTTGTCCTGCACGGTGAGAGGCAGGGGAGCAGGGGGGCAGAAGAGGCATATTATGTCAGTAATTTCGTGAAATGATTGAATGTAGGCATTTTTCTTAAATAGCTTGACAAAAAGAAGAAGGTATGGCTTTAAAACAGCACGGATGGCGATGTCTACGACGGGCTATGCCTACGCTTAGGGCATTTTTCTCGCCAAGTAACCGCTCCCCAAGGCGATCGCTAATTCTGGTAGTCCTGTTATTTTTCTTGTCTGTGGGCGGAGTGCTGCTAAACGATCGCGTTTGGGCATCAACTGCTGTTCAAAAGCAGGCTTTCGATTTGGTCGAACAAGGCAAATCGCTTTACGAAAACAGACAATTTGCGTCAGCCCTGAGCGTGTGGGAACAGGCTGCTGCGGCTTTTGCAGCGCGAGAAGATAAACTCAACCAAGCAATGGCGTTAAGCAATCTTTCCTTGACTGCTCAACAACTTGGCAGATGGGAACAAGCTAAAAATGCGATCGCTACAAGTTTAAATATTCTTCAAACACAAGCAAAGACACCAGAGCGAGCGCAAATCCTCAGTTCTACTTTAGACATTCAAGGACAGCTGCAACTGGCTGTCGGAGAATCAGAAGCAGCTCTTGCAACTTGGCAACAAGCAGCCCAAATCTATCAAACTCTCGGCAATCAAAACGGCTTAACTAGAAACCAAATTAACCAAGCCCAAGCGATGCAAGATTTAGGTCTTTACCCCAGGGCCTGCAAGACTTTATTAAAAGTTTTAGAGCTGGATTATCAAAGTTGCCAGATTGCTAAGGAAGAATTGCCAGCCTTAAAAGAACGTGTCAATAAAGGAAATTCCTCGTCTTTAAACATCTTGGCTTTACGCAGTCTTGGTAATGTTTTACGCGTTGTTAGTCAACTCGAACAATCGCAAACGGTCTTATTGACAGCTGGGCAATTAGCTCAACAATCAGGCGATTTACCAAATCTGGCTGCTACTTACCTGAGTTTAGGCAACACAGCGCGAGCCTTGGGCAACAAAAAGATGCAGTTACAACAAAACAGCCAACAGCCGTCTACACAGACTACAGACTGCATTTCAGTAGCAAGTACAGACAATGTTATGGAATTTTATCAACAAGCGGCTAGTTGCTATCGCCAAGCTGAATCATCTATATCAGCAGACATCAAAAGCCAAGCGCAATTGAATCGATTTAGCCTCTTGGTACAAACTCAACAATGGGCTGAAGTCCCAACCCTGCTGTCCAAAATTACATCTAGCCTCAGTAACTTATCTGCTAGCCATCCAACTGTCTATGCTCATATCAATTTTGCCCAGAGTTTGATGTGTCTGCGATCGGGACTGAGTGAAACATCAAATGCTGTATCCCCAATTCTGCAACTATGTAGCTTTGTCAAAAATGCATCTACAAACGCTGGTGTTAAGACTCTTGAATCATCAAAAATTCCTTCATGGTCGGAAATTAGCCAAATTTTACAAACAGCTCTCAACCAAGCCCAACAATTAAAAGACAGGCAAGCCGAAGCTGATGCTCGTGGTTATCTAGGAGGAGTTTATCAGCAAACGGGAAACTTGGCACAGGCACGACAATTAACTCAACAAGCCTTGCAGCAGAAATCTGCTTTCACTGGTTCTAGTATTACCTATCTGTGGCAGTGGCAGTTAGGACGGATTTATCAAACTCAGCAAGACCAAAAAAGCGCGCTGCAAGCCTACACGATAGCCTATGAAACTCTTCAGTCCTTGCGTCAAGACTTGATTGGTATTAATCCAGAAATTCAATTTACTTTTCGTGACACTGTAGAACCAGTTTACCGAGAGTTAGTCAATTTGCTCTTACAACCCCTTGGTTCTCAACAGATACCAACAGAGATTAGTCAGGAGAATCTCAAGCAAGCTCGTGATGTCATAGAAGCACTCCAGCTAGCAGAACTGACTAACTTTTTTCGGGAAGCTTGTGTAACTAGCCAACCCCAACCAATCGACCAATTAGATCCCAGTGCTGCGGTCATCTACTCGATTATTTTGCCAGATCGGCTGGCTCTGATTTTGTCTCGACCTCAAAAACCCTTAAAATACTACGCAACTCCTCTAATGGCTTCTCAGCCTGGGGAAGTCGAGCGCGTCTTTGACGAGCTGTTCGTTGGCTTCAACCGTTATATCTCTGACTCAACTGGAATTCAGGCACGACAAACTTTTTATGACTGGTTAATTCGTCCAGTTGAGGCAGAACTGCAAAAAGATAAGATTAAAACTTTGGCATTTGTACTAGACGGAGTGCTGCGCGGAGTACCGATGTCGGTACTTTACGATCGCAAGCAGCAGCAATATCTAATTGAAAAATATAACCTAGCTTTGAGTCCAGGTTTGCAGCTGTTATATTCGCGATCGCTTTCTGCAAACAAATTGCAAACTTTAGCTGGAGGTTTGGTTGAGGCTAGACAAGGGTTTTCTTCACTGCCAGGAGTGAAACAGGAAGTTCAACAAATTGCCGAGGTAGTGCCGACAGAAGTTCTTTTAAACCAAAACTTTACCCGCAATCGGCTGAAAGTTCAAATCAACAATGCCCTTTTCCCCATCGTTCACCTAGCAACCCACGGTCAGTTTTCTTCTCAAGCTGAAAATACCTTTTTATTGACTTGGGATGGTCGCATCAATGTTAAAGAATTAGACCAATTATTGCAAGCACGCGCTCGCCCCGGTCGCAGTCCTTTAGAATTATTAATTTTGAGTGCTTGTCAAACCGCAGTTGGCGATCGGCGGGCGGTTCTAGGACTTGCAGGAGTAGCGGTGCGTTCCGGGGCACGTAGTACGTTAGCAACGCTTTGGTCGGTACAAGATGAATCGACAGCCCAACTAATGAACAAGTTGTATTTGGAATTAAACAAACCTGAAGTCACTAAAGCGGAGGCACTTCGTACTGCTCAACTGTTTTTGTTGCGATCGCCAAAATATCGTCATCCTTACTACTGGGCACCATTTGTCTTAGTGGGTAATTGGTTGTAAATAGCAAGTAGGGGATTGGCAATGGGGACTGGATTTTTGCAAGAAATTTACTGTGTTTTCGGAATTGAGAATTTTTAATTAAGTAGGTGGACATAATTAAATGTAAAATGTCAATCTGTGAAACCCTATTATCAACTGGCTTTTCCTTTCTGCCTTCTGCCTTCTGCCTCCTGCCTTCTACTTAGTATCACTTTAAGGACGTTTGACTTTACCGGAAGATAACCGATGTTAAATAGTCAACAGTTGATTTATTTAATTGCCGTAGGATTGTTTCTAATTGGGACGCAACCCACAATTGCCCAATCAACTACAAATATTCCTACGCCAACTAATCGCTCAAAAAACCAGCAGATAATATTCAAACCACCACCAAGTCAGGGTCAGCCAGAATCTACATTATCAGCAGGGTCGCGTGGCAATTTACAATGTCCTCAAGATGCCACATCAACTACTACACCATCCAACCAACCCCATTCGATAGCCCTTGTGCCCTCTGGCAGCAACTTTGGGTTAACGACAGCAGATCGTCCGACATTTTTGGTGTATTTATCGTCAACATCTGCCAAGCAAGTAATCTTAAGCTTGATTGCAGAAGACAATCTGATTTATTCCCAAACCTTCATTCCGATCGCAGGTAAACCTGGGATTATTAGCCTCAAGTCAGCGGACAGCGCACCTCCTCTAGAAGTAGGCAAAAATTATCAGTGGGCTATGGTGTTGGTATGCGGGGAAAGACCTAGCCCTAACGATCCGGCAATTACCTCATGGGTACGCCGTGTAGTTTTACCTCAATCTCAGAATCATCAAAAGACAGATCTAGAGCAGGCAAATGCTTACAGTCAACAAGGAATTTGGTACGATGCCGCGATCGCCCTAGCTCGAATTAAAAACACTCAACCTAACAATCAAGCCGTAGCAGATATCTGGACTAACTTTCTCAAGTCTGCTGGGTTAGATGCGATCGCTACTCAACCATTGCGATTGGAGAATTAGCTAACTGTTTTTCTCCCAACTGTTGCTCGATCGAAGCTTGACGCTCTTGGCTTTCTGACTGCTTGAGGTATTCAATTGCAATTGCTCCCGCCAGAGGATAATCTTGGCACATTTCTAAAAGTAGTGCCAAAGTCTGATGAAATTCGAGTTTTTCAAGTTGCTTGTAAGTAATTAACTCTAGGACGACTGCTGACCCAAAAAACCCTAACAGCGAAGGCACCATCGGTAGCCACCAACCCCAGCAAAAGGCTAAAAAGCCAACTCCTACAAGCCCCGCACTAACAAAGACAATACTGGCAGCGATCGCAATTGAAGACCTCAACTGTCGGCTGATGACTGCTCCTAATCCCGCCCAGACTAAAATCCAAAAGCATTCTATCGGGTCTTGCCAAACATGAAGCAAAGGTCTGTTATCCAAAGCAGCACTAATGATTTGACTGACAATGTTGGCATGAACAGTTACCCCTGTCATCGGTCGAGCGGAATTCAATAGACCGCTGCTGTAAGGTGTATAAAGTACATCTTTAATGCTTTCGGCAGTAGTACCGACTAGAACTAGGCGATCGCGTAAACTATCAAAGGGAATGCGTTTCTCCAATACATCTGTTAAAGAGAAGGTAGCAAAATTTTGCTGATTTCCTCTAAAGTTCAGCAAAATCTGATAACCTCCAGAATCAGCACGAACGTAGCTGCCGTCATTGCCCTCAAACCTCTCAAAGACTGCTTTCCCCCAACGCAACCGCTGACGTTGGGGGTCGTTGTCAATTACTTCTGGGTTTATTCCTTCAGACTGTAGATAGTGTTGTGCCAACTTCAATGCCAAACTGTAGCGCACTTCAGTTTTGGAGAAATCTACTGACAATAAGGCACGCCGTACCTTACCATCTGCATCTACCACTTGATCGGCAAAGCCTACTCTTTCTGGGTTGAGAGTGGGAGGAGGTGCGACAGTATTAATTTTCTTGCCGACGACTTTTTCAATTCCATATAAGTTAGGAGTTGATTGGAAGATGTTAACCAAGTCTTGATGCCCAGGTTCTACTGGCAAATCTCGAAAAATATCTAAACCAATTGCTCTCGGTTTTTGGGCTTTAATATTAGCAATTGCCTCAGCTAAAACCCGATCTGGGATAGGCCACTTTCCCGCTTTTTTTATATCTTGTTCGTCGATAGTAACAATCGCTATTCGCTTCTCCGGTGACTCTAGCAACAGCCGCCAGCGAAAAAAACTATCGAGCATATTCCACTCGCTACCTTGTAATAGCCCAGCAAAACGCAGCAGCAGTATAGGTGCAGTTATACAAATGGCAATTCGTGGTATCCAACTCCAGCCAATTCGACGTTGCAAAACTTGCTGTTTGGCTTTTTGTCTGGCTTGTGCCAAAAGTTTGCTGGCTTGTGCTAATGCTTGCAGTGACGTTTGGGCTTGGCGTTTGGCTAAGTCTTGACTTGCAACTAAAAATTGATAATCTAAATCGCCAAGGCTTTTACCTAATGCCCAAGCTAAGGCATCTTGTAAAGCTTGTCCTTGCAACAGATAGGATTCATCTTGGCAAGCTGAGGCTGACCAAAGAGCGATCGCTTCTGCATAAGGTCGCAACTGTGCTAACTTTTGCTCAACCCAACTTTGGTTAAACACCGCTTCGTAAATGCGGTTATATACTTTAAGCTTGCCTTGTCGTTCAACTACTAAACCTGACAGTCGTAATTCGATTTGTTCGGGAGTGCCATCAACAGCAATTTCTCCATGCTGTAAAATCTGCTGATATAACTCTAACAATCTCCCCATGCGTTGTTCGTTTCTGTACAAGATGCGATCGCGAATCGTCCTCAAATGTTCGGGATCGTCCTGAGATTCCCAATTTTCAACAATACACGACCTGACTACTTGCTCGACCAAGGAAAATCTTTGAGCAGTTGACTCTAAAACTATCAACTGACACAGCTTTTGCGTGAGAAACGGTTGTCCGCCTGTCCATTCTAATATCTGCATTAAAACCGTTTCGGGGTTGGTGACTCTGCCTTTCAAACCATCTATTAATGGTTGCACTTCATCAGGCTGAAATCCTTGCAGTTCAATTGCCTTGCCAATATTAAATGGTGTCTGGTTCTTATCTTGAATTAGTTGGTTAGGATTTGCTACCCCCAACAGTGCAAAAGTCAAACGCCTATATTCATAACTAACTTCTCGTTGCTGAAAGAAAAATTTAATTAAAGCAAAAAAATCATCCAATGAGAAATTCTGACTCAAAACTCGATCGATTTCATCGATAAAAATAACTATATCTTGCTGAACCTCTACTAACAGTACTTCTTCAATAAATTGGTTAAAGCACTGCACCGATGAAAGCAAATCCCGGCGATCGCGCCACCAAGGTCGCCATTGAATTTTTGAGTGCAGTTGGCAACTACTCACCAGAGATTGGACAATCCCTGCGTACCACTTTTCCAAAGTTACATTCTGCGTACCCATTCCTGTCAGGTCAATAAAAACACAGACTATCCCTTCTGCTTGCAGCCTTTGCATTGTCCGCACTCGCAAGCTAGACTTACCCATTTGTCGCGAGTTCAATACATAACAAAACTGACCTGCTTTTAACCCTTCATAAAATTCTAAATCGGCTTGTCGTTCCACATAGCTAGGAGCGCTACTCTCAAGACTACCTCCGATTTGATATTCAAAGTTTAACTTAGCTGCTGTCATCAAGGCTGTCCTTTTCAAAGCAAGAATGGAAATATCTTATGCTTTTTTATAAAAGTTTATTTTTCATTTATAAATTAGCTAAACAAGATTAATTTACCATTAATTTGTTTTTATGTTTATCTGATTTTTAAAAAGCTGATATTATCAGACTTTCTCAAAAGTATTGCCTGATTTTTACCGCTTTTTATTTATTCCTCTTTGAAAAGAATTAATTAGCCTAAATACTATCCAACTTTTTCATATTACAAGATTCTGAAAATCCATTTTCTTCTGTATAAAAAATAGTTGTTCCGTCTTTGGCTGACAACAGTTGTAGGTACTTACAGTCACCTTGTCACAAGATTGAATGGCAGTTTAAGGTGACGCACAGATATGCGAGCTACAAATTTACCTTATTGTCAAAATGTTTAAACTGTAGGGTGTGGGGCAAAGTTTAAGATTTCGGCTCTATGGGTAGATGGTTGGTATTAAAGATGTTTTATGAGGTTTACGGTGATGGTGAACTATCAGAAGCAGATTTAAAATATTAGGACAATATATTTAGACATGAAATTCTTATACTATTCGTCCATTTGTAAGTGGAAGACCATCTACTAAAGGTTCAATAAAAAGCTGACCACCATCTAATTTTTTACGTACAGCCGTAGTCACACCCTTTAGGACATAATGACAAGCGTGAAAGCTAGGAATAGTAATAGTTTTACCTTCAGTATAGCTACCCTCTGCCTCCTGCCTCCTGCTATATATATCCACGGAGTCTCTCAGGAAGAAGCGCAAGAATCCATATACTATTGTTAATATGAGCATTTGGCTTCGATTCCATATAATTGCTCCAAATTTAAACACTTGTTTTTTGAGGAAGTTAAATTAAATTTTTGGCATTGTAGAGCAAACTCTTTGTATCCTTTGAGAACTCTTAATTCTAAGTTTGCAAGCTATTAGAGAAATTTGACCCTTTATGTAATATTCCCAAGTAAATTGTCTAAATAACTACTAAAAAAATTCTTGTTAATTTTAAGCGAAATTACGATCGCCTACAATTAGTCAATCTGGACAAATAATTTGGTAATCTATACAACGAGCGCGGAGGGATTTGAACCCCCGACCCACAGAACCGGAATCTGTTGCTCTATCCACTGAGCCACGCGCCCTTAATCTCTAATATTATAGCACGCTTGCGATCGCATTTGCAGCCGAATTGGCGATCGCTTAAAGATAATCGGCGGGGTTGACGGGCGAACCATTGCGCCGCACTTCAAAGTGGAGGTGAGGCCCAGTCGATAAACCTGTGGAACCAACAGCAGCGATCGCTTGTCCTCGTTCTACTGCTTGTCCCTCGGTAACATACAACTCGCTGGTATGTCCGTACAGTGTAGTAATGCCTTTGCCGTGGTCGATAATTACAGCTTTGCCATAACCACCATACCAGCCAGCAAAAATCACTGTTCCAGAATCGGCTGCCCGAATTGTACTACCATAGCTAGCAGCAAAATCTAAACCTGCGTGAAAGCGACGATAGCCCAGAATTGGGTGCATCCGCCAGCCAAAGGGACTGCTAGTAGGAGCATCACTAGGATAAGCTAGCATCCCAGTTCCCTGAATAATAACGCTTGTACGGCTGTTGGTTTTTGCTTGCGCCGCCGCTTCTGCTACCTTTTGTTGAATCAAAACTTCCAAATTTTTGGATTCTCTTTCTAGCTGATTTTGGGCTGCTTCCAAGGCGAGGCGATCGCTATTTAGGCGTTGAATCAATTCTGATTGTGATTGCGCCTGGGTTTGATAATCGGCTTTTTGGGCGAGTAGCTGCTCGCGAATCAAAGCAATTTCGTTTTTTTGAGCTTCTACTTCTGTTTTTTGCTGATTTATTGAGTTTGCTTGGTCGTTGAGTTTTCGTAAAATTTGCTGGTCTGCTTGATAGACTAACTTCAACTGATGACGACGGCTGATAAAGTCGCTGATATTTTGACTTTGGAGCAAAACTGCCCATCCCTGACTAGCTGGCGATCGCTGGAGATAACGCAATCGTGCTACTGTTGCTATTTGACGCTCCTCATAGGAACGTTGGGCTTGAGCTAAATCAGTTTCCAACTGCTGGAGGCGTTGGGTAGCTTGTTGTAATCGCGATTCGCTCTGTTGAATATAGCTATCTGTAGTTTGCAGATTTTGTTTTAAACCAGTCAAGTGTTTTTGCGCCTCTTGTTGGAGATTTGTTAAGCGATCGCGTTCGTTAACTACACTCTGATGCTGCTGGTTCATTTGTTGCTGTTGTTGACGCAGGTTATCAATAGACTGTGTAAATGCCTGTACTGGAATTAAAGCCAGACAAAGGCAAAAAATACAGCAAAATACAACACACAAACGCCAAAAAATCTGCTTTTTTTCTATAAATCGCGCTCTCATAGTGTCCAGCCCAACAAAAACGATGCTTTTAAACACTATGAGGATTATTCCCAAAATCTGATTAATTCACCCATTACAACACTATGTGTCGAATTGGCTTGGCAAGTTAGAAGGGCTTTATCCGCCAGATTTCTCTAAATGCTTTCGACTGAAGCTGCATTTGGCACGAGTCAAATGGCTTGTCAGCCTTCTGGTGTAATGCCATCTCAAAGGCGATCGCATTTAGCGTAAGGGACTTCCAGAAAATAAATTATCCTATTTGACGCCTATCAAAACAACTTTCTCTCCCCTGCCTTCAAAATGATGGAATATTTTTTTAATTGAAAGTCCCTAAAATTTACACTAGTTCCGCTTCAACATTTATTAACGCGTGATAATACTAATAATGTATTATAAATATATAACAACGCTTTAGCAAAGCATTAGCACTGCATTTCGAGAAGAAAACGACTTGCACTGCCCAAGTTCGATTTTATCTGAGAGTATGTTCAAAAAGTTTTGTATAAAATATCAAAAAACTCAAAACCTAACCTTCTTGCCTGCTTTCTCACAAAGGAATGGTTTTCAAAACTCTCTTCTAAACGAGAGAAGTTCAAAGAGAGTTTTGAAGTATATATTTTTACTTTTAAAATCTCCTGTAACTAGCTGGAACTTTGATGCTGGTTAATTAAGGCAGGCTATCCATCTTCATTGAGGATTGAAAGTAAGAGTAGACATTAGAAAAAAGTAAGGAGATATTAGCAAGATGTTAGTTTTTATAATCCCAATCAAAAGTCCTAAAGTAGCAACATCATGGATAGAATTATCCAAGATGTTTGAAAGATGTCTACGTTCAGTCTGCAATCAAACGTCTTCAAAATTTCACGTTATTGTAGTCTGCCATGAAATACCTAAAATTAATTTTCATCATCCCCAAGTGCAATATATCCAAGTTGATTTTCCTATTCCCGGGTCAAACTATAGTGAAAAAATGGCAGATAAAACCAAGAAACTTGCTGTTGGACTATTAGCTGCCCAATCTCTACAACCAACACATATCATGCCTGTAGATGGTGATGACTGCATCAGCAAAAAACTAGTAAGTTTTGTTGCTCAAAATCCCAAAAGTAATGGGTGGTACATTGACAAGGGCTATGAATATGAAGAAGGAAGCAGCAACATTATAGTTAGAAAACAAAAATTTTATAAGTTGTGTGGAACGTGCAACTTAATCAATTACCGCTTGTTTAGTTTACCTGAAAAAGTACCGTCTAATGAACCTTTAACTGGGCATGATAACTTTTTATCAGGACATCCACTTGCTAAGAAGGATTTAGCAGCACGAGGAACACCTATTGAGCCATTACCTTTCCCAGGTGCTATTTATGTTAGAGATAAAATAGGAGAGAGTACTTCTTTGCAAGAACCACTGTATGCTAAATTAAAACGTAATCATAAAGAAGTTTTTCGAGATATCAAAAAACCTTTGATTGCTCAGTTAAATAAACAGAAACTTACAGAAGAAATTTGTGATGAATTTCAATTATACCCTTTAGAGAACTCTAACAAATAAATTATTCCGTTTGAAGTTGATGAGTGATGACTGTTGACTGTAAACAGTCGGATATTTTTTATTTGTCATATCATGTCGGGCTAATCCCTTATGATTATTGCATCTGTGTAAAAACCAGGAAACCTGATTTCCCTCTGCTCCCTGCAAGAACTGCGGTCTTAATGATAAGTCTTTAACCGGACATAAAATCACTAGGCACTCTTGAGAGAGCGCTCCCAACCCTATACCGATTAATTATTAGCTTTCCAGTTTGCCAAGTCAGCCAAAGAGCGATCGCGATAACGTCCATAACGCTCTTGTTTATTTTTGATTTTCACACCTAATTCCGGAAAAATCCCAAAGTTGGGCGGTATTGGTTGGAAGTGTTTGGGCGCAGCGGAACTAATAAATTCAAATAGCGCCCCCATCATTGTTGTTGGTGGTAAAGTCAATGGTTGTTTACCCAAAGCTAGCCGCGCTGCGTTAATTCCCGCTAAGCAACCACCGGCTGCGGCTGCGGTGTAGCCTTCAGTACCAATTAACTGTCCGGCAGCGAATAAAGTTGGACGCCCTTTAAATTGCAAAGTAGGATACATCAACTGAGGAGCATTAATAAAGGTGTTGCGGTGCATGACTCCCAGCCGCACAAATTCAGCTTTTTCCAAACCGGGAATTAACTGAAATATGCGCTTTTGTTCGCCCCAGCGCAAATTAGTTTGGAATCCTACCATGTTCCAAAGTTGACCAGCTTTATCTTCTTGGCGCAACTGCACTACAGCATAAAAACGTTCGTCGGTGCGACTATCCGATAAACCCACTGGCTTCAGGGGGCCATAACGCATGGTGTCTTCTCCCCGCTGTGCTAGTTCTTCAATGGGTAGACAGGCTTCAAAAAATTTTGCCGTTTCCCGTTCAAAATCTTTGAGTTCTGTTTGTTCAGCTTTGCACAGTTCTTCTCGAAACTGTAGATACTGCTGTTTATTCATTGGGCAGTTGAGATAGGCAGCTTCACCTTTGTCATAACGTGATGCCATAAAGGCAATGTCGCGGTTAATCGATTCTCCGACGATAATCGGGCTAGCTGCATCAAAAAAGCTGAGGTATTCCATCCCCGTAAAGCGGCGCAAATCTTCTGCTAAATCAGGACTGGTTAAAGGCCCGGTTGCTAAAACGACAATTCCCTCACCAATAGCTTGCACTTCACCCCGGCGGAATTCAATTAAAGGATGACTGGATAAAGTTTGAGTCAAATCTTGACCAAATTGTCCCCGATCTACCGCTAGCGCCCCACCAGCAGGAACGGCGTGTTCATCAGCTTTGGAAATTACAATCGAACCAAGTTGGCGTAATTCTTCGTGCAACAAACCAGCAGCGCGATCGCTTGCCATTGCCCCAAAGGAATTACTACACACTAATTCTGCTAAATGTTCTGTATGATGAGCAGGACTAAAGCGCTTTGGACGCATTTCATATAAAATCACTGGTACTCCAGCTTGGGCTATTTGCCAAGCTGCTTCTGTCCCAGCTAGTCCACCTCCAATTACTTGTATCGGTTGTTTTTCCATAGTTAAGAGATTATTTATAAAGTAAATCTTAAGTAGTAGCGTGTTATGGCTTCAGCCTAACGCAACATGCGAGCTGGTGTGGCTGAATCGTGTTTTTCGTCAAAAATTTAGAGCGTCCTTCTAACATTTAGTTGATACATCTGAACAATACTGTACGCTTAAAATTGCTTGTAGACGCAAGGTGCAAAATTTGTCGGAGGTTGCAATGGCGCGTAAACGATTGATAATTGAAATGGGGATGGGAGTAGATCAGCATGGACAAGAACCAACAGTAGCAGCATCTAGGGCAGTACGCAATGCGATCGCTCATAATGCTTTACCTGGTGTTTGGGAAGTGGCTGGTTTGAGTAATCCTAATCAAATGATTGTTGAAGTTCAAGTAGCAGTACCATATCCAGAAAAAGTTAGGCCAGAGGAAGTACTAGCTGTACTGCCATTTGGTCAAAAAACTCTGACTCTAGAATCTGGGGGGATGGTAGTTCAAGGGCGAGCGATTCCAGAACTCAACGATCGAAATGACGAAATGTTGATTGCGATCGCCGTGGTTACAGTTCTGATCGAAAATGAGTAGCTGAGGTAAAAGATGCAATATGTTAGTTAATCAAATGTTCGTAACTAAATAGAAAGATTTCAGGGCATTTACATTGTTAATTTTTAAAGTTTTATCTGAGAAAAATTCTATCTCAGGGACTAATAATTTGCTGATTTTAAGGTATAAAATTCTAAAAACCTGGAGAAAACTATGTCATCAAAAACAGAGACACTACAGGCCACACCACCAACTTCTACCATTAACAAACTTGAGAATAAGCAAGAATTTAACTGGAGGCAATGCTGGTATGCCGTTATCTTCGTGCAAGACTTACCTGCCAACCGCCCTTATAGCTTTTTCTTATATGATGAACCTTTCGTTTTATTCAAAGACCAAAATGGACAGCTTATCTGTTTAACCGATCGTTGTCCGCACCGTGCAGCTAGACTTTCTGATGGACAAATAATTGACGGCAAAATAGAGTGCTTATACCACGGTTGGCAGTTTGGTAATAATGGTCAATGTCTGCATATTCCTCAGTTACCAACCGATGCAAAAATTCCAGCAAATGCTTGCGTGTCATCCTTTAAAGTCTTGGAACGTCAAGGTATCATTTGGATGTGGGCAGGAGAAGCCCAAACGGCTATTGATGAGCTAATTCCCTCTTTATCAGATTGGGAAAAGCCAGAGTGTTTCAACTTAGATTATGTACGCGACCTACCTTACGACCAAAGCTATTTTATTGAAAACATTATTGACCCGGCTCACGTTCCAATCAGCCATGATGGCGTCATCGGAATTAGAAAAGATGCTCAACCGTTGGAAATAGAAGCTATTGACAGCAATATTCAGGGAATTAAGGGAAGGTGGCGACGAAAAAATACAGCCAATCAACCTTGGATTACATTAGATTTCATTGCTCCTAATTTGATTGTTTATAGATTTGTTGATGAGCAGCAAGGTAGGTTTGGAGGCACAGCCTTATATTCAATTCCACTAAGTAAGAATAGATGTCGGATTCTAATCAGAAATTATAGTAACTCTTATAGCCAAAAAATCAAGCTGATGCCTCCCTGGTTAGAGCACATCTTGATACGAAACAAAGTCTTGGAAGGGGATTTGCAGTTAGTTGTTGAACAAAAAGCACAAATTGAGCGTTTGGGACAAAACCTCAAAGATGTATATTTACCACTCAAAACATCTGATACTCTTGTGGTTGAGTATCGCAAATGGCTAGATAAATTTGGGTCATCTTTGCCGTTTTATCAAGGTTATACCTCCTCCAAAAATATCGGTAATAGCGAGTGCGACCAAAAGTTGATTACGTTAGACCGATTCTCGCAACATACACTTATTTGTCATTCCTGCAATCAAGCTTATCAGTTGACAAATAGATTAAAACAAAGCTGTATAGGTGTGGCGATCGCTTTCGCGGCTGTAGCGATACTTGCAGATGATTCTAGAATCAAAATAGCAGCAATATCGGTTTCTGTAGCGGCAGTTGCAATATCCGCTATGGCTCAGAGATTCAAAACTTTCTTTGAGCGTTCCTACACTCGTCACTAAAATAGGAACTGGGGAACTCGGAACCTCCACATTAGCGTTGGCATTAGCGTCCCTTGCGCGTCTGGTAGAGAAGCGGTAGCGAGTCCTCTCCTGCCGGAGACGCTACGCGAACGAGCGTCAGCCTCTCCTAGAGAAGCGGGGCGAGTGCGAGTGCGTCTCGTAGAGAAGCACAGTGTAGATTAGGGGCATAGGGATTAGAATCAGAATTCTGCCCAACACTTAATCCCTAATCTATAATTTTAGTCATAATTAACTTAGCAGCCTTGCGCTAAACTAAAACATATTGGGATAAAAATCTCTGGCAGTAAGTCCAAAAATCAGTTATCAGTTATTAATTATCAAAGTTGGAGTTGAGAATGGAAAAATGTTATCAGTGGGTTAATAGTATTCACTGATAAGTGATTTATAACTCACAACTGAAAAACTATTTACTGTTAACTATTAATTGTTGACTGATTTGATACACCACTCATCTTCACCACTGCTAGTACAATGTCTCAAGAGCATAACGAATCACTTGTTCAGGAAATCACTAAACTTCAACCAAAACACTTTGCTGATTTAGTCAGATCTGCACAAATAATTTTCGATCCCACAGCGGGAGTTTCGGGAAGAAATATAAAAATTGACTGGGAACAGTTCGGAATTCCCAGTGATGTAGCGGACAATCTCAAATCACTTGGTAAGCAGTACCAATATGCATCTCCTCATGTTCCTGCTGACGACGTTTGGAGTCAATTAACTCCCGAAACTCGTATTTGGTTCGTTGAAAATAAAGATAGATTGTGGCAATTTGAGGAAGCTTTCCCGGCGCTTGATGAAGATTAAATAAGAATTGGTGAATTCACCAATTCAGTTAACAATAAAAGTAGGTTGGGTTGAGCAACAGCAAAACCCAACATCCCCCGTGCCATCATTCCTCTATAGAGAAACTACTGGGATAATATCAAACTTTGATACTAGTTAAATAGCATTGTTATTTAGTCATAGCGTCTTACACTCTATAAATTACAGTCATCCTGAACTTAACTGATAATTAACTAAAACTTGTCTAATTAATGACTATTTATTAACCAAGACTATAACTTCTGCCGCTATTCACATGGTGACTGGTCAACACAAAGTTTGAATAGCACTCAATAATCAAGGAGTGATTATTAACAATTCTGACCAAAGATGCTTTGCTGAGGCGTCATTATTGGTAAATTTAGAAGTAAAATAATCTTACGCTTGTTTTTGAGAGTTAGGGCGTCTACATTACTTTTGCTGCAATTCCTTGTCAGAGCCAAAATAAATTATGAGTTAAAATTCATATAAGTATTAAATTAATAAAAAAGCTTATTATCGATGAATCAAAGGGTCAGTATTGCTCCTCAGCTAAAAGAACACACTTATAAAAATCTGACTGTAACCAAACAACAGTTATTTGTAAAACAACCAATTGTCCTTGCCTTGGAAATACTTCTAGCGTTGCCTGTGGGCATACTCCTAGCAAACTTTCAAATTGGTGGAATTGCTTGGATATTTGCTGGGATTGTAGCTGGTACAGTGGTTCTGCAAGGATATCGAGTTTTCTATGAATATTCTCTCAAACCTAATCGCACCGCCAGAAAAGTTGGAATGGCACTTGTCGGCTTAACTGTAGGCGCTTCCAATGCTCACGTTAATCTAACTAATGTTGCTTCTAATATTCCTATCTTTACTTTTCTCACCTTATTTCTGCTCTTGTGCGGCAGTTGTATTGGTTATATTTACTCACGCCTGAGCAAAACCAACCTATTGACAGCAATGCTAGCCACAGTTCCAGGTGGTGTAGGAATTATGGCAGCGATCGCAGCTGATTACAATAAAGATGTTACCTTGGTTGCTTTAGTTCAAGCGATTCGCGTTACCTCAGTAGTTTTTCTATTTCCCTTCATCGCTAGAACCTTAGTTGGTAATTACTGGAATGTGCAAATATCACCTGTCAAAAGTGCTTTACTCAATTTCGAGCCATCTCAACTAGGACTACTCGTATTGGTACTCCTAATTACTGCATTAGTAGTTTACGCGGCTATATTATTCAAAATTCCCGCTGGCGATTTTTTTGGTGCATTATTGATTGGTATGGGGTTTAATCCTTTGCTAAATTCACTGCCTTTTGTCAGTGATATTAGCTTTAGTCCGCCACCTTTAATTAACTTATTCGGTCAAATGCTGCTGGGAATTACTATTGGTGAATATTGGGGAGACAAACCCAACTTTACCAAGCGGACTGTCGGCTATGCTTTGATGTCTGTGATCATGACCCTCGCAACCGGAGCGATCGCTGCTATACTTGCCATGAAACTAACTTCTTGGGACTGGTTAACTTGTCTTTTAGTCACAGCACCAGGAGGCTCAGCAGAAATGATTCTAGTTTCTTTGACATTAAATCATAATGTTGAAATCGTCACAACTGGTCATTTAGTGCGACTAATTGCAATTAACAGTTCCCTACCTCTTTGGCTGTTTTTGTTTCGTCGTTTGGATAAGCAACTTTCAAAAGCAGCTTAATTGACGTATTGGCGATCAAACAACGAAAAATCAGCGTACCTAGTCTTGGGTAATATGCTTTAGCCACCACCGCAGCTAAAAAAATAGATATGATATCTTGTCCAGTAAATTATTATAGATTCTCCATACATGAAAGCTTTCATCTGTTGTGTTACTCTGCTGTTATTTGACGCTAGCTTATTAGCTAACAATGCCAGTAGTGCCAATGAATCATCTATTACTAAAAATAGTCTTAATGTTGCACAAACTGTTAGTAGTGAAGAATTCATCGCTAGCGGTACAGAACCCTTTTGGAATGTTACTGTAACCAAGAGGGGAATTGTCTACACTTCACCAGATGTACAAAAGCAAACCTTCCCCTATGTTGCACCGCTAAAAGCACAGGCACGTCCCGCAGACTTGGTGCGAGTCTACCGACTTAAGGGCAAAGGCAACAATATCTTAATGATCAAAAAAGTAGATGCCTGTAGCGATGGTATGTCAGACCGAGAGTATCCCTACTCGGCAATTTTTATCCTGGGGAATAAAGTTTTAGAAGGTTGCGCCGAAAAACAATGATGCCCGATTGCTTATTTTGTAGCAGGTGAAGTGTCAACTCGCTCGTTGAGTTCTCGAAGTTGTTGGTTTAATTGGCTCTGTCGTTTGAGCAAAATTTCTAAATCTTCCTTCGTTGCTAAATCCGCTCTGTTAGCGGGAATAAGTTGATTTAGCTGATTTAGGCACGTATTTAAACCAGCAGCAAATTCATAGCGCGTAACTGGGCGCGAACCTCGATATGTGTCATCGGGATACCCAGATAAGCAACCTGCCTGAGGAAGTATGTTGCGTCCGTCGTTTGGTGTTTGTGACAGAGTTTTTGATGGATCGGAAATAATTGCTGCTAGTGCCAAGGTAGTTGTAAGGGTGGCGAATGGGAGTAAGCCAGCAATTGATGACATCTTAAACATTGGTCGCAGCTACAAGCCGTTTACTCCTTTACCTTATCAAATTAGTATTCTACTTTCAAACTTTAGCTTAATTGTTCAAGTGGATGAAAAAAGGAATTAGAAATGAATATACTGCAATTACAAGCAAGAAATCGATCGGCCTCTAATTTAACTATATTTTATTTCAGAATTGAAATAAAATAATAGCGCTTGCCTGCATTGAGGTGAGCGCTATTATTTTGAGAAATCAATTTTATGAGAATGTCATCTGACAAGAAGTTTATAACATTTCATTAAACCTCGTTCGTTTCATAGTCCATATTATGAGCAATTGCTAATCACTCGATTTACCTCTATCTAATACCTAAGACAAACCACCAGATAGATGAAGAGTAGGGAAACTGATGATACCTTGAGATGATGAAAACCTCCTAGTACGGTGGGCGTGGAAATAAACAGACCATACCCTGCGGTCAGCTACTTCGTGTCTAAAAAATAGCGCAAAAGCCGAAAATATAATTGTTTTGAGACTTCGCTCAATCTAAACTTTTGACTTTTGAATGCGTGACTGACAAGGCAGAGGTACTAGTAACCCTATTGTGAAAAAATAACTATATATGATCGTTGTCCATCATCTCAACAACTCGCGTTCGCAACGCGTGCTATGGCTGCTTGAAGAATTAGGTATTGAATACGAAATCAAGTTTTACGAACGCGACCAAAAGACGATGCTGGCACCTGCATCACTCCGTGAAGTCCATCCGCTCGGCAAGTCACCAGTAATTACAGATGGACAACAGACGGTTGCTGAGTCGGGGGCTATCATCGAATACATAATAGGTCGTTACGGCAATGGTCGCCTAATCCCGCCATCTGGTACGGCAGAGCGTCTGCGTTACACTTATTGGCTGCATTACGCTGAAGGCTCGGCAATGCCACCTCTGGTGATGAATCTCATCTTCAATCGTTTTGGGGCAGGTAACAGCAGTGCGAACGACACATTTATCGCACCTCAAATCAAGCTTCACTTTGACTACGTAGAAAGTGAACTTGGTAAAAGTACGTGGTTTGTAGGCGAAGAATTCACCGCCGCTGATATTCAAATGAGCTTTCCTTTGGAAATAGTCGCTATGGAAGCCGAACTCGTCTCAAACCGACCAAAGATTAAGGAATTTGTTGAGCGCATTCATGCACGACCTGCTTACAAAAGTGCCCTTGAACGTGGAGGTAAGTACGACTTCGCCTAACAGCATTCAATGATTCTCGTAGCCCGACAATTTATATTAGAAATACATCCACATATGTAGTATCTTACAAATCTCAAAGCTGCTAATATCTGGAAAAAAATTTTGATATTACTAGTAAAATTAGCCCACAAATTTAACTGTGGATGCAGATGGACACTTTACCAAGTCTGTTGAAAGATTCTGAAAGAATTACTTCATGAAAAAACAGATTATTAAACGTTGAAAATGCATAAAAAATTTTTATTAATTCCGAGCGCGCACCTTAATTTTATTATAGAGTGCAGGGTTTTTTATGGAGAACTGAGGGGATAAGCACCTATTTATTTTTTATAATCATTAAGTAGGTCGGTGTGAATATTTATTGTTGGGATGAGGCAGGGGACAGGAGGCAGAAAACAGGAGGAAAGAGGGTTTAAGCCTATTTAATTTTTCTTGATATAGTTTTGTTTTTCCACATTGTTCTACTTATCATTACTATTAAAATTTGGACTGTTGATTTTTGTGAGTAATTTATTCTTTGGTAGTCACTAACATTTGAAATAAAAAGTCGGGTAGATGGAAAGACGCAAGAATTAATAATCAATAGTTTGGCTTTTCCTAACAAAGACGCTCTTGCTAGCTTGCTTTAGAGCAGGGGTACGCTCAGTACAACTGACCAATGACAAATGACTAATAGACCTCTTGCAATAGTAATTTTTGCAAGAGGTGGGACTCGGGGAAAGATTAAAGGGACTCATGTTTTTTATTATTCCTTTCCCCTTTCCCCCTTACCCTTTTCCCTACTTTTGCAAGAAGTCTAATGACTAATGACAAATGTAAGGATTCAGGTCTAATATTGAGGAAGTAAAGAAGGGCGAGACAGAGAATTAT
>JAQYWR010000006.1 GCA_029379225.1 Nostoc sp. S4 | reverse complement strand
AAAGATTTACCTGCACTACCTCCTGCCATTTTTTAGTTCCGTCGAACTCACGTTAAGTTAGAACAGTTCTTAGGTGAATATTTAGATACACCTACCGCCAAACAATCGATTGAAAGGCGATTTTCCAAGAGAAAACCGATTAAGCATATATTGATTGGTTCCCTCGAAACAGTGACTAGTACAATCCATTACTTGCAGGTAATTGGTTATGCCAGCGTAGGAGATTGGAGTCCACTGGTACCAACTGGGAACCCAGATGAGGTAATGAGTATTTTAATCCGGCAAATTCTCATGCAATAACCTAGATGTAGAGACGTTGCATTGCAACGTCTCTCAATTTTTTAAATATTAGTTTTTATCTAATTTCTGTTCCCAAGTTTCAGTTTCCTGGGATTGTTGTGCTTCATTAGCAATCATTCCATTCATGTAAGTAATAATTACGATTAATTCCCCAATTGCTTCTAGTTCGGCCGCTTGTTCTGGTGTAAGAGAGTTTGTTTGTTTTCTATCTACAAGTTCTTGCATTCGAGCTTGCAATTCCTCTGTCAATTTAAAGAAATTCAAATTATTGACTTTGGTGACTAGAATACCATTCTCTAGCCAGGATGAAGGTTTAACAACTGCTGGTGTCATAGGTTTATTATGGTCGGATACATTAGTTAATTGTAAGCTCCACCAGAATTGGCTAAAATCTGCTTTGCCAAATGCTTTAGTAATCAAACAAATCAAAATTATTGTCGAAAAACATTGTGATGGATATGTTGCCTATCCTCTTGGTATCAAAGGAGCGATCGCTGGTCAAGGTGACAATTATGAAGAAGCCTTAGCCGATGTTAAGTCAGCTATTTGCTGTTATGTCGAGATATTTGGCAAACGCTGATATTTATGATGTGCCAAAATAAAATATCAGTGAAACTACGGTTTTGACCAATGGCGTGGAATTCGGGGCAGCAGTTATTTGGCGATCGCTACATTATCGAGAGAAAATTGGGCGAGGGTGGAGTTGGTATTACCTATCTTGCTAAAAATCGACGCGGCGAGTTGCGAGTCATCAAAACCCTCAGAGAACAAATCCTCAATCATCCTGACTGGATACCGCATCAAAGTAGACTCAAGCGAGACTTTAAAGACGAAGCATTACGCCTAGCATTATGTCGCCATCCCCACATAGTAGAAGTAGAGAACGTCTTTGATGACGATGACTTGCCCTGCATGGCGATGGAATACATTGAGGGAGAAGATTTAGGTAAGCGGATAACTCAAAAAGGTGCATCACTAGAAGCAGAAGCATTGCAATACATTGAGCAAATTGGAGGCGCTTTGATCCTGGTTCACGACAAAGGCTTGCTGCATCGGGATTTAAAGCCAAGTAACATTATGATGCGTGCAGGTAAAGAAGAAGCAGTGCTAATTGACTTTGGCCTTGCTAGACAATTTATTCCCGGTGCAGTTTTACAGCATACAGAGAGTGTTACTCATGGTTATGCGCCACCAGAACAGTATGTACCTAATGCCGAACGGGGAGAATATATTGATGTTTACGCCTTAGCTGCTACTTTATATTCTTTAGTGACTGGACAATTGCCAATGCCAGCACCAGCCAGACTGCAAAATTTTACCCTAAAATCGCCTCAAGATTTGAATAGCATTGCAACCGAGCAATTATTAAAAGGCTACGGCGAAAATGATGCTATCTACGACACGATTTAAGCAATATAAAATTATCAGTTTGGCTCAGTTCTTTTACTCAAATTACCTTTTTCTGATGCAGTAACATTCAAACTTCGTCCGGTATTAAACCTATGCTGACCATACTTGTATGTACACCGTAGCTATTCGTAACCCAAGGAAGCCGAACATTTTAGAGATAATAGTAGCAGAGGCAATCTCAATGTTTTACAACAAGATTAACTATGAGCAATCTTTCCAGTGAAAATCTACCACTAGAAGATAAAAAGTCATCACTTACAGAAGAATCTTCTACTGTCAAAAATCAACATCACCCTAGAGAACATTCCCAACTCGTTCGTCCTTTGGTGGGAATTAGGCAATACACAAATCAATTATCACCGAAATTAGCGAACCCAGGATATGTGAAAAGGGCACGTCAAATATATGAGCAGCTGTACTGTGAATTAGTCAACAGTTATTCGGGCTGGTATGTCGCTATTGAACCTGATAGCGGCGATTATTTTCTTAATGCCAATAAAGCTTTAGCTCAACAGCAAGCAAAACAAAAAAATCCTTCTAGACTAATTTGTACCTTCCAATTAATTCCACAGGAGCATGGTTCAACAACTTGATTGAAGGAAAATTTAGCAGCCAAGGCGAGTTGATTTTTGAAATCGACCTCGTAGCATCTGATGGGTTAATTATCACAGTTGATGCACTATTCGATACTGGTTTTACCGACTGGTTAGCAATTAATACTCAAGATGCTCTCTCGCTGGGATGGGAACTTGTGGAGAGTGAAGAAACACGTCTGACAGCACAAGGAGAATCCCAGTTTAATATCTACACTGGTACAGTTAATTTAGATACTCAAGAATTCAATATTTCTGTAATTGCTGGAGATGAAATTGCCGAAGTACTTCTCGGTTTACCTTGGCTTTTTACCAGAAAATTAGTCGTTGATTTTCCTGAAGACCTGCTAACTTTAGAATAAGTCACATCTTGCATCAAGTCTCTTAATCATTTTGACTAAGCAATCATCACGTTCACTGAGGATAATGGTTAAGCTTTACTCTAATGAGAATTTTCCTATGGATATAGTCAGAGAACTGGGGCACTTAGGCTATGATATCCTCACTTCCTATGAAGCAGGACAAGCAAATCAAGGTATCCCTGATGAGGAAGTTCTAATTTTTGCGACACAAAACCAGCGAATTCTTATCACTCTTAACCGTGACGACTTCATTGCCTTACATAATAGCGGCATTGCTCACAACGGCATCATTATCTGCAAAACTGATAGAGACTATGTGGGGCAAACTCAAACTCTCCATGCTTACTTGCAACATATTAAGTCATAAAGTCTTGCTTGGGCGATCGCACTGCAAAATCGCCTGATTCGCATCAGAAAGCAGAACCAACCCAAATCGAGCCGACAAGTTTTCATCATTCAAGAATACTCAAGATAAGTATCAAAGCTGTTGAGTAAACACAAATTTTTAATTTGAAACAAAAACGTTCTGACTTCAAACCAGAACATTCTCACTTGAAACAAAAATGTTCTGATTTCAAACCAGAACGCTCTCACTTCAAACCGGAATGTTCTCGTTTCAAACAAAAACGTTCTCACTCGAAACTAAAATATTAATGCTCTGAACTCGGACTGTCTCACTTTAAACAAAAGCACCCAAGCTCAGAGCAAAAAGTTTTATATTTTTAGGTAACAGCGTTGAGTTAACTTCTCGACTTATGAAGTTTGTGCTTGGACTTTTTTAGCTTTGCGGGCAAATCTTCGCCCTAAATCATCAATCATTGACTCTAAACCCGCGCCTTTACCACTGACTTTGGCATAGTTATATACCATCAAACCCGCCGCATAAGCTTCGCTACCAACAGCCACAGATGTATCATCCACCAGTTCTTGCAGTTGCGTCAACGATAGCATAATGGGATACAAAGCTTCAAATAATTCGATATCTTGGCGCATTTCATTCAAGTCAAAAGAACGAGGTAAGAAGTCAGGGTTTTGTGTGGCGATTTCCAACGCTTTACTCACAAACGCCCGACTCTTATCACCCAGCTTGGGTAAAACTTTACGTTCCTCGGTTGTCAAATCAATCAAGAACGGTAACTTTTCGCGGATAGTAGTAATAGCTTGCATCACGGCTTCCCTGTCTGCGAGGGAAAGTTTTGCACTGACTTTATTATCTGCCATTTTTCATACACCTTTAATGGGACTAAGTTTCAGTATTCCTTAAGTTATTTAGGCAGTTATAGTTATTTATGAGCAATTAAGAAAATTTTTTATACTTTTAAATAGGTGATATCTCGCTAATTATCAATCTTAAGCAAGTTTCGCGATCGCACTCCTGTGGCATTTGACCTAACCAAGCCAAACATTTAGAGATAAAATTAGCAGCAGCAATCTCAAAATTTGGCATTAGCAGTGCGATGGGCTAGCACTTGGCATTAGACCTCTTGCAGAAGTCTGTTGTACAGTCATATCGAAAAATATCAATGAACGTTTGTGTCAGTTAAGCGTAACTTCTGAAGATATATTAATTATTGTAATGTTAGATATTTTTGATTAATTTTTTATAAACTTATGTTAAAAATAACTAGCTTTGCAGCACCCAGAAGAAACAACGAATAAAAGTAGAAATTATTCCATTAATTAGCATAATTTTCTGTTTTAGAAGAATAATGACTTATACTCAAAGCTTTTATAGTCATCAATGCGATAATATCACGTCGCCCAAAGATTAATTTTTGAGAGCGATCGAATATTCACTACTTAAAATACATATAATATTAACTTTGGGAAGTCTATAGTACTTCAGTTTTGCTAAAAAACTATGTTGTTATGTTATATCCTAGCTATTCTATACCTTAGTACCAATTAGGTTACTAGGGCTAAGATGCTTAAACACCCAATTTAAAATGCGATGCTTAAAGCACTCGCAGATATTACCGCAGACACAGGCTACATTCCGGCTGCTATAATATTTAATTTTAAGTAGTACTAAAACTTATTCAGTAAAAATTGTTAATTCGGTCACACTCGACCGTCAAAAGATTGTAGAAAAGTGTATTTCCTAGTTTTGACAGTAGTGTTAACCTCTATTTTAGAGATGATATAAGCCCTTATCTGCTAGAGTTTCTGACTTTAAGCAAACTAAATAATTGTGAGAATTCTCTAATCGAGAATCCAGGAACCAGAATATACATGATTTGGAGACTCCAATTTCATCACCAGAAAATCAAACAGTTATATCACATTGATTTTCCAACCATTCTGACTTCTAACTTTTGAGAATTCTGACAAATAATTTATCAATAATTAACATCGCTAGGAGTGCGATAATGATGTCACAGTCCCCTTTGACAAGACCAGAAATTGCCGCTGGAACTCTAATAGATAACCGCTATATTATCCAAAAACTTTTGGGACAAGGAGGATTGGGACGAACTTATTTAGCGTATGATACTCGTCGCTTTAATGAAGCTTGCGTTCTTAAAGAATTTGCACCTATTGGCACAGGAGAAAGTGGACTTGAGCAATATCGCAACTTATTTAAAAGAGAAGCAAAAATTCTTCACCAATTGCAACATTCTCAAATTCCCAAGTTTTTGGCTTGCTTTGAAGGAGATGGTCGGCTGTTCTTAGTCCAAGAGTATGTTGATGGAAAAACATATTCTCGCTTGCTAGGAGAACTTCAACGTCAAGGAAGAAATTTTACTGAAGAGGAAGTTATCCAGTGGCTAAAAAATCTCCTACCTGTGCTGGAATATGTCCACCAGCATAATATTATCCATCGAGATATTTCTCCTGACAACATCATGTTACCTGAGGGTAAGAATTTGCCAGTGCTAATTGATTTTGGTGTTGGCAAACAAATTGCTGACATCAACGAAATCAGAACTTCTAATCAAGTAACTTTTGTTGGTAAAATGTCTCTCGTTGGTAAAGTGGGATATGCTCCGCGCGAGCAGATTAGCTTGGGTTTATGTTCTCCCTCTAGTGACCTTTATGCCTTGGGAGTAACAGCTATTGTACTGCTTACAGGTCGAGATCCATCCTTATTAATGGATCAGTATTCATTAGAATGGAACTGGCGTTATTATGCCTATGTTACTGATGGTTTGGCTCAAATACTCGATTGCATGTTAGCAGATAGACCTAACAAGCGATATCAAGTAGCCAGGGAAGTAATTGTAGATTTAGAACGTCTCGAACAACCAAAAATAGTAACGTCTCCTGCAATTATGATTGATTTGCCTGATACGGTATTTAATCCGAAATATCAGGCAATTTCGGCAATTTCCGAGTCATATAACCAAGCTGAAGAGACCATTTTTAGTTCGCTTGCTTTATCTGTGAATTCCCAAACTGAGCGAATTGAACAACCTTCACTGAATCCAGCATTTATTAAACATTGTCAACAGCAGTTAGCTTACTATATCGGTCCAATGGCAAATTTTGTTATAGAAGAAATCTTGGCTCAAAATCCTTACACTTCACCCGACCAATTTGTCGAATTAATAGCCACAGAAATTCCTGACTCGAAAGCAGCTTTTGAATTTAAAAAAAGCTTATTTTTGTAATTTAGACAAGCACTAATTCAGTGGTAATTTTTAAGTTATTGCCACTATAATTCAAGATTCAGAAATCAAAAGTTCTAAGATGTGCAGATTCCGATAAATTCTCTTAATGTTTAAGTATTCTGACTCCTAAATTATTACATTTTTTATTCTGCTGTACCTCCTTGAGTGCGTTTGATTCTTTTCATTGCCATTTCTAAACTTAATTGCATCCGTTTAAAAGCCCTTGCTAAATTACCAATTTCATCATTAGACATCTGCTCAAATTCAACTTCCATATGTCCCGTACTGACTTCCTCTGCAATGCGAGTCATACGTTTGAGAGGCATAACAACTTGTCGATTCAAGAAAAAGTTGACTAATAGGATCGTTGCGATAAAAATAGTTGATACAATTAAAACAATTAGTAAAGAAGATTGATTGGCTTTGTTGATAACGTTATTGGCTGGTACTGATATAATCTGAGCGCCAATAATTTCATTCAGCTTCCACCCAAATCCATTAGCTGTACCATAAAGAGTAATCATGCTTTGAGGTGCAGCTTCAGGTACGCTATGACACTTCAAGCAGCTTTGTTCAGAAACAGGCAACGGACGAGCAATGTAAAAGATATCCCCACCCGGAATTGAGCGAAATCCACTCAGTTCTTTCAAATCTGATTTATTTCTAAACTTTTCTACAATTTCTGTTTCAAAAGCGTCTGCTTTATCTCGAAGATTACTGGGATTGAGAGTTGCTTCTTTATAAAAGAAATCACGGTAGTCTGTTGTTTTCCGCAAAATTTCAAATACTTCCCGTGCTGAGTATGCAGGTACACTTTGCGGTAAAAACTCTGTTGCTAATTTATCGGCTAACTCTGGATTAACCTGAGTACTGGTGTATTTACGAACAGAACTCATTGTTTGCATCAGCATTAGAGCTGTTGAGCTAATATCTTGTTTGGCATTCTGCCTGAGCAAAGAAGAAAGAGCAAATCCACTTAAGCTGAGACCAAATGTCAAAATTAGTACTAGCAGAATTGTAAATTTTTGTTTCAAATTCAGATTCTTTAGCATAATTTTAGATTACCTACAAGTCAAATTATTATGAGCAAATATTGCTAAATTTACCGTTTACTTTAACACGAGCAATCAACTTTCATATTTTGGTATAAAGGCATAGTTTAGCTAAAACTATGAATGTATATCCAACTTTATACTATTAATTAATAGTTACTATTGAGGTGAATGAAAATGTTATCTAAGTAATTAACTTCTAGAAAGCTACAATAGCAATTCCAATGAAATTGCCAAAAATTCGTATTGGCTGTTCTGATACCGTGCCAAAATAAATACCAGAAAACGTTAAATAATACTAATGGTGTGGAATCCAGGAAAGTCTTTATTTGGAGGACGCTACATTATTGAAAGCCAACTAGGCGAAGGTGGAATTGGCATCACTTATCTTGCCAGAAATCAACGAAATCAACTGCGAGTGATAAAAACCCTCAAAGAAGAAATATTGAATCACCCCGCTTGGATACTCCACCGAAATAAATTACGGCAAGACTTCCGTGATGAAGCAGTTCGGTTGGCTGTATGTCACCATCCTCATATAGTGCAAGTAGAAAACGTTTTTGATGAAGGAAATTTGCCTTGCATGGTGATGGAGTACATCCAAGGCGAAGACTTAGGACAACGTTTGAAGCGGACAGGTCTGCTATCAGAAACAGAAGCGCTGTTGTATATCCGGCAAATTGGCGATGCTTTAACGCTGATTCACTCTAAGGGCTTGCTGCATCGAGATCTAAAACCGCGCAACATTATGATTCGCATTGAGAAATCAGAAGCGGTACTGATAGACTTTGGCATTTCCAGAGAATTTATCCCCAATGTGATTCAAAGGCACACAGTTTATCGCACTCCTGGTTTTGCTCCACCTGAACAGTATGAATTAGAAGCGCCACGAGGAGAATACATTGATATCTACGCCTTAGCTGCTACTTTGTATAATTTGCTAACAGGAGTTATCCCAACAAGTGCAGACGATCGCCGTCATAATGTTAATTTAGAACCACCACAATATTTTAATCTCAACATCAGTAAGAGAGTAAATCAAGCTATTATGTGCGGCATGGATTTGGAGTCAACTTATCGTCCCCAGTCCGTGCAAGAGTGGTTAAATTTACTGGAATACGATCCTGGAGAAGATTCGGTAACAATACCAATGTCTTTAGCGAGCAAGCCTAGAGGACAATTGCCTCCACCTAGCGTGCAATCACATAGACCTGTTGTATTAGATCGGCAGAAATGGCAATGCATACAGACCCTTAAAGGTCATTCTAGTATGGTTCATGCGATCGCCATTAGCCCAGACGGACAACTTCTTGCTAGTGGCAGCAATGACAAAACGATCAAACTTTGGCAGTTGGGTACTGGTAAGCTAGTGCGTCAACTGGGTCGTTGGTTTTCTGGTCATTCCAGCATGGTTGATTGTGTTGCCTTTAGCCCAATATCTTCAAATTCTTTTTCTCAAGGAGAGTCTGGCAAAACTGGCGGAATCACAGATAACAACTGGGGAATCTTGGCTAGTGGTAGTTGGGATAACACGATTAAATTGTGGGATGTCAACACAGGTAAAGAGATTCGTACTCTCATCGGTCATACTAACTGGGTAAATTCCGTCGCCTTTAGTCCAGATGGCAAGCTTTTAGTTAGTGGTAGTGCTGACTGCACAATTAAACTGTGGCAGGTACACACTGGCATAGAAATCCAAACTTTCACAGGTCATTTCGATCCAGTTTCATCAGTCGCCTACTCTCCAAGAACAGCTACAACCACCAACAGCCAGCAGAGACAGCTTGTAGCTAGTGGTAGTAATGACTACACGATTAAACTGTGGCATGTAAACACAGGCAGAAACATTAGCACATTTGTTGGACATACGTTTTTTGTCAACTGTATCGCCTTTAGCCATGATGGGGAAATCATAGCCAGTGGTAGTGGTGACAACACAATTAAACTGTGGCATGTGAACACAGGCAAAGAAATTCGCACTCTGACTGGTCATTCTGATTCAGTTTGGTCAGTCGCCTTTAGCCAAGATAGGCAACTTCTTGCTAGTGGTAGTTGGGACAACACCATCAAACTCTGGCATTTACACAGTGGTAGAGAAGTCAGCACACTCATAGGGCATTCCAGCTATGTGAGATGCGTCGCCTTCAGTCCCGATGGACAAACCTTAGTCAGTGGCGGCGATGACGATACTATCAAGATTTGGCGAAGGGAGAGGTGAGGGAGGTGAGGGAAAGGGGGAGATGGGGAGATGAGGGGGATGAGGAGGAGAGTTAAAATTTGAAGCTAAAAGCTCAAAACATCAAACTCCCCATCTCCCTACCTCTTCTAGCCTTCCGATAGAATTGCGATCGCCCAAAAGTTGTCAAAATAATGGCGGCAACCATTAGTTTGAACAGTAAATAATTTTATGGGCTTTGGTATTGGTGATTTATTCTGGATTTTCCTGCTTCTTACATCTTTGCAACCCCTTTGGCAAAAACGCCAAATAGAATATCGACGCTTGCGTGCTTTACAGGAATTTCAGCAGCAACGCAAAAGTCGGGTGATTTTACTAATTCACCGCCAAGAGTCCATTAGCTTCCTGGGAATTCCTTTATCTCGCTACATTACTATCGAAGACTCAGAACAGATACTACGAGCAATTCGTCTGACTCCCCCAGATGTGCCAATTGACTTAATTTTGCACACTCCCGGTGGTTTGGTCTTAGCTACCGAACAAATCGCTAGAGCATTAATTCGCCACCAAGCAAAAGTCACAGTCTTCGTACCCCACTATGCAATGAGCGGCGGTACAATGCTAGCTCTCGCTTCTGATGAAATTGTTATGGACGCTAACGCTGTTTTGGGGCCAGTCGATCCCCAACTCGGTAACTTCCCAGCAGCAAGTATCCTCAAAGTAGTTGAAGATAAACCCATCAGCGAGATTGACGACCAAACCCTGATTATGGCTGACCTTGCACGTAAAGCAATAGGGCAAGTACAGCGGTTTGTGCGAACTCTGCTCAAAGACAGTATACCCAAACAAAAAGTTCAGCCAGAAAATATCGAATCGATTATCGAAGCCTTGACAACTGGGCGCGTCACCCATGACTATCCCATTACTGTTGAAGAAGCAACAGAAATGGGGCTGCCCATAACCGTTGGACTGCCCCATTCTATTTACGATCTGATGGATTTATACCCGCAGCCACAAGGAGGGCGACCCACTGTTCAGTACATTCCTATGCCTTACAATGACCGTAACCCTGCTCTACCTGTACCTAAAGGCAGACCTTTAGAAGAACCAAATAATCCGTAATTCGTAATACTCGCCGAAGGCGAGAAGCAAGGTACGTAATTCGTAATTGAACTACAGAGCAATTAACTTGAGTTCTCAAGACAATACACCTAGCATTTAACTTCAAAGCAAACAGACTTATCTGTGAAGTCTGAATTCCAAATTTGAGAATTAGCAATTACGAATTTTCTTGGTTTGAGGCTTTGAGCTTGGAATTTATTGCTGAGGATTAAGGTGTAGCTGTTGGTGTAGCCGTTGGTGTAGCTGTTGGTGTAGCCGTCGGTGTAGCCGTCGGTGTAGCTGTTGGTGTAGCTGTTGGTGTAGCCGTCGGTGTAGCCGTCGGTGTAGCCGTCGGTCTAGCCGTTGGTCTAGTCGTTGGTCTAGCCGTCGGTTTAGTCGTTGGTCTAGTCGTCGGTGTAGGCGATGGCTGAGGAGCTGGCTGACCCGAAACTGTCTTTGCTTCTTCATTCAGCTTTTGCCGAAGTGACAAATTAGCAATTCCAGTTTCTTGCAACTGATTTTTCTTTTGGTATTCCTTCACAGCTGCTTCCGTTTGCGGACCATAAAAATGATCGCGAGGAAGGGGAGGATTTGGCTTCACAACCGCATTCAAATTTCCTTGCAGAATTTTGATGATATTAGCAGCATAATTTTGGGTTTTTGGTCCAGCTATCCCATCAACTGGTTTTAGCTTATAACCAGTCTGAAATTCACGAATTGCTTTTTTAGTTTCTTCGTCCGTTAACGGTGTATTTGTTAGCTTGACGTTATAGCCTAATCCTCGTAACACACCACGAAATTGCTGTGGCGTATAACTACGTTGAGGGGCTGCGAAACCCGTGTCTGCAATTACTATGCTAGCAGTTAACAGGCAAGTAGCAGCAAAAGTTGCGCTTGATTTTCCAAACCCACACCACATATTAAAAACTCCTTCGGATTAAATCAGCAGGATTATAGACATTAACAGCTGCATTTTAAGTTTCTTTAATAACTTTTTTCGCGATTATTTAATGATTTTTGCATAATTTGTAATTTATATTTGTCAAACTTAGCTAAATATACGACAGATAATTTGTGTCATCCATCAAAAGAAGTATTTTGTCTTAGCTAAGATGATTGGTTATCAAACAATTTTGATTTGAGAATTTGCGTTGACGAATCTGCGAACATTTTTTAGATCGACCGCACTCACAAAAAGAGGCAGTACGCTCTTGGGTCTCCCCAACAAGGAGCAACTACCATGCTGAATATGAATCAAAACAACCAATCTAAAATCTGTTTTGAAAAGCTTTGTTCGCCACAAGGCAACAGTTAACGCCAGTTGCCTTAAGTCAGTCAACCATGCATGGTAGTCGGCTGTTGGTGGTTGTAACAGTTGTAGAACTGGCGTGAAAAGCTCCTCTGCTTGCATACTGCCGACCCTCTAATCTTAAAAAGTCGAACAGAGGTACGCTAACACCAAGCGACTAGCTCAACTTTTCGCAAAATCTAAAATTGATAATCAGCCAAAGTATAATACCAAACAAAAAATGAAAAATGTAAAAATTACTCAGCAGCCTAATCTCTGGTATGAAAGATTTATGGCAATCGTTGCCACAGTAAATTTAGGGTTAGTTTTGTTCGATTTAAGTTACGTATCTTGGCGGGATTTGTACTTGCAAAAACTTCCTCAAATTGTCCAAGTCTATGACCCAATCAAAGGTATTGAACCGCATCGAGAGACGAAAAAGTATCTAGAAACGTTAAACGCATTAGAAGAACAAGTCAGCCAAACAGGGTTACAGTCACCTGAAGTAAAAAGCAGGCTAGATGAAATAACTCGTCTGAGCAACGAAATGATTGATACTAACCCATTTGCAGGAGCAAATAAGAGTGGTACTTTAGAAAAAATTAAAAATCGAATGCGCGATCGCATCGACAATGAATCTGCAAAGCAATCCTTTGCGATTTTTTGGAGTCAACCGTACTTAAGCCAAAAAGGCTGGGCTAAAGAAATTAGTTTTTTTAATCAAAGAATCCGCCCTTTGATTGCCACTAACTACTACCGCCGAATTGGCGAAAGTGGCGAATTGATTGATAAATTCTGGATTATTGACTCAGTATTTATGATTTTGTTTGCTGCCGAATTACTGGGGCGTGCTTTCTTGATTAAACGCCAACACCCTGGTTTTAGCTCCTTAGAAGCACTTTTATGGCGTTGGTACGACCTATTTTTACTACTACCTTTTTGGCGATGGTTACGAACTATACCCGTATTAATCCGCCTCGACCAAGTGCGGTTATTGAATCTTCACTCAGTGCGGCGGCAAATTAATCAAGGGATTGTCGCCAATTTTGCCGAAGAACTTACAGAAATTGTAGTAGTAAGGGTAATTAACCAGGTTCAGGGTTCAATTAAGCGGGGTGAGTTAATTCGGTGGTTGTCGCAACAAGAAAATATACGATCCTACATAGATATTAATAATGTTAATGAAATAGAAGCGATCGCAACTCTTTTGGTAAATACAATTATCTACCAAGTGCTACCCGAAATCCAACCAGCGATCGTTGCCATTTTGCGTCACAATATTGAAACCGTCATCCATCAAATTCCTATCTACCGCAACCTCCAGAATCTCCCAGGCGTGGGACAAGTTGAAACCCAGCTTAGCGAACAACTAGCAACCCAAATCACAACAAACCTTTACAAAACTTTAGTTAGCGCTGTTGAAGACCCTGTTGGCGCAAAACTCATGAGCCAGCTAGGAAAAAGTTTCAGTGAGGTATTGACAGCGCAAATCAAAGAAAAACACTTACTTTCACAAATTGAGAGTTTACTTTTTGACTTCTTAGAGGAAATCAAACTCAACTACGTTCAGCGTTTGTCCCAAGAAGATATTGAGCAAATTATCGAGCAAACCAGACAGCTACGAACACAGGTATCAGTTCTAGCAATACTCAATAAAAGTAGTACTCTTCCAGGGAGATGAAGGAGTTTAGGGAGATGGTAAAGATAGGGAGTGTGGGGAGTGTGGGGAGATAGGGAGTGTGGGGAGAGAGGGGGGAAAGATTTGTTCCCCATCCTCCCACACTCCCCACACCTCCTTGTCCTCCCACACCTGCATTTGTTCCCCATCCTCCCACACTCCCTGTTTGCTCCAAACCCCACTAGAAAATAAATGCGCTAAACTCGAATTAGGACGAACTAGTATTGGTTCGCCACAAGACTTCTTGGAAGATATCCTTATCGCAGGAAGTGGGTCAAAGCCCACTTTTTTTATTGAATTCTCTCATGGCTCATCCCTTAGTACCAAAAATTATTGATTTAGCGACACCAGTGGCAGAAGAACTCGGATTGGAATTAGTTAGCGTAGTTTTTCATACTAACCAAAATCCACCAGTGTTGCGGGTAGACATTCGCAATCCTCAGGAAGACACTGGGTTAAACGATTGTGAAAGGATGAGCCGTGCTTTAGAAATCTCCTTAGATGCTGCGGAAATCTTTCCAGATACTTATGTCTTAGAAGTGTCCAGTCCTGGTATTTCCCGGCAATTGGTCACTGACAGGGAGTTTATTTCTTTTAAAGGATTTCCTGTTATCATCTCCACTTCCCAACCCTACGACGGACAACAAGAATGGACTGGTCAGTTGATTCGCCGGGATGAAACAGCAGTTTACTTAAATCAAAAAGGTCGTGTAGTGGAAATTCAGCGCTCCCTAATTACTACGGTGCAACTAGACGAGCGTCGATAAACGAATGACTAGGGACTAGGGATTCAGGACTGGGGATTGGGGGAACAAAGGAGTAGAGGGGCTTCAAGGTGCTTTAGGGGAAGTTGCTCAAGGCTTTTCCCTAAAGCACCCCATCCCTTCTGCCCCAATGCTCCATGACGCCACTTGCTATCCTTCTCCTGACAAAGAACGCACTCGCGTTCGGGAAGCTACCCTCCAAGGGTCTACAAGTCAGGAAACTGCAAGAGTGCAGACTTTCCTATGCCTAGTGCCCAGTCCCCAGTCCCTAGTTCCTGATTTTTAAAGGAGATTGCTTATGTCAATGGTTACTTTACCTGGATTAAAAGAATTAATTGAAAGTATTAGTCGTGAGCGCAATTTACCTCGTCTTGCAGTTCAATCAGCTATTAGAGAAGCACTACTCAAAGGCTACGAACGTTACCGTCGCGCTCAAAATTTAGAACGCAGGCAGTTTGATGAAGATTATTTTGATAATTTTGAAGTAGAACTCGATATTGAAGGAGAAGGATTTCGCGTTCTTTCTACTAAAACTATTGTCGAAGAAGTCAGTAATACAGACCATCAAATTTCTCTAGACGAAGTTCAACTAGTAGCTCCGGAAGCTCAGTTAGGGGATTCTGTGGTGCTGGATGTGACACCCGATCAAGGTGAATTTGGTCGCATGGCTGCCATGCAAACCAAGCAAGTACTAGCGCAAAAACTTCGGGATCAACAGCGCCAAATGGTGCAAGAAGAGTTTCAAGACTTAGAAGGAACTGTCCTACAAGCAAGAGTCCTGCGGTTTGAACGTCAATCAGTAATTTTGGCAGTTAGCAGTGGCTTCGGTCAGCCAGAAGTGGAAGCCGAATTACCAAAGCGGGAACAGCTACCTAACGATAATTATCGGGCAAATGCCACTTTCAAGGTATATCTGAAAAAAGTTTCCCAAGGTCAGCAACGGGGACCGCAGTTACTAGTATCTAGAGCGGATGCTGGTTTGGTAGTTTATCTGTTTGCTAATGAAGTACCAGAAATCGAAGATGAAGTAGTACGGATTGTTGCCGTAGCTAGGGAGGCAAACCCCCCTTCCCGTTATGTAGGTCCTCGGACTAAAATAGCAGTAGATACTCTCGATCGCGATGTAGACCCAGTTGGTGCATGTATAGGAGCTCGGGGTTCGCGAATTCAAGTAGTAGTCAACGAATTACGTGGTGAAAAAATAGATGTAATTCGCTGGTCACCAGACCCAGCAACATATATCGCTAATGCTTTGAGTCCAGCACGGGTAGATGAAGTCCGCCTTATGGACCCAGAAACTCGGCAAACTCACGTACTAGTGGCCGAAGATCAACTAAGCTTGGCTATTGGCAAGGAAGGACAAAATGTCCGCTTGGCAGCTCGCTTAACAGGCTGGAAAATTGACATCAAAGACAAAGCTAAGTACGACCATGCAGGCGAAGATGCAAAATTTCTAGCTTCTAGAGCCAAATATCAAGCAGAGGAAGAGGAAGATGATATTGATTTTGAGGAATTAGATGCCGAAAATCAAGACGAATTAGAAGAATTAGATGATGATACTTTCGATCCTGAGGATGATAAATAATTTATTAGCATTGTAAAGTTTTGTTAAAGTTAAGTTGAACCACAATATCAAGGATTTTTTCGTAAAGGACAGTTAGTATAAGTAAAAAATAGTAGTAACTAACTTATTTCTATACCTTAAATGGGGAACTGAGATCCTACACAAAACCAATGAAACCAAATTATCGGCGCTGTATTAGCTGCCGCAAACTAGGTTTAAAAGATGAGTTTTGGCGGATTGTACGCGTCTTTCCATCAGGGAAGGTACAATTAGATCGGGGCATGGGGCGTTCTGCCTATATTTGTCCGCAAGCGAGTTGCCTACAAGCAGCTCAAAGGAAAAATCGACTAGGGCGATCGCTACATGCATCAGTGCCAGAAACACTGTACCAAAGCTTGTCGCAACGTCTAGCCCGTAGTAATACCCAAAATCAAATTTAAGTAGTTGGAACAACTTAGTAGCGTTATCAGCAGAGAAATTGTAGTAAAGCCGAACTCTTGGCACTTTTTTTCATATCCTCTGTCGATCGTTAGGGTTAGTGCCAAAATAGTAAATGGGTGTAGAAAGCATTCAGCTCTTCCAGAAAAAGAGGGGCAGGGCAACACTCCCAGAACAAAATGTACTCGATTGTGTTGTGGAAGACTCAGAATCAGCAAAACAAAAAACAGCAAAACAAAAAACTACAAAATGGCAACCTGGTAGCGCTCAGGTGCAGTTCGGCGTCAAGGGTGACCATAAAAATCTTTTATTTAAAAAATTTTTATGGGCATCTCTCAACCATCATTCCTGGTGGGGATGCCATTATTAAACCGAAACATCTCTCTTTCCTGATTGGAGGCACCGGCAAAATCACCAAGGGCAACCTAAAAACAGTAATCAAAGGATGGAGATGTCGCACTCCCAGGCAGCCATCCGCTAAAACTGTAAATTAAAGGGGAAGAGTGGATGAACAACGGCAAAGTTAGAATCTATGAATTATCAAAGGAATTGAATTTGGATAACAAAGAGCTACTAGCAATTTGCGACCAGCTCAATATCGCGGTCAAAAGCCATAGCAGCACGATTTCAGAATCCGAGGCAGAACAGATTCGTACTGCTGCACAAAAACTCGCAGCTACAAATGTAATGCCCAAAAAGGAACTAAGTACAATCGGTCACAAACCAAATTCACAAGCAAACGGCGGACCTGCGCGACCTGCTGCACCCCACAAACAGCAAATTTTGGAAATACGCAAACCCAAAATATTGAGAAACACTACTTCCAACGCCCCAGAGGCGTCAGTTGCTACCAATACCCAAGCTGCTTTGTCTGAAGCTAATCCTCCCTCACCTCCACGGCCTTTCGCTACACCAGTCTCACCCATGAAGCCGACGGCACCAATTCGACCTGTACCCCGGAATCAATCTGAGACCTCAGAGCAACCTACTGTCAAAGACTTGGAACAAACACACAGTCCAAATCAACCACAGGAAAAAACAGTTGCCCAAAAACCAGAAAAAGTAATTCCACCCAAACCGAAACCGGAAAAACCTCAAAAACCGCAATTAGTTGCGCCACCGGCAAGACCTGCGGCAGAACAACCCCAGACTGAGCAGCAATCTCCGGCAGACAAACCGATTCTCAAACGCGAACGCCCACGGTCTACAGAAGGCGATCGCGACCATCAAATCAAGCCAAAAGTCGCTAAGCTGCCAACTGAGCAGACTCCACAAGCTGCACCACAAAAACAGCCTCGTCCCGCCCCTTCACCCGTAAAACCGGAACAAAGAGGGGCGAATAGACCATCGACACCATCACCGATAGGAGATGGGCAACGACCCCGACCCGCACGTCCTGGTGAAGCCGTAGCAGCAGCAATGCCTATCGCTACTCCACCAAGAAACATGTCAGCAACAGCGGCGAAATCTGAGGTATTAGGTGACGAACCAATCGCCCCCGATCTCCTCGATTTGAAACGCCCAACTCCGCCTCGACCAGCTAAAGGTGGTAAAAAGTGGGTAGAAGAAGAAATCATTGACGAAGTAAAAGAGAAGGCAGGGAAGGCCAGCGTTAAAGGCAAGCGGGTCAAGCCAATACTTCTGGATGATGAAGAATTTGAAGACGATTTGCTCGATGATGAGGATTTAGACACACCAGCCACCGTCCAAGTTAGTCTTTCCATTGCCCGTCCCCCCAAACCCAAAGCGACTCGACCGACACAAGCTCCAGCAGCGGCAGCCTTAGCTAGCGCTCCAACAGCAAGAACTAAAAAATCTAGTTCTAACCGCGACCAAAATCGTCGCCAAGAAGTCGAAACCAAGCGCGAGCGTCCGGAAAAAGTTGTGGTCACAGGGCCAATGACTGTCCAAGAATTAGCTGACCTCTTAGCGATTGCGGATACAGAGATTGTGAAAATCTTGTTCCTCAAGGGTATGGCAGTAAGTATCACGCAAAATCTGGATATTCCGACAATTACCCTGGTAGCAAAAGAACTGGAAGTAGAAGTCGAAACCGCCGAACCAGAAGCAGAAGCTCGCAAGGTTACGGAAATGGTCAGCATCGAAGACCTGGAAAATCTCCATCGGCGTCCGCCAGTGGTGACAATTATGGGTCACGTAGACCACGGTAAAACAACACTGCTCGACTCGATTCGGAAAACCAAAGTAGCTGCGGGCGAAGCTGGTGGTATTACTCAACACATCGGTGCCTACCATGTGGATGTAATACATGAAGGCAAACCCCAGCAGATAGTCTTCCTGGATACTCCAGGCCACGAAGCGTTTACAGCTATGCGGGCACGAGGAGCGCGGGTAACAGATATTGCAGTGTTAGTAGTAGCAGCGGATGATGGCGTTCGCCCCCAAACCATTGAAGCAATTAGCCATGCTCAAGCAGCAGGAGTGCCAATTGTCGTCGCTATCAACAAAATTGATAAAGAAGCTGCACAGCCAGACCGGGTGAAACAAGAACTCACCCAGTATGGTCTGACAGCAGAAGAATGGGGTGGTGACACAATCATGGTGCCGGTGAGCGCTATCAAAGGCGAAAACCTAGATACGCTCTTAGAAATGATCCTCTTAGTAGCAGAGGTAGCAGAACTATCTGCTAACCCAGACCGGGCTGCTAGAGGAACCGTCATTGAAGCACATCTGGATAAAGCAAAGGGAGCAGTTGCTACTCTGCTGATTCAGAATGGCACCTTGCATGTAGGAGATATGCTAGTAGCTGGCTCCGCCTTTGGTAAGGTACGGGCAATGGTGAATGATAGAGGCGCAAGAGTTGATGTCGCCTCTCCCTCGTTTGCGGTTGAGGTGTTGGGCTTAAGTGATGTGCCAGCAGCAGGTGACGAGTTCGAGGTCTTCGAGAACGAAAAAGTAGCCAGAAGCCTAGCAAGCGATCGCGCCGACAAACAACGCCTATCCCGCCTATTACAAGGACGTGTCACCCTCACAACCCTCTCGGCTCAAGCACAAGAAGGCGAGTTGAAAGAACTTAACTTGATCCTCAAAGGAGACGTACAAGGTTCTGTGGAAGCTATTGTGGGAGCACTCAAGCAAATCCCTCAAAACGAAGTCCAAATCAGGATGCTATTGGCTACTGCTGGCGAAATTACCGAAACAGATATCGATTTAGCATCTGCTAGTAACGCTGTGATTATTGGTTTCAACACCACCTTCGCTAGTGGCGCTAGACAAGCCGCTGACGAAGCGGGTGTAGATGTTCGGGAATACAACGTCATCTACAAACTCCTAGAAGATATCCAAGATGCCTTGGAAGGTCTCCTCGAACCCGAGTTGGTAGAAGAACCCTTAGGTCAAACCGAAGTTCGCGCCGTCTTCCCAGTTGGTCGTGGTGCGGTTGCTGGTTGCTACGTTCAATCTGGCAAGCTGATTCGCAACTGCAAAGTGCGGGTACGACGTGGCACTAAAGCGATCTACGAAGGCGTGCTTGACTCCTTAAAACGGATGAAAGAAGATGCTCGTGAGGTCAACGCCGGTTATGAATGTGGTGTCGGCATTGATAAATTCAATGATTGGGTTGAAGGTGACATCATCGAAGCTTACCAGATGGTTACCAAGCGCCGCACTCTTACTTTAACGAGATAGTAGCCAGGGTAAAATGGTTAGAAGTTAGGAGTTAAAAGTTATGAGTTAAAAGCTCCTAACTCCTAACTTTTAATTTTTGACTCATAACTTTAATATATGGCTTCATTTCGTTCTGAACCAATTTTGTGGATTCACGTCGCTGGATTAGCGACGTTACCTGTTTTTTCAATACTCTGCTTGTTATTCCTATCTGTAGGCAAGCCGTTTTTACCCGTTTGGATGGAACTACTCTTAGTAGCCACCATTGGAGTTGTGCCGCTGCTATGGATGCAGTTGCGTCGTCCCTTTTACATCTTTGGTCTTTTAGGAATAGCTTTAAAGCCAGAAAATTTGACTGAGCGGCAGCGAAAAATTCTTTGTTTAACTAATACAAAGTTAAATCGTATCCTAGCCTTAATGACAGCAGTATTGTCGATTTGGGCGCTGTGGTATCTGTTTAAAATCGCTCCATTAGTAGCAAATACAGCAAAATTTTTACCACAATGGCGTAGTCTCGGCTTAATACTAGCGGGGTTAGCCTTTTTAGCCAGTAACCTATTTTTACAAATTCCTGTTAGTGTCATGCGAGTTTTAGTGACTAATGACACAGAATTTGCAGCCCTAGAGCCGTTATCTTTAGAAAAGATTAAACAAGATTTTACAATTTTAGGCGTGCGAGTTAATCAAATGTTGCCCCGCTTGTTTGAATCTCTGTTTGCACGAAACATAGATTCACAGCAGCCTCCAGAGTAAATATTGTTTTATGTAAAGAGGCTAGGAGCAGAGCCTCTGATGTGGGGCATGAGGAGATGAGGAAAATGACTAATAATTAATAAACTGAGGAATGAGAAATTATGGCTCAAATTCCAGCTTATAGCGATCGCCAATTTTCTGAAGATAGTAAAATTTGGTACAATTTGAAATCCGCGATTTCCACTAGTTCGGGTTTTCAACGCTGGCAACTAGAACGCGATGTTCAATTACAGGGACTTCGTTTGGAACAACAGGTACAACGGTATTTGCGAGAAACTTTAGAGACTTTAGCTTATTAAATACTAAATAAATCTTGTCAGCGATGAAGTTGATGGTAAGCACTCTGCAAACGATTGCCATCAACTTCTACTTTGTAAATTAGATAATTTTCTATGATTTTTATCAGCAACAGCTGACCTCACCCCAGTTTTGTCTAAAGCCAAAACTTACACTCCCCGCTTGCTCTTAGGTATTAAGGGATAGGGAAAACGCTTGTCGGATAAACCTTTGAACGCAAGTTAACACGTATGTACACCTGTACGCCCCTACAATAATTCATTTGTTGTAAATATATTTACAACAAGTATAACAGACCACGTAGCGCCAAAAATTCACAATTTATTTCTCCTCATTTTCAATAGCTTTGCTTTTGCTGCGATGATATCTGAGCACAATTATTTGTGACATCCAGCTTTAATACTTGAGCTTAGACAAGGAATTTTAATCCTTATCTAATTAATTGAGATGGTAGCTGGATTTACCCGTCCCCTGTATTAGTAAAATTTTCTGAATTAAACTATATAACTTATGTATAAGTTCTGTGATTTATCTCAGGAATTTAGCTGAATTAGTGCTAATCATCCAGTATAGTTTTGCATGGGTTTTATAGCAGCTTACAAGACTGCTAGCTTTAACCTTGTTCGACATACTTTAATTCAGCACATCACAGACCTAAGAAATGAAATATCGGAGTTTTCACACTTCTCGAGCGAAAAATTTTCGCCTTCTTTCTAGCAGTTATCTCAGATATACTTTACGCCTGGGAGCCGGACTAACGGCTTTATTGATTGTTTCTGGTGGGTCAATGTTACTACCTAGTGAGGTAAATGCTGGTGCTACTCGCCTAGAAAGTGTCGCACCGACTCTCACAGCCCAAGTTCCCACGACTGCAACAGTAATTTATGTTAATCCCGCATCTGGTGCAGATTCCGCTGGTGCTGGAACAACAGCCAACGCTCCCTACAAAAGTATAAGTTTTGCTCTCACTCAAGCCCAACCAGGCGCAATAATTCAACTCGCACCGGGGAATTATAACCAGGAAAGTGGGGAAACCTTTCCCATATTGCTCAAACCAGGAGTAACACTGCGGGGTGATGAATCTACTAGAGGTCAGGCGACATTAATTTCAGGTGGAGGTTTTTACACTAGTCGCACCTTTGCCAGACAGGACGTTACCATCCTTGCCGAACAAGATACGACTATTACGGGGGTCACTGTCACCAACCCAAATCAACGGGGTACTGGTGTTTGGGTGGAATCAACGAATCCAATCATTAAAAACAGTACTTTTACTAACAGTATTAGAGAGGGCGTTTTTGTCACTGGTACAGGTAACCCTAAAATCGAAAATAATCTGTTTGTACAAAATAAAGGTAATGGAATTTCAGTTGCTAAATCTGCCCAAGGAGAAATCCGGGGTAACTTATTTCAGGATACTGGTTTCGGTCTAGCGATCGGTGGTAGTTCTACACCCTTAATTGCAGAAAACCAAATCATTGAAAACCAAGACGGTCTTTTTATTTCAGAGTCAGCTAAGCCCGTATTGCGTAAGAATGTCATTCAAAACAATAAGCGAGATGGTGTTGTAGCGACTGTTAGTGCTTTACCTGACCTTGGCACCAATGAAAATCCTGGTGGCAATCTGATTCGCAATAACACTCGTTATGATGTAAATAATGCTACTAAAACTAGTACAATTCTCGCTGTTGGCAACGATATCGATCAGAAAAAGATTTTTGGCTCAGTGAATTTTGTTGCCGCAACTGTTGACGTACCCCCTGGAGGGGCTGTTGCTTTTAAAGATGTGCCAGCGAATTACTGGGCAAAAGTTTACATCGAAGCCTTAGCTTCTCAAAATATTATTGCTGGGTTTCCTGATGGCACGTTTAAACCTAATGAACCTGTTACCCGCGCTCAATTTGCCACTATTATCACTAAAGCCCTAACACCACCAGTCAAACGCGCAGGTACTCAGTTTAAGGATGTAGCTAGTAATTTCTGGGCTTATGCTGCAATTCAATCTGCTTACCGAAGTCAATTTGTCTCTGGTTATCCTGATGGTACTTTTAAGCCACAGCAGCAAATTCCAAGAGTTCAGGCGTTAGTCGCTTTAGCAAATGGTTTGGGCTTAACTGCCAACAATCAGAATGTCGTTTCCTTTTACACCGATGCTGGCCAGATTCCTAATTATGCGATCGCCCCTGTTGCTGCTGCAACTGTACGGCAATTAGTAATCAATTATCCTACAGCTAAGCAACTCAATCCTAATCGTCAAGCTACTAGAGCCGAAGTTGCTGCTTTTGTTTACCAAGCACTCGTCAATGCTGGACGTGCCCAACCAATTCCTTCATCTTATTTGGTAACAGTTCAATGAAAAGTGCTAACTTTTGATTACATAACCCTAAAGGCTTAATTGATTAACCCAAAGCGCCAGACTAACAAGTTATCAGTCTGGCGCTTTCTATATTCTGACTTTTATGAAATTTCAGCGTTTTAAATATAAGATTTGGGGTCTTAAAAAATAGTTGACCCCATTTCAAAGTCGTTAGGTTTATATTCAGAGTCTTTATATTGGCTGACCCCGTTTTTACGATTTCCAGTTTCTCAGAAATTTTTGTTTTTTGAAATTTTGTAATCTTTTTTTTATTTTTTCTTTCCTGATGTACTAATTTTTATCAAAATATTAATATATGTTAAGAATATAAAGATTTTTCAAAAGCAAACTGCCAAAGATTAATAGTTCATATTCCTTCAGTAATTAGCATTTTTAACGAGATTTACGGCTTTCTTGCCGACGTTGCTCCCAGCGCCAGAGAAAAACCATCAGGGTAACGATTCCTATTTGCAGAGCCAAGTTAGGCAAAGCACTTTCTACATCTCGTCCAGCAAGCACTCTAAAAAAAAAGATAAATGCCCCAATTAAACCAGAAGCACCAAAAGCAATGTATATGAATTGTCGTAAACCCCGATAAGGAGCTGCAATTTCTGCTTTCAGACGATTATATTGTTCGGGGTTGAGGCGATTTTTGGGATTTGGATTTACCATCAGTGAATCATGCTATACTGTTAGATTGTGTACGCCGATGTGGCTCAGTGGTAGAGCAGCTGATTCGTAATCAGCAGGCCACGGGTTCAAATCCCGTCATCGGCTTTGATAAACTATTACTCCAACTCAGTTTCGCAAAAAGCTTTTAGTAAATCAATGCAGTTAGCGATCGCTCCTAAATGAGCAATTTCATAACCGTGGGTATTTTGGGTAGGAAATGCCAAACAAGCAGCACGCCCAACATGACCAAATTTCATTGCAATCGAAGCATCGCTGCCAAATTGGCTTAGAGTTGTTAACTGCACTGGTATCTCTAACTGCTTACCACAATGACGAATTTGTCCATTTAATCCCTCATCATATATCCCATAAGCATCTTGAGATAACAGTACCGGACTTTCTCCATCTTTAACAGGATATTCTTCAGATAAAGGACAAATTTCTAAAGCAATCAAGGCATCTAAAGACTGGTTTTGAGTAAAAAATAATGCCCCAATTGCTCCTACTTCTTCTTTTGCTGAAGCCACCAGATAAATATCAACAATCGGCTGTTTAAGGTTTTCAGCTAACGCTAGCAAAATCGCAACAGAGGCTTTGTTATCTAAGGTGTAACTGGCAATATGATCCTTTAACCTAATTGGATGCTTGCGATGCTTACCAATCACCATTCTGGTTCCAGGTCGAATTCCGGCTGCTTCTAATTCAGCCGTAGTAAGTTTAGTTTCAATCCAGGCATTTTCCCATTTGAGGCTAGTATCTTCTTGCTGGACTTTTTGGGGAGATTCGTGGGAAACATGACGAGAACCAAAGCTGAGAATCCCGCTAATGGTTTGGTTGTCTCCGAGTAAATCTACTACGCCTTCGCCGTAAACCCAAGGGAAAGAACCGCCAAGCTTGCGGACTTCCACGCGACCTTCATCGCCAAGACTTTTGACAATTCCGCCAATTTCATCTTTATGAGCAGTGATGGCAATCGCTCTGTCTGAATTTTGCCCAGGAATTTTTGCAATAATATTGTCGGCGCGATCGCACCAGACTTCTACACCCAATGCCGTAAATCGTTGGATCAACAACAGGTTGATTTCGGCTTCTGCACCACTAGGAGAATGATGCATCACCAACTCTGTAATTATTTCAAATAAGCGATCGTAATCCCACATCAATACAGTTAGTTTAATTTTCAACTGTTATATGAGACTATTGTGCATCAACAACCCGACCTGCTGACACAAGTACTGACCTTTTTTGTTGACGTTTCACCACTTCTACTGCACCAAAAGCACCAATTGCCAACAATGTTCCCCATGCAGTGGTTGGTTCGGGAACAGATTTAGCATCAATCGCCGCCAGTGCAGTGTCTGCGATCACCTGATGAGCAGCGGTGGTTGGGTGGACACCGTCCCAGATCAGAAACTTGTTATTTCCTGGCTGACATATATCTGGTCTAGATAAACAAGACTCGGTTACATTCGTAAAACCCAATGCACTTGCCTGATTAAATAAAGAATAAATATCAATAGAGGTAATGTTGAGATTTGGGTTTTGGTTCAAAGCGCTTACAGTATTTGCTAAACCCAAGTTAAACTCGCTACTCGATTTGCTAAGGGCTGTAGGGTTGCGACCATCAGTTTGAGCTGCTGGTAGCTTTCCTAAATCTGGCAAGTTAAACACCAAAATATTTTTTGCGCCGGCTCCTATGAGAGTATTCAACGCCAACGATATATTACTGATTGGATTCTTGCTCGAGTTTGGGGAGTTAGCAAAAAGCAAATCATTGGCACCTCCCCACAATGTATAAAGTGCATTTGGGTCGGCAGTTTGATTATTTGCTTTCAAAGTTTCAGCAAAACCCTGGACTTGTGCCAGCACTCCCGGTAAACCTGAATCCGGAAGGACAGCATTACCTAAACCAGAGCTAGCACCACCGATAGCAAAGTTTATCCCTTGGGTCGGAGGTATGGAAGGAATAGTAGTCGATAAAGTAGGCTTTAACCCTAGTCGATCTCCGAGATAATCTACCCAGTTTGGCCCATCAGAAAAACGTCCCTGAAAGTAAGGTGGACTTTGAGGATATCCTTTATCCGTAAGATTATATATATTGCCTGTATCGGAAAGACTATCGCCAAATACATAAAGCCCATCAAAACTCACAGCCGAGGCTTTGCTCGGCAACATGAAAGAAAATAGAACAAATCCTGCCGCTACAGCTTGTTTTTTCATATTATTTTATCTGTGGGATTTTTGAGTTTGTTTAAAAGCAGTTAAGAAGCGATAATCTGAGAATTTGTCTGTTGTTGAGTCACTTCAAAACCAGGCATATTCAATCAGTAAATTTACGTTATTATACTTAACAGTATGCCTGAGAAATTCATCAAACACAGGTAAAAACGCTATAAATACTTAGAATTACATTTTCTTGATAAAAATTGAGGGCATTATAAAGAAATAGCAAACTTTTGCTTTTAGAGATTCTATTTGTCCACTTTTGTGCTGTGGTGGAGAGAATTAGGTTTGCGATCGCTTTAACTTCAAAGCCTCAGTAGCCGATACACCCTCACCCTGAGTGCCAAAGTACCACAAAACCGCAGCCGCTTCAGCACGAGTTACTGGTTTTTTGGGTTGAAACAGGGTCGTATAGCCAAATATCCGGCGAATGTTTGATTGTTCGCCATTCTGAAAATCAGCTAATACTGCTCTTAAAGCCCTAGAGTCAATTCGAGCTGCATCTTGAAAACCCCAGGTTTGTTTCACCGCCTCCAAGTTAGCAACGGGTAAGGCTTGGCGAGTATCTAAAGGTAATTTCCACAGCAACAACACCTCCCGTGTTAGGGGAGCATCAGGACGAAACAAAACAGCTGTAGAATCTCCAGATAAAGGACTGGAAATTAACCCAGCCTCAGCTAATCCCTGAATTGCTGGAAAATCAGGGTCTTTTGAGGATAGATCGCTAAAAGCTGGTTGAGTACTTTCTGATGCCAAGCGAATTTGCTTAGCTGGATTGTTGGCATACATAGTATTATTAGCAGCAATTAGCCAACGGGCATATTCTCGACGTGTAACGATTTTACTAGGTTCAAATAGATTAGTTGTAGCAGCAAAATTACTCTTAGTCGTCTTTGGTTCTATAGACAAAACACCTAAAGCAGCCAAATCTTGAATGTGTTGTCGCCATTCTTGTGGTGCTTTATTGAGATCGTTGAATGTCTGAGATTCAGGTATAACTGTAGGGACTGGTTGGTTATTGGCTGTGCTTGGTGGCTGTGATGCCAAGTTTGCAGGTGGTACAGGGCCGATGAACTGCGGATCTCCTGGTTGGGGAACGTCGTTAGTAGTTTTATTAGGATTTGTAGCTGGAGTAGATTGTGCTGTTGCAGTACTATTATTTGGTACGTACTCAATTAGTAATTGAGTAGCTGTTTGCGGTTGATTAGGTGTGGCATTGGTAACTGATTGAGGCTGAATAGAAACTTTTAGTAGTGAATTGCTACGACGTGCCTCAAAGACACCTACTCCATCATCTGTTGGCTGTTGCAAAATTTGCCAGTTATTTGTTTGCAACTGGCTACGATAAAAGCTAGCAATCAAGTTGCTAGGGTCAGAACTCAACCAACGAGTTGAGACTCTGTTTTCTGAGTCACTAACAGGTTTAACTTCCTGTAGTTTGGCATTGGCATATAGTGGAATATCTCGGGGAAAATCAACTGGTAATTGAACTGTTGAGTCGTTTTGCTGTGCTTGTGATTGGTTACCTTGTGATTCTTTAAAGACAACCGGATTGTTTTGCAGTCTCGGATCTGCCGCCAAAGACTGCTCAAGGTTTTTGGCCACTGGAGTGTTAGCACAGGCTGTTAACGAAGTGAATAAAACAGCCAAACTCAAAAATACAGCTGGACGTTTAGCAGGAAGCACAAGAAATCACAAATTGAGTTTCAGTTCCTACCCTAGCGCAAACTATTCATTAAATGGGAATGGATACTGGGTGTTATCCCAAATAGGTAAAGGAAGTATTATTTAAGTCAGGAAAAGCATAACTGAGAAATGGTAAGTCCACGGATTAGCATTCAGGCATATTTAATTCTAGATAGCGCGGTTGTTCAGATTCAAGTCAAAAAACTAGATGCTTGGCAATCCCGTTACTCAGCTTGGAATCAAAGCCAATAAATTTAAGGCGTATAGTTGCTAAAATTAGCACACTACCCTAAAAGGCTTAGCACTCGCTGCAACAAGTTCATTCCCTTTATCATCTTCAATAATAAGCAAATGAACTCCTTTGCGTTCGGCAATTTTTTTGACGAACTCTATTCCGCCTCCACGCAATTCAACGGAAGATAGTTTCCGCTGGCTCATGGTATTGGAGCCGTTAACAACGGAATCGAGCCATTCATCTGCCCATCGATTTGCATCTGCGGTTTCTGACACTTTCATTTTCTCCTTGTGATTAATTTATAGATATTTATACTACCTGAATTTTGCCGTTAAGTATCAAAAGGCTTGCTCACTAAGGATTATAAATATAGATATATACGTAGAATAATTAAAATCGGGTGCTAGAAGCGACAAGCAATGTAATTTTGATAGCCACGTCTGTTTCAGGGCGCAAGTATTAAAATTTTGGGGCTTTAGTTCTCTAACTTCTGTCGGAACCTATCACGATTTGCTACTACAAATAGGCAAGAAATTTTCCAGTCCTCAATAGGTGTGTAGCACCACAATCTGGTCTCAAAAATGAGTAAACGGTAGCAGAAGCTACCGTGTTGTCTTCGTTTTACAGCCATTAGGTTTTGATAATTCCCATGCTTATTTATAGATTTCCCTAAAATTCTGCCAAAATAACATTTTTGGAAAAAAACGCAAATCAAGCCAGAGTAGTTATTATCAAAATTCTTATACTTTAATCCCTCTTTTGTTACTACAGGGAGATAAAAATCATACCCAACTCTGAACGCTAAACAAAATAATGAACTGGGCGATCGTATATCCACTTTGTCATTTAAACCCCTTTGTTGAAAAAAGACGTAAAAATATGGGTTTCAGATTATTCTCTGCCGAAGGTAACAAAAGAGGGTTAATAATGTGCAAAATTTGGGATATTTACGGATATTTTAAGTAAGTGGACGGGAGAAATGATTGATAACTCGCTATATAACAGTTTAACGACCAAAATATTAAATATACGCATAAATGCACTAGCTCAATGCGATCGCCAGCCACTCAAGTGATAGACTATGAATAAAGCCCCCCTTAGCCTCATCAAAAGAGGGGAATCAATGAAATTGGCTAATGTTGGCTTAAAGTCGATTCTAAAGATTATTCATCTGACGATGGTAAGCTAAATAATGAAATGTCTCAAGAATGCCAGTGTTAAGCAATTCCAGGAACTTAGCGTAAGTTTATAGTTATTGAGAGTACAGTCATTGGCAAACCAGTTAAGTGATTTTGGATTTGAGATTTTGCCAAAAGTTGAGCCAGTCGCTTGGGTTAGCAACACACACAACAGGGGGTTTCCCTCATGAGTGACTGCCATGCATGGTTAAGAGACTTGTGAGAACTGGCGTTGAGTGCTGGCTTCCAGCGATCAAAACTTTTAAAGACGGATTTTAAATTCAAACAAACTTCTAGGTTACTGGGTTGTTAAGGATTTTAGTTGATGCTTCACCCACTTGAAGTGAGGTATGTAACTTGCTTAAGAGTAGAGATACCAAAAAATCTAAAAGACGCTTGAGAGAAAAGCGTTAGCTACGTAAAAGCGTCTGACTCAGCTTACCTGCGCTATTGACAATCCAAAATTATTAGTTAATTGTCGCAGCAGTTTTCCTAGTATGTATCAATTGATTCTCTAGGATAATGCTACTTGTACTGTAGTTAAGAGTTTCTTGGCAGTCTCGAAACCAATGAGTGCTTAATCTAAAGGTGCGGCTCGTATGTTATCCAAAACTTTCCCCAAGCAACCTATCCCTTATTCTCTGCAATAGCGGAGTGGTCTTTTGAGGACGATCCCAATAACGCGGGCTTCCCAATTTATGCAGCTAGTAATTACCTATGACTGTTTTCCAATCCTAAATGATTAGATAGAGGTACAAAAGACATTTCATTAAATGCACTGGTACTCAAGAAAACCCTCTATACACTTGGTCTAAATAGTTAACAGTTACCTAATAAATCGGATACAATTAGCATCTACGTTTGGTTCAGTGTTCCCTTGGTCAAAGCGAGTAATCAAATTCACATACTGCTGGATTAGCTGATTTGACATAGGATCAAAATTTTCACCTGCTGAGTTTGGCAAAAATTTTGATTCAGGGCAAACAAAGACTTCTATTCAAGAGCAAAAGTCTTTCTTGGAGATGAAGTTAGCCAAAACAAGGCAAAAGGCTCAAAAAGATTTATCTTATGTCAAAAACGCAGATCTCATAGGAGTATGAAAAATCTAAAATAGATATTAAATTGAAGAAAAACGGACGACCATCGACAACCATTAGTTAATTTTACTTTTTGTAAAGCGTCGCCAGGTTGTTACCAGTGCTGAAACACGATTACATGCAAGTTTCCCAGGATCAGCCTATTTATTCTGAGGCTCCACTCCAGCTGCTACTTTTTGTCGATGGACGCCCAAAGTCTCGACAGCAGGTGCAGCGAATACGTGCTTATTTAAAAGAATTGCAGGCTGAGTACAGTTTTGAACAGCAAATTATCGATGTTGGTCAACAACCTTACTTGGCAGAACATTTTAAATTGGTAGCAACGCCAGCTTTAATCAAAATCCATCCGGAACCACGGCAGATTCTAGCTGGGAGTAATATAATAGCGCAATTAAAAAATTGGTGGCCTCGCTGGCAAACTGCTGTAGAGGCTTATTTAAAATTACAGGAAGACTTACAAGAACGTATAGACGACAATAGTCGGATGACATCACCCAAATCTACGATCCGTTCGGTCGCTGTTTCTGCTGAACTCATCCGCCTCTCAGACGAAATTTTTCGCTTGAAACAGGAAAAAGAAAACCTTCAGGAGCAACTACAGTTTAAAGACAGAGTGATTGCGATGTTGGCACACGACCTGCGTAATCCCCTAACTGCTGCCGCGATCGCTATTGAAACTCTTCAATCTAACTACAATCTAGAAACAGGTGAATTCCAGCGCCTCAAACCATCAATGACAGCGCATTTGTTAAAACAAGCCCGCAGTCAAACTAAAATTATTGATAAGATGATTATCGACCTTTTAGAAGTAGGTCGCGGCAAAGATACAGAAATACCTATATTACCACAAAAGGTACAGCTAGGTAAACTGTGTTTAGATGTAATAGAAGAATTGTGCGATCGCTGCACCAGCAAATCCCAACTAGTAGAAACAGATATTCCGAAAGACTTGCCATACGTATATGCTGACCCAGAACGCATCCGTCAAGTGCTAGTAAATCTGTTGGATAATGCGATCAAATACACGCCAGAAGGTGGCAAGATTAGTATTGCTGGATTACACCGCACCACCCAAAAAGTTCAGTTCAGTATTGGCGACACCGGACCTGGTATTCCTGTAGAAAATCGCGATCGCATCTTTGAAAACCACTTCCGTTTGCAACGGGATGAAGGTACAGATGGTTACGGCATTGGTCTTTGTTTATGCCAACGTATCATCCGGGCGCATTATGGTCAAATTTGGGTAGACTCAGCTCCTAATAGTGGAGCATGGTTTCACTTCACACTACCAGTTTATCCTTGTTAGTTATGCCTTATGCCCTGTTTAGCCAATGATAATTAAAAACTTGAGACAAAGCGATCGCGCCCTCCTGCTTTTGCTTGGTAAAGTGCTTTATCTGCCCGGACAATCAAATCTAAAGCTGAGGATTCCCAAGTAGGAACAACAGTTGCTACGCCCATACTTAAAGTCACATACTGACTCACCATAGAACCGTCATGAACGATTTGCAAATCTCTGACTGCTGCTTGCATCATTGCAGCAACGTGAACTGCACCAGATGCATGAGTATATGGCATAATCACAGCAAATTCTTCGCCACCATAACGTGCTACTAAATCTTGATGTTTTTGCGCCTTTTTACTTAAGATAGCGCCCACTTTTTGTAAACACACATCCCCAGCAGGATGACCATATTTATCATTATAAAATTTAAAAAAATCAATATCACACAAAATCAGTGACAGAGGACACGCCTCTTGTGCCAAATTAATCCATTGAGTATTCAGATAATCGTCAAAGCGACGACGATTCGGTAACTGAGTTAAACCATCTACATTGGCGAGGTGGTGCAAAGCTTGGTTTGCAGCCTCTAACTGTTTGTATACTTGGGCTTGCTGTAGCAGTCGGCGCAACCGCTGACGCAATACAGGCCAGTGAATTGGCTTAGTAACGTAATCAGTCGCTCCTGCTTCAAAAGCACGGTCTACAGATTCCTCATCGTCTAAGCATGTGATCATTAAGATGGGAGTTCGCTCCCATATCTTAGAAATTACAGTGTTACCAAGTACAGAGTCAGTATCAAAGGTTGCGAGTGCTGAGATTAAATTATTTCTGGCGATCTGGAGCAACTGCTTACAGCAAGTAAAGCCATCCATCACCGGCATTACAGCATCCAGCAAAACTATATCTGGTTTAATTGTCTCGTAAGCATCTAAACATTGCTTACCATCATTGACCTCGACCACTCGGTAACCTTCTTGTTCCATAGCTTTACGCAACAACACTCGAATGGTTTTGTCGTCATCAGCCACTAGAATCAGTGGCGGTTGCTTAGAAAGAGAAAATGGGCTTATGCCTGACATGAGTTACGTTCTACTTGCGAGACTATCCTGAAAAAGCTTAGGCAACTCGATCGCATGGGAGCGATCGCTGTTTTGATTGATGCCAGTATCTGTAGCAAGGGTGTTTTTGGCTTGATAATCAACTGTTTTTTGAGAATAGACTGCTCAATGTTATTGAGCCAAGCAAGCGATAGATAACTAAGTTGCATATACAATCTATAATTGGAACACAAAGGCAATTACTACCTATTTATTAGGATATAATTATGGTAGGAAATGTTACTGTTATATTTCCCTATTATTAAAGTCAAATTACAATTTTTTTGATAATTATAAATCGACATCTTAATTATTTAATTTTGTACTTGGTTTATTAACTTAATCAGATAAGGCAAACTAATTACTAAACTGCCCTTAGAAAATAGCTAATACTAAATACTAATATCAGTTGACTTTAATTCATGAAGTTGATAATGATTATCTGTAAGTAGTATAATTACATAATATTTATATTAAAGTATGTATAAAGCTTTATTTTATTGTTCCTGAATAAGAAAAAATAAGTAAAAAATATTAGACTAAATTAATGCAGGAAACTTAGTGAAATTAAAAAAGTATAGAAATCTTAAATTGTGAGTAAATTATTGACAATTATTTTAACAGTTACTTCATAATAAACAGATAAATATACAGCAGTCGCAGATAGTTTATGAATAAAAAATAATAAATCAAAAATGTGATAAGTTGCTCAACCTAATTAAAGGTTAAATATGATGAGCGGAACAGAGTCAAGCGTACCACTTCCCTGCGGGACGCTACGCGAACGTGGAAGCAAGCTACGCGGAGCGTCTCGTAGAGAAGTAATCACAAAGATTCTATCTTACGTTTTTCAAAATTGACCTATTTAAATAACGTAGATAAAAATAAAGCAGATAAAATATTTAGAATAAGTTTAAGACCGCCATATAATTTTTTATTTAAAATTTACTCTAAAATTTTTGTATAAAAATCAAAATCTATCTCAAATTCACTAAATTTGAAAAATGCCAGACCCACTCATGTATCAGCAGGATAACTTTGTTGTTTTAGAAACAAATCAACCAGAACAATTTTTGACACCATCAGAGTTATTAGAAAAACTCAAAACAACTCTCCAACAACTTAAAATTCAAGATTTGCCACCTGACTTGCAAAAGTTCAACGGTGTTGACGCTCAAGCACAATATTTACTAGATACCAGTTGCGAATTAGATATTGGTTCTGGAGAATATTTACAGTGGTATGCAGTTCGTCTAGAAAAGTAATACAATTTTTGTTTTAGATTTTAGATTTTGCTAAGGAAACGTGGTAAAGTCTTAACCCTGCTCGTCTACCTATTGTTCCCTACTGTATAGTCTCCAATCGCCAATGGCTAACGATAATTTTTATTATTGACTATTGACTATTGACTCTTTTTGAGAATTTTTTATGAATGCCACTTCAATTTTATTTTTAGATGGCTGGGTTATTTGAATATCCACCTCAGGACCAAAATACTTGGTCATCTTTTCTTGCTTTTGTTCCCATAGGTCAATTGGTATTAGTGGTGAATCAAATTCTAGAATTAAGGTATAGCTTCCATTGACTTCTGTTTCTCGCAACCCTGTAACTATTGGTCGTTCTTCATCGCTGGGACTCAAACCCAAAAAATCAAGCGTTGTATCGAAATGAGCATCTTGACCATAGCAATATCGAGTGATATCTTTGCGAATTTTATTTTGAGTTACAGTTGCTTGCTGCTGGCGTAATATTAATATTGATGGTGACGTAGGTTGGCTAAAGGGTATTGGCTTGAGTTCATTAGCTTTCAGTGCTAGCCCCCCTAATAATAGAGGAATCCCGTAAAAAAATCCGACAAGATTAAGTGTCGCATTATCAGCAGCATAGGCAACGAAGCCGATGATGGTTAATATACTGCCGATAGTTAAACCGAGTGTTCCCAAAGAGATTTGGCGTAGCATGAGCTTATATAAGTATAAATGTGCTAATACCTCATACCATTTCTAAAAATTTTGGCAACTAATGAATTGTCTGTAAGGGTTTATAGTTGTATGCCCCTACAAACGTAGTTGTAGTACGAATTTTATGAAATAGTATTAGTTTTATTATCATCGGCTATGAGAACAAATTAGGAAAGAGCATTAGCCGATCTTCTTTGCAGCATTCTCAATTAGCCACCTAGCCTGCAACAGTCCAAATCAAATCAAGTAAATTAAAACTCTTTCTCGGTCTGATGTTAACTTACCTAATGTTCCACAATGTTGGATTATGAGTTAAGTTTAAACTTAAAGGTACTTAAACACGAAGAAAAAATAATGGATTTACAGACCATAAAAGAACGAATTGCCGTGGTGGAAAGTAAGCGGGACTACTTACTGAGCTTATTGGAACAACCAAATCTAGGAACTTTAAGGATTGACGTAAATCAGGCTTTGGAAGAACTGGATGAGTTAATTGATGAATTTAGGCGGATTGTTCCAGAAAAAGAAATATAGTTAAGTTAGATTCAGCACTAGAGTAAAAAGTATCAAAAACCGCGTCGGTGTAAACTTAAAGTTCGGGATATACCGACGTTTCGCATTAATATAATAAATGCCTTCAAATTCCCAGAATTGACCTAAGACTGCGTTGTTAATGCAATAGCCAGTCATTCACTGTGTGATAGGGCCATCTCCTACACGATTACCTAACTGCCTAACTAAAGCAATAAGTTCGGAGGTAGGTACATCTTTTTTACAAACATCATCAAAGCTAGACATTTTTTTAGTATCATAAAAATTTACATCCTCCACTGAAGAGTAAGCAAGGATTTGAGTGCTTGGAGATATAGCTTTAATTTGACTAGACGCACTCCAGCCATCCATGACTGGCATCTGTAAGTCTAGAACAATTACATCAGGCTGGCAAAGTTTAACCATTTCTATAGCTTCTTGACCATTACTGGCTAAACCTACTACCTGGATATTTTCCTGGCAAGAAAAAACTAATTGTAAGGTTAAACGAGTAAGTTCGTGATCGTCAACTACTAGGACACGCAAGGTAGAAATCTCACAGGATAACATTAACATTGGAGGTAAAGACAAAATTAGTTACAATAACCCCTCTAGTCTATGGGAATAAGTGCCAGCACTTACTCTATCCTATGGTTGAATAACTTGTATAAACCTATGATAAATAACTTAGATAAGTTTTCAAAAAATTAAAATTTCTTAAAAAAAACCTAAGCTGATGTAGTTGTAAAAATATAAGAACTTATTTTTTAATCAATCAAGTTTGAGGCTACACCAGTTGAACGTAATGCCATATTGATGAGAGTTTTTTGTGAATTGGCTTCTGGAGAATCATCATAGGGACGGCGTTGAATGTAAGTACCATTGGCTTGTAACTCCCAAGCTTGGCGATTGTCTGCGAGCATAATTCCCAAGATCTCTTGCAAATCTTTAGCAATATCTGGGTCTTTAATTGGGGTAATTACTTCCACTCGCCGATCTAAGTTACGGCGCATCCAGTCAGCACTGCCAATATATATTTCTTCCTGTGTATTGTTATGAAAATAATAAATCCGAGAGTGTTCTAAAAAGCGACCGACAATGCTGATGATATGAATGTTTTCACTAATGTCTTTAAGTCCTGGGCGCAAACAACAAATGCCCCTAACAATTAAATCGATTTGCACTCCAGCGCGGGAAGCTTCATATAAAGTAGCGATAATTTCGGGATCGACTAAAGAATTCATTTTGGCAACAATGCGCCCAGAAAAGCCCTTTTGAACATTTTCAATTTCGCGACGAATGAGTACCAAAAAGCGATCGCGCATATTCACAGGTGCAACTAGCAACTCTCGATAAGATTTTTGCCGGGAGTAGCCTGTCAAGAAATTAAATAAATCTGTAATGTCAGCACCCAATTCTTCACGACAACTGAATAATCCCAAATCTGTATACAGCCGTGCAGTTTTCTGATTATAGTTACCAGTGCCAATATGTACGTAGCGACGCATCCGGTCTTTTTCTCGCCGGACTACCATCAGAGTTTTACTATGGGTTTTCAGCCCCACTAAACCATAGACAACATGAACGCCAACTCTTTCTAGTCGTTTTGCCCAATAAATATTATTCTCTTCATCAAACCGCGCCTTTAATTCCACCAGCACAGATACCTGCTTGCCATTTTCAGCAGCGGCGATTAAAGCGTTAACGATGGGTGAGTCGCCAGAAGTCCGGTAGAGAGTCATCTTGATCGCTAACACATTCGGGTCGTAGGCAGCATAAGTAATAAAGCGCACCACAGAACCCGAAAAAGATTGATAAGGATGGTGTACTAACAAATCTTTTTCTCGAATTATCGAAAAAAAGTCTTTTCCTTCATCCGTTTCTACTGCATTTGGGTTTAGATTGGGTTCTCTGAGACGTTGCAGGCGCGATGGTACAACAGATTGACGTGGTGGATCTTTAAGTTCTGGTAGTGGCAAGGACATGAAAGACATCAAATCCCGCAATCCCAAAAGACCATCTACTTCGTAAACATCACTGTCTGCTAATTCTAAATCATGCAATAATCGCGATCGCACTGGTTCAGGTGTTTGGGATTGAATTTCTAGCCGCACTGGACTTCCACCTAAACGCCGTTTTCGCAGTTCTTGTTCGATCGCTAATAATAAATCATCTGCTTCATCTTCTTCTAAGACTAAATCAGCGTCACGGGTAATGCGGAACGGATGATATTCTTGAATATTCATCCCTGGAAATAGGGATTCTAAGTTATGGGCGATCGCTTGTTCTAAAGGTATCCCAACCCAGTGAGTCGGTTTTTCCCGATCTTGAGTTGCCAACTCAGGCGGTAATGGTAAAAATCGCGGCAGAACGTTAGGGACTTTAACTCTAGCAAAGAATTCTTCTTCGGTGTCTGGGTTTTTGACCACAACTGCCAGATTCAAACTGAGATTAGAAATAAATGGAAAAGGATGACTGGGGTCAACAGCCAAGGGAGTTAAAACTGGAAAAACTTGTTCTTCAAAATAGCTGTTGAGATGATTCCGTTGTGTCTGATTTAAATCTATATAATTTACGATATGAATCCCATGATTTGCTAATAGAGGGCGAAGTACTTGTTCAAAATGTTGATGCTGTTTCTTCACTTGGGGAATCAGCGTAGACCGGATATCGTCTAGTTGTTGCTGTGGTGTGCGACCGTCCGGACTTAACACGCTGACCTTGGCCTCTACTTGTTGCATTAAACCAGCAACCCGCACCATGAAAAACTCATCCAAATTAGAACTGAAAATTCCCAAAAACTTCAGACGTTCCAGAAGTGGAGTGCGATCGTCACAGGCTTCATGCAAAACCCTGCCATTAAATTCTAACCAGCTTAACTCTCGGTTAAGATAATATTGTGGATCGCTAAGATTGATTGGAGTAGTACTTTTTTTAGATTTTGGCATAATGACCTAACGGCAGGCAGATGTAGCCATTTAACTGGGGGACAATAAACATAGTAAGTTAAATGGTGTTTGAGCGTAACGCCGAGGCAACAGTTAGTCATAACTGCGTTTTTTAATAGACTTCGATGATGTCAAATCTAATGTCCTCAGGGCACACAGTATTCTATCTACATCAGAACTTCTAAGAAGGATTTCTAATTGAAAAATATTCAGCCAATCATCATAAGGGGCGTTAAGGTGACAGTATAACGCACCTTGTATCTATTAAGCAGTACGTTACGCTCATAGCCTTAATCAGATAATTTATTTTTGAAAGCCTTTAAGTTTGGGCATCCAAATCATTACTTAAAGCATATTATCCATAAAAATGCACTCCAGATTTAGCAAAGATATGGCATGGGTAATTCTGAAAATTTTTGAATAATTATGAAGCGCAGTTTCCAGAGAATTTTGGGATAGAAGAGGTCTAAAGCCTTACTTTCACTTTTTAGATATTTAGTTTGACCAAATACCAATTTTTGTCAGCATTACAACAACCATTATACATAGAACAAGGAAGCAAAAGCTTTGCTCTATTCCTTGTTAAATGGAGATTTTAACACCAAAATTCGCATCCACACTAACAATTTTATTTATTTGTTTTTTAATTTATAACCTCTAATATTTTTAGATATTTCAGTGTCATTACTGAAATATTTTTCACAAGTAATGGTTATATTGATAACGCAAAGATAAACAACACAAGGAGTTTGTTAATCATGAAAATCTCTGCAATTCTCAAAGGAAGCATTTTTGTATTAGGTTTGGTTAGTGTTGGTAATATCCTGGCTGCGCCAGCAAGTGCAGGTCAAGCCTCAGCTCGTGGTGCTGTAACTCTTGTTAGAGCTTCAGGTGCTTCTATCAGTGTTAGTGGTGAATTAACTTTACCTCAAAATGCTTACTTCCCCGGTCCTTTAACAGTTACACCTACTTACGATGGCACAGCAGGTACAGATGATGAAGTTATAGTTGATTTAACTGTAGACCCAGGCGCAGCTGATGTTAGTGCACTCTCTACTAGCAGCAGCAGCAATCCATTCGTTCAGGCAGCCGCAGATGCTTTAACCGCTGCTACTGACGTTGGGTCGCAAGCAGCTCTCATTCGCGCTGGTGCTGGTGCTAATGGTTTAGGCGGTTTAGAATAGATTGAATTTTTGCCTCGTAAGTACTTACTGAATTTTTAGCAACTAAGATAACAGTTGAATAAATCTATAGATGATAGGGAAGACAAATAGCAATGCTATGTCTATTCCCTATATTTATTTTGTGGCTGAGATTCCCGACTTCCTATAAGAAGTCGGGAATCTTGTTGTATAAGTGTTTCGTAGGGTAGCACAACTGTGTACCTCTACTTTGTTTTGCATACTCTGATACAAAGATTAAATTTTTATTCAACATACCAAGAAATGGAATGAAAGCATTGGTGATTTGCTATAGCAATCTGGAATCATGTCTTTACATAGCTTTATAAGGCTTAAAACTCTTATTGAATAATGAATAGAACGCTTGTGTAATAATACGCGCGCTAAAAATGTCCATTATTAACAAAACTCTCATATCAAGGGTTGTATATTTTTATCTGCAAAAAGCAATAAAAGAAAGATAAAGAAAAGTTCCATCTTGATTTTTGCTGGTTGAGTTAAAGATTGCATTTCCAAGGCAACATTTAGGAACAAGCTATGGTAGAAATCTTAGGAGTTTTATAAATTATGAATAGCTTATCTAATAAATTATCTATAATTCTTCAGCCAAGTATTTGCTTGTTGGGTTTAATCAGTGTCGGAAATTTAGCAATGCCAGTAAATGCACAACAAGCTACTGCTGTTGGTGCTGTTAGTCTAATTAGACCTTCTGGTACTTTTCTGAGTGTGAGTGGTCAAGTAATTTTACCTTCTGGGTCTTATTTTGATGGAGGTTTACAAATTACACCTACCTATGGAGGTATAGCAGGTACAAATGAAGAAACTATTACTAGTTTAACTATAACCCCAGAAATAGTTAAAACTACTACATTTTCTACGCCAAATTCATTTATTAATACAACAGCAAATTTATTAAATGATAGTACTTCGGTTGAAAATGTGACAACTATAATTCGAGCGGGTGCTGGTAATAATGGCTTAGGTGCTTTAGATTAAAGACCATTTATAAAGTAAATATTAACTTTTTCGGGTGCGTTATAGCGTAGCGCAACGCACCACTAATTTTGGTACTATCTTTAAGGATATCTTGCACAATACTATTAAAATCGATAACCACCTTGAAACTTCAGGTCAAACCCATTTTCACCTGTACCAATTTGACTTTCTATAAACACACCATTATCAGGGAAGGTATGCCTGAAAATTAGTCCATAATTGAAGCCAGAAACTCGATTATCTAAACCAATATTATTAACACTATAATTTCTTAAATAAGCACCAAGAGAAATTCTTCTACTAATTCTTCGCAATCCTTGAAACTCAAAGAATAATTCTTTCCCAATTTCTAGGCTTGTTTTAAAATTTAAACCTTGGCTAGTACCAAATTCTCCATTAAAAAGACCTAAGAATTCACCATTACTATTATCTTCAATATAAGCGATGCCAGGAGCTAACGAAAAACCAAAGTTTCTTTCTTGATGCTGAAAGAAATAACTTAAGAAGGTAGAAAAAGGATTATTTTTATTAGATGCACTATTCCAGTCGATTCTCAAGTAAGGTAAGTGAGTATTAATAGCTACAGGTTTTTTATTTGAATTTAAACGTACATCAGTTTTAATATAATTGAGAAATATATCAGTATAAATACCTATGCTTGGTTCTTCTATTCCTAAATTATTATTGGAAACACCTGGTGCCGAGTTAGCATCTATATTAAACCAGGTTCCAAAATTGGCACTATAGTTAAAATTTCCAGAAGAACCTGCTGCTAGTAATTCGATTGTTGGTAAAGAGAGATAACCGTTAAAGTTATTAAAATTAATACCAATTTTATCAACTCTAGTGAGTTCCATATAATCGAACGCTAAATCAGATGACCGGACTTGAAGCGGTACTATCGTATTATCGGCTGAACTAAATTGCTGTACAAATTGTTGCCCTTGGGAGTTTGTCAAAATTACTTGTACAGCAGAAGATTCGTTAATCGGATCGATAGAAGTATCTTTTAAAGGAATTGGGATACCGATAAAAGTCAGAGGGCCAAACTTTTCATTAGAAAGTCTGAGATCAGAAAAAAATGTATCACCTTCATCTAAGATAGAAATATTTCTTTCTAGAAATTGAACTGCTCGTTTATGGTTTCCGGTTCTTACTTGTAAGATACTCGACTTGTTAGGAGTAATTTTACTCGGAAGTGTATAAGTTCCAGATACTTGCTCTAGTCCACTGCCTGCGTTAGCATAAGCTAAAGTACGATTCAGTCTGTTATTAATTTGTCTTCTTTGCTCGGCTGTTGCAGGTGTATTTAAAGGAGTAAAACCTTCTCCTTTCTTAAATTTTTCTCTGGCTTCTTGTAAACCTTGTTGAATATTATCAATTTTAATAGCTTCAAAAACTTCACCCAACAGCAAACCTAATGTAGAATTCAGTGATTGAATAGAATTAATACTAAAATCACTAAATTTAGCTGTTAGAGATATTCCTGGAGCAGAAAAAATGTTAGAGAAAGTAGCTTTAACATTTACTGGGTCATATTGAATTAAGCTGCGATTATGAGGACGACTAACATAAATTCTGTGCCAATATGAATTGTCTTGAGTTTGAGATAGTGTTTCAAACTCAGGTTCTCTTCTTCCTAAAGATAGCCACTGTAAAGAGTTAAGATAATGAAAGTCTTTCTCAGGTTGAGAAAGGAAAGGATTGACTGCTACATTTAATAAATCAAAGTTATCAAATTTTCCAAGTTGAGCAACCTTAATACCTGGAAAGGAAGAGACAGGAGCAGTAAAACCAAAACCTTTTCCGGTTAATATATCTCCCCAAAAGATTCCAGCAGCTTCAAGGGCATTTTTTGGGATGATTTCGCCTACTTGGAGTCTGACGTTTCCATCATCTAGCAAAGGTTGCAGATTTGTTGTGGGAAAGCCTTGCAGAATCTTAGGAGCATTGGTAGCATCTAAAGCTTGAAATAAAGCTTGTCCACCATCAACACTCAAAGTTGAGCCACTACCAATTTTTGGTATAGGATTTTTGAGAATTGTGACATTAGGGTTGTTTACGTCAACGCCACTATTAATAATAACTCTGCCAGCAGGAATACCTTCTGGATTTATTAATTGTCCTGCTATTGTGGTTATAGAAAAATTATTGGTAGCAACTTCTCCATCTAAATTCTGAAAATCTGTAGGTATGGCAAATAGAGATTGCAATCCCCAAAATGCTTGCTGTGAGGTAACATTTTGGGTAATATAAGTATTAGTTTCTCTTCCTTGAGAAAGGATACCTACTTGAGAGCCTTTGGTTTCAACTACTACCCTATTGTTATCGAGAACCCAGTAAAACTGGTCATGTTTTGGAAATTTTGCATAAGTAAATTTATTAATAATCTGATTGTCGTCAGAAAATCTTACCCTGATATCTGTATCAACATAATTTTCTTCATGATTTGGTTTAAATAATTGAGTTTGAAAAGTAAGATTATCTGTAGGGTTAACAATCCAAGGATATTTATTGGCACTAAATGTTAGAGCATCAAGAATTATTTCTTTTTGTTTTGTTTGTTGTTGCTTTTTCGTTCGACGTAGTTTTTCTATAAGTATTTGTTGTGTTGGCGTATATTGTTGAGTTCTATTTAGTTTAGGTTCTTGTTGGTCTTGCTCGTCTGGCTTGGGAGGTTGTACTTTATATTCTTCAATTGGGATAACGTCAGCTATAGTGAATTGGCGTAATTGCTTTGGTTTTTGTAAGTTAGTTTTAGCATTTTTTAAAGTGTGTATTAACAGTGGTTGGCTTTGAGATTTGTCTATTTTTTCGTCATGATTAGTAATAATTAAATTAACGTTATTTTGACTAGTTAGCTCTAGGGCAAATGCACATGTTTCTTTGAATAAAGTTTTGCCTAAAATGATGAAAAATAACAAACACAATCCAATAATTTTTACCTTTTCTCTGAATCTCAGTAGGGAGATATCGATAGTTATTTGAATTGAAATAGAAACTTTCAAGATTTTCACAATAAAAAGTGTGGTAAATTCAAGTTATTGGAATTGGGCTAATGTTTGAAGTTAATCCTTTTTAAAATTTAAAAATTAGATTTTTTATTGGTTTATATGGATGCTTTTAACAGTAGTTTCAGTAAATCTCGCTCTAAATAGTCAAAGAAAATCAATTTTTTATCTAGGCTGTAAAGAATAAAATAGGATTAAGCAGATTTACTGCAACAAGAGTGTAATTCTTGAGCAAAAATTCAACCTCAGCAAAATCACCAAAAGTACAAAATTGAGCTATTATTCAGCCGTATAAATACGTAATCTGAAAATATTTAGTAAAAAAAATTGAGTAAAAAATATGTTTCAGGCTACTCGCCGCCGTCTGGCAATTTGGTACACCGCTGTGACTGCCGTATTACTACTACTGTTTGCTAGTGGCGTTTATTTATACGTCCGCAGTACACTGATTGAGCGGATTGACGATACTCTTAATCATGTAGTGGAAGTAGTAGAGCGATGTTTAACAACAAGCCCCTGTGCGTCTAGACTCATAATTGAGCCAGTCAATTCCGATGCTGATAAATTTCGCATTAATGTAGAGGCGAGTTTTCCAGACAATGCCGACAGCACAGAAGATGACCACATCGACCTAGAATGGTTTAGTCCCACTGGTGAATTAATTTGGTCAACGCTATCTGAACCCCTAAATATTCCCATTTATGCCAACCGCACCGGTGAAACCGTCCGTGTAGTCAAAGCAAAAAAAGACCGAGATGATAAATTCACCATTCCCCACTCGCCACTTTTATTGCGACAAGTTACACAACGGGTGGAAGTGGGACGCCAGGTATTAGGATATCTGCGTGTTAGCCATCCTTGGTTTGAAGTTGCAAAACCCAGTCGCCAATTAATTTTTGATTTGGCGCTAGGTATTGGGTTAATGCTGGTTTCTGTTGCAGCAAGTGGCTGGTTTCTTTCGGGTAAAGCTATGGAACCAGTAGGCGAGTCCTACCAACGCCTGAAACAATTTACTGCCGATGCTTCTCATGAATTGAGAAGTCCTATTACTTTGATTCAAACCAATGTGCAAGTCGCGCTTGCTGACTTGGAGTTAGCAGAGGCAGAAACTACTACTTCTGTACAATATCGCCAACAGTTAAAAATAGTAGAACGATTAACACAGCGTTTAGGTAAGTTAGTTAATGATTTACTCTTCCTTGCAAGGCAGGATAGTGGTATCAGCAAAGATACCTTTGCACTTTGTCCCTTAGACGCCTTGCTGATGGAAGTGGTTGAAGAACAACAATTGTTAGTTCCTGAGAAACAAATTGCCTTGACTTTAGACTTAATCGATCCTCCTGCTTCGGAAACCAGTCCCAAATTACTAGAAAATTGGTTTACACTTCTGGGCAATTGGGATCAACTGGTGCGATTATTCACAAATTTGATTGCAAATGCCTTGCATTACACACCAGCAGGTGGACGAGTGAAAGTAGAATTGGCGCGGATAGAAGGAATGAATCGTGTTTCTGGACGACGTTACACTAGTGCCCAGTTGCAAGTTAAAGTCAGTGATACTGGAGTTGGAATTCCAGCAGAGGCACTACCGCACTTATTTGACCGTTTTTACCGGGTAGACCCGGCACGTACTCATCAGACTGGGAATACAGCCAAAGCCAGCGTTACTGGTTCGGGATTGGGATTAGCGATCGCTGCTGCTATTGTCGAATATCACCAAGGTTATATTCAAGTTGAAAGTACTCAAGGCGTTGGCACAACCTTTGCCGTAATTTTACCGATAACTCTTGAGTTTTAAATTATCAATTCAAATATTGTTTCGTGTGATAGATGTAGATGTTTAACTTTTTTACTAGCAGGAAATTGTCAAACAAGACAGATTGACTATTATCAAAATATCAACAATCGAAATAATCAAAGTCTATATACTTATATACTTATTTAAATATATAAAATTTCCGTCTTCTGGATTAATTATTATGTCTAAATATATATACTTTTCGAGTCTCCAGTAAGATGTAAACTCGAAAAAAAATTGCTAATTTGAAAATGTAATTCAAAATTTAGAACTCATTCATAAATGTTGATGTTTGAAAATTTTAAAAAATAAGAAAACGTAAATTTTCCAGGAGTTAACAATGGTTAAAAAGTCTGATAATTTTCGGAAATCTGTTGAGTTATTTGGTACTCTTTGTGGAGGACTAGTGCTTAGCTTACCAGTAATTCCTCAAGCGCTAGCACAACAATCTACTGGTCAACAGCAACCTACAGGCCAGGTTAACCCTTGTCCTCGTATTTTTTATGAAGAACCACATAACTCTCGTGTTGTGGTTCCACAAGGCTGTCCTCCTAATGCATTAACCCAAAGATTAGCAGCTCAAGGGCTGCTTCCCGTTCCTGCGACTCCATCACCACAGCAAGCACAATTAGGTGTCGGCGGTGAAGCAGCACCAGTGTCTCCAGAAGCTGGTACCGTACCAGCCACGATTCCTCCAGTCCAGGGGCAAGTACCTTCCGTGCCAGCACAACCAGGTGTTACGTTACCAGTAGAACCACGACAAACCCCCAGCGCTACAATCGCACTGGCAAATGGTAAACTTAATATTAAATTAGTAAATCAGACTGCGGCAAATATAACTTACCAAGTTATTGGTGATACGGCACCACGATTACTCAACGGGAAATCCGATATCACACTCCAAAATCTAAGCGCACCAATAACGGTAACGTTTGAACGACAAGATGGCGGACAATTAATAGTCACTCCCCAAGCCTCATCAGAGCCAGGAAACCTAGAAGTTACATTTAACGAAGCTACCAATGCGGTTCAAGGTAGAAGTGCCATGAGAATTGAACGAAGTGGTGCAGTATTTTTGAATTAAAAAAATTAGAAGTTGGGAATTAGTTAGGAGTTTAAATGGAGGAGTTAAAAATTAGTTATATGTTCGGTAGCTCAATGGCTTTAGCATGATGCACCCTACTTAACATTTTTTCTAACTCCTCAGTGGTTATTCACCGCTTAAGCATTTTAGTCAGCTTATCCAGCAGTAGCATTTCTTGTTTGTTATCTTCCAATCTTCGCGCAAGTATAATCGCTCTTTGATAAAAATTACGAGCAGTTGGGTAATTACCAAGCTGCTCGTATAATTTACCGTAAGATTCATAAGATTTTAATTCTTCTTGCAGATTTTGTAATTCTTTGGCAATTATTAAACGCTCCTCTAATAAGTCAAAGGCGCGTTCATGGCGTCCGACAGCGCTGTGAGCAGTAACTAAACCATCAATTGCCCGTAATTGATTAGTGCGATCGCCCTTAATTTTGGCTATCTGCATTGCTGCACCATAAGTGCCAATGGTATCTTGATAATTTCCGGATGCTAGATAGGCATCACCTAAATTATTTAAGGTATTTGCCTCCCCGATAGCATCACCAGTTTGACGCCGAAAAATTAAAGCATTTTCATATAACTTAATTGCCTGATTGTAATTTCCCAATCTGGCTGCTACTAATCCTAAATTACTCAAAGATAGTCCTTCACCTTCAATATTTTTGACATCGCGAGCAATTGCAAGTGCATCTTCAACAGTTTTACCAGCAGCAGTAAATTCTCCTTGTTGCAGCAGGAATGTAGCAATATTATTCAAGACAAAAATCTGCGATTGGAAATCTTTAGTGTCACGAGCGATCGCTAATCCTCGCCGTAAAGCATCTTCCGCTTCTTTTAAACTACTTAGCTCGATATAAGCCTTAGCAAGCAAATTATAAGTCAAACCTTGGGCTTTCAAGTCGCCAATTGAGTGATATAGCTCTAGTGCCTGCAAGCAAGAGGCAATTGTTTTGTTGGCGTATCCTGAAGCATACTGTTGTTCGCCGATACGTAGTAAACTGTCTGCTTCATCTGTTGATTGTCGCCCAACCGAACTATTTAAAGGACGGTGGAGTTGTTCGGTAATGTCAACCGCACCCGCCGCTATCGGAGTCAGCAGAAAAGTAAATAGTAAAAGAGCGTGCAAAAGTACTTTGCGATCGAAAATCGCAGTTAGATAAATTCTATCTACCTTGTGCCTTGGAAATACAAGCTGTTGTCTCATAAAACTTACCCATCTTGCGGGTTTAAGTGGAAGGTTTAAAGAGAAGTTTTAATTTTAAAATTGAAGACAACAATTACTCGCATTTATACGTAAGTCAAACTTGAGCCAAACCTTCTCCAAGGTAAATAGTACGAATATCTGTAGGTAATTTGTCCTCTAGCATACGATAGCCTTCCTGGAGAAAATTGGCTACTTCGTTAGGGGCGATCGCTTCTCCTTCAGCTTGCAGATAAGCAGCGATTCTAGTGTCGCTCCAATGGAAAGTTTGAGACATTAACACGATTAAGCGGAGAATTGGAGGTAATTGGTCTAATGCTTGTTCTACATAGCACCATAGCGGCGGCGAAGTTGCCTCAAGAGAATAATGAATTGCTTCTGTGGGTGGTAATTTAATCTCATTAATACAGAAAGCAGTCATGTTAATTAACCAATTTTGCATGGTTAAGCTTTCTTCGGCAGATTCCGGATGAGTTAAATTGAGTCCGCCGAGTTCGTAGTAGATATGTCGCCAAGTGAGGGCAAACAAATAATCTGCTTGTACGGGCGATCGCGCCGAATGCCGAATTAAGGTATAGACTATAGGGCTATAACGGCAAAAAATCACTGTAAAATACTTGCCAGCATCGGGATACTGTTGAAACAGAGTCAATAATTCATCGTCACTGTGATGAAACAGCGACTTCACCAGGGGGTGATTAGCCTCAGGAAAAGAAGGAATTTGCATCAGCCTTAGGATTGATAGTTGTTAAAATAATTTTGGCAATTGCACTCTTGTAGTTAATCGCATAATATCTTGGTGTTGCTCAATTTGAGCCTCAGACTCAGACTAGTTAAATATTGATAAACTAAAAACAAGCGCTTAATTTTAGTCTCGATAGACAATCATAAAAGCCTCTCCTGATAAAATCCTTATTTGTTCATGGTTATAGCAGTTAGCGTGATATCGTTCCTCTTGAGTCCCCTTACTTTAGGCTCCTTTTTGCCCTCCCTGCCTTTAGATAGTATCTTCTCCACCCAAGGCATCATGGTAATGTTGTTGGCAGCTTATGCTGGCGCCATGTGGATGTTCCTTACCAGTGCCCCAAAAGTACACACAGTGATGGTGTCAGATTTGGAAATCGCCCGACAATTGTATGAAGGGCTGCTAGATTTGCCAGCAGCCGAAGTGCCTTTGCACTACTACTACAACTACGAACAAACCATAGGCGCAACTGGGATAGATCCGTTATATATGTCTACGGGTCCGAGTTTGTCTAGCAAAACGATGAATAATGCTAGCGAAGGGCTGTGGTATCAATTGAAGAAAAATACCCAGCTACACGTGATTACTGGTGCAAGTTTAGGTAGCAAAAATCAGCAACGTCACGTCTGCTTTGACCATGAATGTCTGGAAATGATTTTAATGCGAGTCGAAATGCGCGGTTTGAAATTGAAGATTCGCAACCACAAGCCCCTGAATTTTTTAGTCAAGGACTATGAAGGGCGCGTTATTGAACTGGCTGAAGTCGCGAACTAGTTCTTAAAAGAGAATTCAGAATGCAATTAGGCTAAACCTGTAGCCAGTGCCTTAAAAATTGGGCGATCGTTGTATCTTAAAAAGAGTAGGGTGTGTTGTCGCGCAGCGCAACGCATCATTTTGATATAAATGTAAATAAATTGAAAAAAATGTACGCGTCTCACCTATATGAAGCAGATTTCTATGCTTGGACGCAAAAGCAGGTTAGCTTGCTCAAAACTCAACAGTGGGAACAATTAGATACGCTTAACCTGATTGAAGAAATTGAAACTTTGGGTAGAAGAGAACGACAAGAATTGAGAAATCGGCTAGGAGTATTACTAGGACACTTACTAAAATGGCAATTTCAATCAGAAAAACGTAGCAATAGCTGGTTAGGTACAATTCGAGAACAACGCGTTCAAATCAAGCTGCTTTTACAAGATAGTCCTAGTCTAAAACCCTATCTTAATGAAGTTTTTCCTATTGTTTATGAACTAGGTTTAGCTTTGGCGATTCGAGAAACTGAGTTAGATGAAAATGTTTTTCCAGAAATCTGCCCCTACACTCTAGATGAGACTTTGAATTCTGAATTTTTCCCAAATGAAAATCAGGTTGATGAGCAAGCCCAGTAATTATCCCATATTTTCTCACCTTAAACCGTGGCAAATAAAAGCAGCCCAATAACGAGGATCTGAAAAGGGAAATTGCTGAGTATAGTTTTCTATTTCTTGAATTTGCCTATTTAATTTTGCATACAAATTAAATTCAAACTTCCATTGTTCGTATTCAATAGAACCTAAAGAATATTTTTTTCTATTTGCTATTAATTCTTTTTCCCTTGCTTCTACTTCCTGGAATATTTTACTTACATCTAATTTTGTAAATTCCCGTAGCTGAATTTGGGCTTGCTGCAATGCTTGAGAACGATTTTTACCTTCTTGTCGCTGCTGGTAGTAAAAAATCGAAAATAATGCTGTGGCTAAATCATTAACTGACCACAAAGTACTAACTACACTTCTAGCACCAGCACACAAAAATCCTGTAGAGAGAGTAAGAATATCATCAGTTAAGGAAGGAGTGCCCAAATTAGTTTCGCAGCAAGACAGAAACACTTCTACAAGTTGAGGTAAACGCCAGCTTGGAGTCATTAATTCCCCTAAGGTGATGCTACTGCCATGCGCTAATCTTAACTGTGATTCTAAAGGATTATCGAGTCGAGATTGGGCATGGTGACAGGAATGAAGTACTTGAACTTGCTTTGCTAATTGTCGATAGTTGTTAGAGGTGGCTTGACTGCTGCCAATTAATCTGTTTTCTCGTGGAATATTGTTTATTTGAGCGAGTTTTTCGCCTTCAAATCTTGCACAGGGAAGGTTATCTTCGGCATCTTCCACAGTGCCATATTGTAAAGACATTTTATCTACAGTATCGCGTTGCTGACAAAATTCTAAAATTTGGCAGCTTGGAGTGTAACGAATCAGAAATTTATCTCCTAAATATTCCTGATATTCTCCTGTAGGTAAAGCAGCGAAGGGAATCTGATGCAGTAACAGGTGGGGTACTAAAATTAATTCTTCTATTCCTTGGAGATGTTGAGATATAAGTTCAGATATTTGTAGGCGTTCAGCTAATTCGCGGAGAACACTGTTAATTTGAGTTTCCCATTTTTTAGAATTATTCGTATAAGGCAATAACCAATTCTGGTTAATCCAGCCTTGCAATGTATTTAACCCTTGTCCTGTGCAGGTGTGGAGAGTAATTTTGTTTTGCTGCACAACAAAAATATAAGTGTCACTGATAGTAGTGTAGAAACTGAGAATAGCTGTATTAGGTTGGTCAATTAGCTTTTGAATTTCTGCTAATTTGAGGGGGTTAACTTGAATTTCTCCAGCTAACACCGGATCTTCGCGTCTGATATTTTCCCAAATTTGTTGTTTTTGAGTTTCTAAAGTGGCGATCGCTTCATTATAAGCTTCCCAAGCAGCACGTGTTTGACTACGATTATTTTCAGATTTATGGCGTTGGCGTTCTTGCTCAATTTGTTGTTGTAGTTCTTCGTACTGCTGCAATAATTTTTGAACTTTTGCAGGAATTTCTTCGCTTTGAAAGAGGTTGTAGCTTGCCATTAAGTCTACAAGAAGTTTGGAGCGCGATCGTTCTGAATATTCAAAGGCTTTTTCTATTTGTCCAGCATTGATGCAAGCTTGCACCATATTTTGATAAATATTAATGGATTCTTCTAAAATTTCTTGACGGCGTGATTCAGATTTTGCCCAAATGCGACTGGTTTCAACTCCTTCAATAGCAATACTATAACCTTCAATAGCTTCTTTCCAAAGTCCTGATTTAAAAGCGGTATTTCCCATATTGCGAGCTGGTCTAATTGCTTCATAAGGATAGATTTCAGGTGTATGGATTTCTAAGGCTAACCTATAACTAGCTATTGCTTCAGTCGTTAAATCTTGGTCACGGTAAGCATTACCTAAGTTATTTTGAAGTATGGCATATGTAAATGGATAATTCTCACGGGTGTAGAATTTTAAAGAATTATCACAAGCTTGAACTGACAATTCTAAATTTCTTATTCGATTTCCCTGAACCCTTTTATCATATGCAATACCCAGGTTCATTTGAGTATTTGCCCAGACTTCGGGAAATGAATTTTGACTGATTACTTGTAAAACCTCCTGATAAATACTTATTGCTAGTTGCCATTTTTCTGAGTGATTCTCATTGAGAATATCACAGTAAGCAGATGCAAGAGTATTTTTGACAATAGCCCATTGTTGAATCAACTTATTTTGTTTGAATATATCTGATGCTTTATCACAAATTGTTATCAGAGGTTCTAGACTTTCGTAACTATTAACTTTATTTTTTGTAATCCTAATTTTTTTTATATAAAAAGAAACCAAATTAGTTTGAGTTTCTGCCCACTCTATAGGAAATTTTTCAAAAGTATAAAATTTTAAAGCATCTTGACAAGCTAATAATGCTTTTTCAAGATTTTCCAACGGTTCACCATAGATGCGCTGTCCATAGGCATTTGCCAAATTCAATTTAGATGTAGCCCAAAATTTAGGAAATTTCTCACGAGTAAAAATGACTTCAATAACCTCGTGACAAGCAATTGCAATATCTAAATTTTCAGCTAGATTTCCCTGCGGAAACTGTCCAATTAATGTACCAAAATTACCAATAGCTGCTGCTACTGTTTGTGGATCATATGGACTTTCTCCAGCAAAGTAATTTTTAGACCAATGACGCAATAATTCAGCAAAATTTAAATCGAATTTATCTAAATTATCTTGCATTAAAGGATAAATTTTGTTTTTATCACCATTACTCCTTGATATATTTAACAATATTTTTAACAATAAATCTATAGCTTCCTCTCTCATAATTAATTTGTCAATAATTCATTTAATACTTTTGTATAAGGATAAATTTATTACTTTAAATCCTAAATATTTGTTAACTTCTCTAGCAATTCTTCAGCTAAATCCAACAACTCAATTTCATCAAATTCATCACTAGTTCCGCGATTACTTTCTCCGCCCGTTACATTAGCAGCCAAAACATTTTTCACAGAAAAAAGCCTATCTTCTTCTTTAACTAGACTTAGACATTTTTCCAACTTAGCCGCAACTTGTTCGATTGTCCTTGAACCCAAACGCTCTCTTACTTTCACTGCTACTGCATCGTCACTTTCTAGCAGCTTTACCAAAGCTGTTCTCACCCCATCATCCTCGCTGGAAAACTTCTCAACAGCTAGACGCACATATTCCCGCACGCTCATGTTTGCCGCCAATGCCTTTTGGAAAACTACATCTGGTACATCTACTAGCAACACACCATCGTTATCGCTGGCTTGATATAAGTCATCCCCTTGTTTCACAGCTACCAGCAAATCTGCGCCCAAAGCGTGTAAATAGTGCAACACTGATTCTAATTCATGTTCTTTTAATGCCGACTCCAATTTAGATACTGCTGCCTGCTTCACTCCCAGTTTTTCTGCTAGCTGTGCCTGAGTCAATCCTGCTTTATTGCGTATTTCCCGCATGGCATCGGTCAGATATAAGCGCAAGTACTCTAACTTCCCCGCCAAAATCACTTCTGGGTCGTCGCTTACCTTTTGCTGTAACCAAGCTTGAAAATTAGGTTTTTTCATCGTTCCTCTGCTGCAATTCACGTAATCTTACTCTTGCAGGTTCTTTGTCTCTATCTTTGATAGCGTTGTCATATTTTTTCATAAAGGCGTGCAGCACCACGAACCGCTGAGGAGTAGCAGCCGTTAAGATAAATCGTGGATTATGTTCGCTCTTGGTCATCCGTAACTCATACAGGTCATCTTCCAGCTTCTCAAAGATGTCACTGGTAAGTAATGCAAGTCCTTTGCTACACAAGTAGCCAAGATTAACTTGCAGACGCCTGGTTTCCGAAGCACTCAGTAATGGTTTTGGTGGATTTTCTGGTTGTTCCTCTTCTGGAATCATCCTGATGAAAAAAGCAAGCAAATCTTTGGGGATTTCCCCATTGACATCTTGATAAAGTTCCCAAGTCCAAGTCACTTCCTACCTCACAGCATAATATTCTTTATAAAGAATGTCAATTTTATTATTCTTTTAAAAGAATATTATATAGAATGAGTAAGTGCAACTTAGGTAATAAAAGAATTAGTCATAAAAATGGTGCGCTAGGCTAAAGTCATAACGCACCTACTGTTGAATGCTACTTACTGTCTCAACTCAGTTGTTCATACTTAAATTTCCCCTTAATAAACTTGTTAAAATATTGACCTTTAGACGGTGCATTATCTAAGCCTTCCTTGACACTAGGAGGTACTTTAAAATACTCGTAAACACTTCCACTATCAAATTCAATAGTCAGTGTTTGAGTTTTGATATCGTGGCTAAATTGCTTAATAACGCTGCCTTCAGGTTTGAGTAGGGGGAAGGCAATTACATCCCGAATACTGGCAGAATCAGTTAGTAACATTACCAAGCGATCGATTCCAATTCCTAAACCAGCTGTAGGTGGCATACCATATTCCAAGGCTATTAAAAAGTCTTCATCTACACCATGTGCCTCTAAATCCCCGGCGGCTTTTCTAGCGGCTTGGGCTTCTAAACGTTCTCTTTGGTCGATGGGGTCAGTAAGTTCTGAGAAGCTATTGGCAGTTTCTCGCCCTACTATGAATAACTCAAATCTTTCCACCAAACCAGATTGAGAACGGTGGGGTTTTGCTAAGGGTGAAATTTCTACTGGATAATCAATTACGAAGGTAGGTTGAATTAACTTTTCTTCTACCTTTTGTTCAAAGGCTTCATTTAAGAGTTTGCCAATGGATTGTACTTCTTCTATGGCTTCCAGCCCAGCATTTTTACTTGCTGTTTTTGCTGCTTCCAAAGTTGAGAAAGAATTGAAATCTAACCCCGTAAACTCTCTAACTAAACCCTGCATTGTCACCCGCCGCCAAGGTGGTGTCAAATCTATAGATTCCCCTTGGTAGGTAATTTGTAGCGTGCCGAGTACTTCTTGGGCAACAGTGGTAATAATTCCTTCTGTTAGCGCCATCATATCATTGTAGTCAGCGTAAGCTTGGTAAATTTCAATTGTGGTAAATTCGGGATTGTGTCGAGTCGAAATTCCCTCATTGCGAAAAATTCGTCCCAATTCAAATACCTTTTCAAACCCACCTACAATTAACCGCTTCAGGTGGAGTTCTGTGGCAATTCGCAGATACAACTCCATTTCTAAAGTGTTGTGGTAAGTGATAAATGGACGTGCATCTGCACCCCCAGCCTCACTTTGTAAAACTGGTGTTTCAATTTCCAGAAAATCCCGCTGTTCCAAATAGCGACGAATCCCGGCAGTGATTTGGGCACGACGGCGGAAAGTTTGCTGCACTTGTGGGTTAACAATTAAGTCAACGTAGCGCTGACGGTAGCGCTTAGCAACATCCGTTAATCCATGCCACTTGTCGGGTAGGGGCAACAGAGATTTAGTCAGGATGGTGTATTGTTTAACGTAGACAGATAACTCGCCCTTTTCAGTCCGTTTGATGGTACCTTTGACTCCCAGGATGTCGCCTGCATCTGTGAGTTGTTTCAAGTGATTGAACGCATCGGCATCAATATCTGCCATGCCTTCCTGAATGCGATTTTTATCTAAATAAAGCTGAATTGTGCCTGTTTCATCTTGTAAGGTGAAGAAAGCCAATTTACCAAAAACGCGACGCGTCATAATGCGTCCGGCTATGGCAACTTCTAAATCGACTTCTTCGCCGCTGACTAAATCGGCAAATTGTTCTTGCAACTGCGCTGCATGATGGGTGGATTCCCAACGATAGGCGTAGGGATTAGTGCCTAACTGCTTTAGCTGGTCTACTTTTTCCAGCCTCGCGGCACGGAGATCTTCTTCCGACATGGTGACGAACTTTCAGGGGGCAAGATTAATTATAGATGCTGCAATCGAGTGGGCCGATTATCTGCTGTCTTGAAAAATTTCAGATTTGCTGTCGCCATCCTGCAACAAATAAAAGCTAATTCTCAGACGAAAATTGGTTTTTGAGAATATCTTCAGTTACAACGAAGAGGGGCGAAAATTTTAATTATTTAAGACGCTGCTAGCGATCGCTGTTCACGAGGAATTAAAGAGTATTTAGACTTGCTGAATACAGAATTAGAAGCAGAACAATGGTTGATAACTTGTCAGAGTTTTGCTTTGAATGCTGCCAAAACCTCAGCTTAGAAGTCGAATAGAAGCTACAATGGCAATTCAAAATAAACAGGTGAAATCTAATACTGATATTTTAGATAATAGATGCACCCCAACTCTTATTCAGGTTCGCATTCCCAAAGATTTGCATAAATAACCAGTCATGAAATGACTGGTTTGTTACTATTTGTCACAGCGATCGTTACTGATGCTCAGGTGAGCATAAATGTGCCAGAATACAGCTGTTTAGACTTGGAACTAGAGGAACAACTTCTGAGATTGAAAACGCTTTAACCCATCTGGTATGAACTGGATTTAGAAATTTTGTAGCAATCCAATCCTGAAGAAGATGGATGGTAAATTTAGTTAGGAGTTAGGAGTTAAAAAATTTATAACTCTTAACTTTTAACTCCTAACTGGATTTAAGCCATTTGATTTTCAATTGCCCACCGCGCTAGTTCAGTGCGGTTATGGAGATTGGTTTTGCCCAACATATTGGACACATGGCTTTCAACCGTGCGCTGACTAACGTTTAGTTCTTCAGCAATTTCTCGGTTAGCTAGACCCCTAGCTACAAACTGTACTACTTTCAGTTCGGTTGGGGTTAACTGCACATCGAAGGGAACCTGGATACGGGAACCGTTTTCGCCTCCTTTTGCTTGGTGTTCTTTCCAACGGATAGTTTGTTTCAGCGAGGATTCAACTTGCGCTACGAGTTCTTCTGGTTCAAAGGGCTTGACCATATAAACATCAGCGCCTTTATTCAGACCCTTAACTCGGTCTGCACTTTGTCCCTTAGCTGAAAGGAAAAGAACCGGAATCCAGCTGGTGCGTTCGTTTTGCCGGACTTGTTCCACAAAAGTATATCCGTCCATTTCCGGCATCATCACATCGCAGATAATCATGTCTGGAACATCTTGCTCTAAAATTTCCAGAGCTTCACGTCCATTTTCGGCGGTGATGACTTCGTATCCCCGGAATTCTAAGTAATCCTTCACCAGCAAGATGAGGTTAGGGTCATCATCAATCAATAGAAGTCGTTTGTGATCTTTCATGCTGGGCTCTTTCATAGCAGTGGCACTTGTCGCGCTTCGGTCTATCAAGGTCTTGAATATTTATCCTCTATGGTGGGTAATGTGAGATGTGTCCTTTTTCCTACTTAACTTGCCTTTGCTGTCTCAAAGTCTCAAAAATGCCGAGCACTTCAAGAGACTACTAGCTCGATAGCAAAAGTCCAGCAAGGATACGTATAGCAGTAGTATCTATAATGCGCTATTATATATCGCTTTGAAAGTGGCGAGTTAAAAAACACTGATTAAATAATAATCCTTCTGACTCACTAGTTAAGTATTGGCTTAAAGATGACCCTACCTCAAAACCAACTCGCACTTTCATAAAGCTTACTGCCATAACATATCCTTCAGTTGTTAAGCCTCTATGAGATGTTCACAAGAAACCAGGGAAGTTTCGGGCAAAGGATGGGTTAAAAATGCATATTTTTCTATCACCTTATTGCCTATTGAGTGTTCTTGGACGAGCCGCTCAATAACTTCCGGGTTTGCTTGGCGATACCAGACTCCATCACGGTAGACCACCATTATGGGTCTAGAACAATAAACCTGCAAGCAATTGGCTTTAGTTTTAAAGACGCAAATGGGATGACTTTCTTGCGGCTTGGCGAGTTTGAACTCTTGAAGTCGCTCTTTTAAGTATTCCCAAGATTCCAGACTAGCTCGTTTTGAGCAGCAGTTAACAGTTGTTTGGTCAGCATAAATAAAAATATGTGACTGAATTTTTGCCAATCCTAAACTTTCGACACAATTGCTCAAGGTTTTATATTCAAGAAACTTTGTGGTTTTGGAGATTTGATAGCTTCTCTGGATCACCTTATTGTTACTCATCGAGCGGCTCCCTGATTACAGTTCTATAACAATTTCCAAGCTTTGCAAATAAAGTTTACTGAGAAAGGGAATGGGGACTAAGGATTGGGGATTAGGTATTGGGTATTAGGGATTAGGTATTGGGGATTAGGTTAGAAAAACTCTTCTCTAGTCCCCAATCTTCAGTTCCCGGTAGCCAGTCCCTACAAAAATATTCCTAACTTCCGGAACAAAACCTGAAAAGTAAAAATATTAAGCATTTATACTTAAGTACATGAAGATATTCTAGTTCGGGAACCCGTACTTAAGAAATTATTGCCATTGGATGCTGCTTTTCGATAGATTAGCACTCAGGAGTTGAGAGTGCTAAACTCTGGAGAAAATCACATGGCAGCAATATCTCTAACCGTTTCTACAGTAAAACCATTAGGCGATCGCGTTTTTGTAAAAGTGAGCGCCTCTGAAGAAAAGACCGCAGGTGGCCTGTATTTGCCCGACACCGCTAAGGAAAAACCCCAGGTAGGGGAAGTAGTTGCCCTTGGCCCTGGCAAGCGTAATGACGACGGTAGCCGTCAAGAGTTGGAAATTAAAGTCGGTGATAAGGTGCTGTACTCTAAGTACGCTGGTACTGACATCAAACTCGGCACCGAGGAATTTGTACTGCTTTCTGAAAAAGATATTTTAGCAGTTGTTATTTAGTGGGGAATGGGGAATGGGAAGTAGAAAAAATAAAGGTTTTTCTCATGCCCAGTGCCCTGTTTAGCCAATGCCCAATTCAAAAAAATTGACTTACTCCTTGAATTTAGACACCTATGGCAAAGCGCATTATCTACAATGAAAACGCCCGTCGTGCCTTAGAGCGAGGCATGGACATTCTGGCTGAGGCTGTAGCTGTTACCCTTGGTCCCAAAGGTCGTAACGTAGTCCTAGAAAAGAAATTTGGCGCACCGCAAATCGTTAATGACGGTGTAACCATTGCTAAAGAAATCGAATTAGAAGACCACATTGAAAACACTGGTGTAGCTCTGATTCGTCAAGCTGCTTCTAAGACTAACGATGCTGCAGGCGATGGCACCACCACTGCTACCGTATTAGCTCATGCGATTGTCAAAGAAGGCTTACGGAACGTTGCAGCTGGTGCTAATGCGATTTTGTTGAAGCGTGGTATTGATAAAGCTACCAGCTTCCTCGTAGATAAAATTGCTGAACATGCTCGTCAGGTGGAAGATTCTAAAGCTATTGCCCAAGTCGGTGCAATCTCCGCTGGTAATGACGAAGAAGTCGGTCAAATGATTGCCCAAGCTATGGATAAGGTGGGCAAGGAAGGCGTAATTTCCCTAGAAGAAGGGAAATCTATGTTCACCGAGTTGGAAATTACTGAAGGGATGCGCTTTGATAAAGGCTACATCTCTCCTTATTTTGCCACCGACCCTGAGCGGATGGAAGCAATTTTCGATGAGCCTTTCCTATTGCTGACCGATAAGAAAATTGCTCTCGTACAAGACCTTGTACCAGTTTTAGAGCAAGTAGCTCGCGCTGGTCGTCCTTTGGTGATTATTGCTGAAGATATCGAAAAAGAAGCTTTGGCAACCTTAGTAGTTAACCGTTTGCGCGGTGTACTAAACGTTGCTGCTGTCAAGGCTCCTGGCTTTGGCGATCGCCGCAAAGCTATGCTAGAAGATATCGCTGTTTTAACTGGCGGTCAATTAATCACTGAAGATGCTGGTTTGAAGCTAGATAACACTAAGCTAGATAGCCTGGGTAAAGCTCGTCGCATCACTATTACCAAAGACAACACTACAATTGTTGCTGAAGGTAACGAAGCTGCGGTTAAGGGTCGTGTAGAACAAATTCGTCGTCAAATCGAAGAAACTGAATCTTCCTACGACAAAGAAAAACTCCAAGAGCGTCTTGCGAAACTCTCTGGCGGTGTCGCCGTGGTGAAAGTGGGTGCAGCCACCGAAACCGAGATGAAAGACAAGAAACTGCGCCTAGAAGACGCTATCAACGCTACCAAAGCTGCTGTGGAAGAAGGTATTGTTCCTGGCGGTGGTACAACCCTAGCTCACTTGGCTCCTGATTTAGAAACTTGGGCTAATAGCAACCTCGCTGGTGAAGAGTTGATTGGTGCTTTGATTGTTGCTCGTGCTTTACCTGCGCCTCTAAAGCGAATTGCGGAAAACGCTGGTCAAAATGGTGCTGTGATTGCTGAGCGTGTCAAAGAGAAGGAATTCAGCGTTGGTTACAATGCTGCAACCAACGAATTTGTTGATTTGTTAAGTGCTGGTATTGTTGACCCTGCAAAAGTGACTCGTTCTGCTCTGCAAAACGCTGCTTCCATCGCTGGTATGGTGTTGACAACCGAATGTATCGTAGTTGACAAGCCTGAGCCAAAAGACGGCGCTCCTGCTGCTGGTGCTGGTGCTGGTGGCGACTTCGATTACTAATACTCTATAGTCCGTTATTTATAAAAACAGCTACTTCCTTTTTGGAGGCGGCTGTTTTTTTATTTAAACTGCTTCTGCATGGTAGGACAAAAATGATGCAGAAATAATAGTACAAATATTCTTGTAGTTGATAAACAGCATATAAATAACAGTTATAATACTATTATTTCAGGAGATTCAATATGAATTACATCTTCAAAACACAAGCAAGTTATGCTAATAAAGATATCACTCAAACACTAGAAGATTTTATTGATGCAGTTGATAATGATAAAAGTCTAAGTTCATATATAAAAGATCAGCTTGTTTATTTAAGATATGGTGATGCTTGTGAATTAACATCTATTACAAGTAAATTTAGAGAACAATTATCTAGAAGCCCTCACATACATCCCGAAGTGGAAAGAACAATACGTTTTTTAGATATATCTATCCAACATTGGGCAAAATTATTGAATGTCAATACCTTATTTGTGTACAATATTTATACTTTTCAATAGCTTATATATTACTATTTTTAGAAATCAAAACAGCTACTTGTACAAGAAACTAGCTGTTTTGTGAGGAAAACGTCAAGAGCGTTCAGACAATAAAAAAATAAAATTTAAAATTATATTGGTATAAATAAAAATAATTATATACAAAGTAGGTTCATACTAAGAATGTTGCAGAAAGTCATCTGGCTCAACACTTGCTTGTTTTAAAATAGCTCGTAATGTTCCCTCTGGCATATCACCAGAATGATTGGGAATAGTAGTATAACGATTAGTTTCAGGATTAAACCAGATTTCATGACTTCCTGCGGCTTGACGATAAAAAACAAAGCCAAAGGATTTGAGAATCTTAGTAATCTGCTTGTAGCTAAACCCAGCTAATCTACCCATGAATTGACTACTGACCCACTATTAAAGGATAGTTAAATTGTTCGGCTATAGGTTCCAAGTAATCTAATTTGCCATTCTGAGACTGTGCTTCCAGTAACTTACGTGCTACATCACGGGCAATTTCTAAAGTTTCAGCAACCGTCCGTCCTTGAGCAACTAAACCTTGAAGTTCAGCAGATGTTGCCAAATAAACACCTTCTGATAATTTTTCAATGTGGATGTTCAGCAATTTTTCCATTGTTGTGCGTGGTTATTACGTTTAGTTTAATTTCTATGGTATCGCTTTTCTGAAATGCAGCGATCGCACTAGTTTACACTTAATAGAAATACTTGATTAACTTTTTTATTTTTACTTAAAAATTCATGAATAAAAGTAATTTTGAAACAACTCCTCTACATACCTTAAACCCGCTCAACCGATTTTCTGATAGAGCAGAAAATTATGTAAAATACCGACCAAGCTACCCCGCAGATGCAATTAATATTATCTTGGAAGGATTAGATAGAAATTCACAAATTGTTGCAGCAGATATTGGTGCAGGTACAGGAATTAGTTCAAGATTACTTGCTGAGCGTGGAGTTAATGTTATCGCCATAGAACCAAATGTGGAGATGAGAGAAGCCGCCCAAACGCACCCTTTGGTAGAGTTTAGTGATGGAACAGCAGAATTTACCAAACTTGCTGAGCAATCTGTTGATTTGGTTACTTGTTTTCAAGCTTTCCATTGGTTCAATCCAGAACCAGCGTTATCAGAATTTCATCGGATTTTAAAACCGTCAGGACGCTTAGCGGTAGTATGGAATAATCGGGACAAAGAAGATGATTTAACGGTAGAATATAGCCGAATAGTCCGCGAAGCATCTAAGAATCACCCAGCAGAATCAAGGATGCAGTCAGTAGAGCCACTTGTAGCTACTCATAATTTTCTCAACATCCGTGAATACACTTTTACTTATAGACAACAGTTAGATTTAACTGGGCTTATTGGACGAGCAAAAAGTGTTTCTTATCTACCTAGTGAAGGCTTGGCAGACAAAAAACTTATTGATAATTTTCAAGAATTATATCAGCGTTTTTGTGATGAGAATGGTTTTGTGTACTTGGTCTATCGCACTAGCGTACACCTTGCCGAACCAATAAATTAAATGACTTGCAATTCACAAACTACACAAGGTTGGCATGGCAAACTGAATTTAGTTTACGCCGATCGCCACAACACAACTCAATTAATTTATACTCACCAACAAGCACCGTTGAAGGTGCAACGCCCATTTTATCCAGAAGGGCAAAAAGTTTGTCATAGCGTCATTTTACATACGGCTGGGGGAGTTGTGGGGGGCGATCGCTTATCCTCTAATATTCACCTCCAATCCCATACACATGCCTTAATCACTACAGCAGCCGCTAGTAAGATATATCGCAGTAATGGCTTGCAAGCTAGACAAACCACCCAGATACAAGTTGATGCTGGTGCTTGTTTGGAATGGTTACCCCAAGAAACAATTTTATTTAACAGTGCGATTTATCAACAAGATTTACGGGTAGAATTAGCAACCGGAGCTAGTTTCTTAGGCTGGGAAATTACCCGCTTTGGTCGCAGTGCTAGAGGAGAAAAATTCTTGCAAGGAGAATGGCGATCGCATACAGAAATTTGGCAACAAGGTGTTCCCTTGTGGATAGATCGGCAATGGTTACCAGCTAGCGAAGAAGTTTTCCACAGTCCCCACGGCTTAGCTGGAAAACCAATTACAGGTAGTCTAGTTTGGCTTGGCGATGCAGTTTCAGCAGAAATCGGAGAAAAAATCCGAATTTTAGGCAACAGTGTTGGTGAAACAGGTGTTAGCCGATTACAACATGGATTATTGTGTCGATATCGCGGTTGTTCTACATCTGAGGTGAGAAACTGGTTTATTAATGTCTGGCAACTGCTGCGAGTTTGTTTTTTGAATCGTGGTAATTGTATACCAAGAGTGTGGCAGGTTTGAACCGCAAGAGGGAGAGAAGAATGCAACTGACGCCGCAGGAAAAAGATAAGCTATTGATTTTTACTGCTGCTTTATTAGCAGAAAGACGTAAAGAAAGAGGTTTGAAACTCAATTATCCCGAAGCAGTTGCCTATATTTCTGCTGCGATTCTAGAAGGTGCAAGAGATGGGCAAACCGTAGCTGAATTAATGAGTTACGGTACAACTGTATTAACACGAAATGATGTGATGGAAGGAATACCAGAAATGGTATATGAGGTGCAAGTAGAAGCAACTTTTCCTGATGGGACAAAGTTAGTAACAGTACATAATCCAATTCGTTAATTTTTTAATTTTTAATTTCTTATGATTCCTGGAGAAATTATTACACCAGAAGGCGAAGTTGAACTAAATGCTGGTCGTCCTACTATTAAATTGCAAGTGTCAAATACAGGCGATCGCCCCATACAAGTTGGTTCTCATTTTCACTTTTATGAAGTTAACGCTGCTTTAAACTTTGACAGAGAACAAGCGCGAGGAATGCGCCTCAATATTCCAGCAGGGACAGCAGTCCGCTTTGAACCAGGCGATGAAAAAGAAGTAACATTAGTACCTTTGGTTGGTAGCCGTCAAGTTTACGGCTTCAACGGTAAAATTAATGGAAATCTGTAAAAACCCTTAGCGTTACTCTGTATTTCAAGACAGTTATTGAATAGGTTTAATTTAAAACTCAAATTGGCAGCGGTAACTACTGCCGTCATGCTACATTAACTTCTGCTGTCTAATCTAGATTTTTCCAATTTTTTTTGCTTCCATCTTTTTAAGATGTGTGGCAGCAAAAGAATATTAAGAGATGAAAAATATCTCGTGAAAAAGATTGGAAGTGAATAAGTTATAACAGCCCAACCAAATGATATCAGGAAAAAACTTGGCTCAAACCGACTCCATCCTTCAGGTTGAAGTAGCCACCTACCTACACCTATAAACAGTGGTAGCAATATCAAAATTAAAAATAAACCAAACCAAAATCTAGCAAAATTTATTGCAATTATATCTTCAAGTTTTCTTCTATTTCTTTCCAATATTTACAATGGGCAATAACATTGATATACGGATCTGGATTATCGGAAGTCGCAAAAATATAGAGCTTTGTTTGTTTCATATAGAAAGAAATTTTGAACTTCTTCACAACCAGTGTAATTTATTATACCTTTATTGTGTTGCTTAGCACTAGCAAGGTTGTTAATTGCCTGAGAGACATTTTCACCAACCCCACAACTCATGGATAGTCCAGTGTGCTTACTAAAAATTTTTAATACTTTTTCTAAAAATGTGTGATTGTATTTTTCAGTATTATACTTTATTAGTACATCATCTCCACCTGCTATTATTAACTCTGTATCATCAGTTGAGTTGATAAAAAGTTAAATCTAAAAAATTGTGAGCTTAATATTTTCTGATAAATATACAGCTTCCTGGATTTTACCATTATTTAGTAAATTTTCTATCGTATTGCCTATATTATCTCCATCGAAAAAAGCATATCTAACCGTCTTTATCTGAGGATCGTTACTTTCACAAAGCAGTCTCATATAAACACTAATTCATAAAGATAAATCCTAGTATTAAGAATACTAAAACTCATTTAATCATACCTTTTATCAGAAGTGCATTATGCCTTACAGAATGTCTCGCCGCGCCTACGCAGAAACTTTCGGTCCCACTGTTGGAGATAAAGTCCGACTTGCAGACACAGAATTATTTATTGAAGTTGAAGAAGATTTCACCACTTACGGCGATGAAGTGAAATTTGGCGGCGGTAAAGTTATTAGAGATGGTATGGGACAATCCCCCATTTCTAACGCTGATGGTGCTGTTGATTTAGTAATTACTAATGCTTTAATCCTCGATTGGTGGGGGATTGTCAAAGCAGATATTGGCATTAAAGATGGCAAGATTTTCAAAATTGGTAAAGCAGGAAATCCTTATATTCAAAATAATGTAGATATTATTATTGGGCCGGGAACTGAAGCTTTAGCAGGGGAAGGAATGATTCTCACTGCTGGGGGTATCGATGCCCATATTCATTTTATTTGTCCCCAACAAATCGAAGTGGCGATCGCTTCTGGTATCACTACTATGATTGGCGGCGGTACTGGGCCGGCTACGGGAACAAATGCCACTACCTGCACTCCAGGCCCTTGGAATATTTATCGGATGCTGCAAGCGGCTGATGCTTTTCCCGTCAATTTAGGATTTTTAGGTAAAGGTAACGCCAGTCAACCCCAAGGACTTGTAGAACAAGTAGCCGCAGGTGCAATGGGGTTAAAACTGCATGAAGACTGGGGAACCACACCCGCAGCAATTGATACTTGCCTCAGCGTTGCCGATGAATATGATGTTCAAGTAGCAATTCATACTGATACTCTAAATGAAGCCGGATTTGTGGAAGATACCATCGCCGCCTTTAAAAATCGTGTCATCCACACTTACCACACCGAAGGTGCAGGCGGGGGACACGCACCAGATATTATCAAAGTTTGCAGTCAAGCCAATGTTCTACCATCTTCCACCAACCCCACACGTCCTTACACTCTCAACACCTTAGATGAACACCTGGATATGTTGATGGTATGCCATCACCTCGATCCGGCGATCGCTGAAGATGTTGCCTTTGCCGAGTCTCGCATCCGCCGAGAAACCATTGCTGCTGAAGACATTTTGCACGACTTAGGTGCATTTAGCATGATTTCTTCCGATTCCCAGGCCATGGGAAGGGTAGGCGAAGTGATAATTCGCACCTGGCAGACATCTCACAAAATGAAGGTGCAACGAGGAACTCTTAATCCCCAATCAACTGTGCAACCAGCAGATAATTTTCGTGCGAAAAGATATGTTGCTAAGTATACTATCAATCCGGCGATCGCCCACGGAATTGCTGAATATGTGGGTTCGGTTGAAGAGGGAAAATTAGCAGATTTGTGCTTATGGCGTCCAGCATTTTTTGGCGTCAAACCAGAAATGGTCATCAAAGGTGGAATGATTGCATGGTCGCAAATGGGCGATGCTAACGCTAGTATTCCCACACCCCAACCAGTGCATATGCGACGGATGTTTGGTAGTTTTGCAGGTGCTAAGAATGCCACATCATTAACTTTTGTTTCGCAAGCAGCTTTGGAGAAAGAAATTCCTACGCAGCTAGGTTTAGGAAAGACAGCAGTTGCAGTTTCTCGGACACGCCAATTAACTAAGCAGGATATGAAGTTGAATGATGCACTACCTCATATAGAAGTTGACCCAGAAACCTATGAAGTCAGGGCAGATGGCCAGTTGCTAATTTGTGAACCTGCAACAGTTTTGCCAATGACCCAAAGGTACTTTTTGTTTTAGTTCCTGATTCAGCAATTTACTGATGACAATAGTCCTTAAAAATTGCCTATTTTGAGGTGAGAGTACCTTTTAAAATAAGATTCACTATAAAGGTGATGAAAAAATCAGATTAAGCGATGGATAAAAATCTTTCTTATTTATCCATGACAAGAATCTTTACACAAACTGAGATGCGATCGCTTTTTAATCCACTTTACTTGATTTGGCACAGTAGACATGAATCTGTTTCATTTTTAATACCCACTACCCAGTCCGATGTTTATTAGAAAACTTCTTGCTTTGTTTCCCCATTTGCCTTTGGAAAATCTACCCACAGTAGAGAACCAACATGTCTTGAGTTCATTTGGCGAGATTATAGCAAATGAAGATTTTCCTCGGCAGCAGTAAAAAGAGAAAGCTACATCCATATCCTAGTAATTAGGGATTGGAGACTAGGGACTAGTGACTGGGGAAGAGTTTTCCTAACCCAATCCCCAACACCCAGTACCTAGTACCCAATCCCTGATTCCCCAGTCCCCATTGATACATTAGGAGTTTAATTAAATGACAAGTATTCTAGCGATCGCTGGTAGTCCAACCCATCCATCTAGAACTTACGGTTTTGTCGAATACACCACCAAGCTTTTACAACAAGAGGGCTTGCATGTAGATATCATTTCAGTTCGGGATTTGCCTGCTGAAGATTTAGTTTTTGGACGGTATGACAGCCCCGCTTTAGAACAGCCAAAAGCTTTATTAGCAAACGCAAATGGTGTGATTATTGCCACCCCAATTTATAAAGCTGCTTATACAGGACTACTCAAAACATTTCTTGATTTGCTGCCGCAAAAATCATTAACAGGTAAACCTGTATTACCAATTGCCCTTGGTGGGACGATCGCTCATTTATTGGCAATCGAATATGCTCTCAAACCTGTGTTATCTGAATTAGGAGCGCGGCATATTTTAGCTACTGTTTATGCAGTAGATAAACAAATTCAACGACAACCTGATAATAGTGTTCTCTTAGATGAGGAAATTGACCAAAGACTCAAAGACGTTATTAAAGAATTTGTGAAAGCTGTAGAATATGACGCGGCAGCCCCTCAAGAATTGGTTCATGCCAATTAAGTAATCAAGTTTATACCTCCGTTTTTTGTAGCAGTGGGGTAATTTATACCCATCTGCTACCTTTCTCTAAAAGTTAATCCTACTAAGAGAAATTTAATCTCATAATCGCAATTTTATTGTGAAATTTAAATTAATAAATAACACTTTAAATATTTTTAAGTATATTTAGCTTATTCAAATATTAGTTCTTTAATTTATAATCTTTACCAATCAAAAATATTTTAAATATAAAATTGTTTCCTAACTCTACCTGTAGTAGATTAGTAAATTTCACTAATCTACTACTTTTTTGCTGAAATTTGCACGTTGCAATGATATATGAGAGAGTTTCTGAATTGTTATTACTTAAGAAATCTAAAATTCTCTGAATCAGCAATCTGATTTTTGGCGTTGCTGAATTTGAATATGAAATGCAAAAATCAACTCTTCTCAACTCTTACTCTCTGCGACTCTGCGCCTCTGCGTGAGGCAAATTCATATTTCCACTCAGCAACGCCTGATTTTTTATCAGTAGCATCTTTAAACTCTAATAGATAACTGAGAGCCTCACATCACATACAAGAAGTGTAAAACATGGATATCAAATTTGCATATTGGATTTCTAACGTTAGTGGAGGTTTGGTAAAAAGTTCTTTGCTAGTCGTATTAGTATTCTAAAATGTGCAATATGTGAGGTACTCTGTTTCTAAGCAGCGATCGGATGTCAGTTTTATGCAACAGACGGAAATTAAAGATATATCAGTAGATAGCTCCTTAGTCGATCCTGAAAAAGACCTGCTGGGACACGCGGGTTTCGCCAAGTATCTAGCAGATAGCATTTGCAAAATGACTTCTCCTGAAGGTTTTGTGATTGCAGTTTACGGTTCTTGGAACTCTGGGAAATCCACACTATTAAACTTTGTAGTTCACTATCTTCAGCAAAACCCAGACGAGGAGCAACCAATCATCGTTCCTTTTAATCCTTGGCTATTGTCTGGACACCAAAATATCACAAGGCGCTTTTTTGAGCAATTACAAAACGTTTTAACTCAAAAATCATCTGTGTCAAAAGGTTTGAAAGAAAGATTAGCTGATTTTGCCAACGTTATTTCAGACATTCCTCTACCTTATGCTCAAACTGGCAAGGCATTAGCAACATTATTGGACGACAGGGATAAAGAAGCTGTGGAATTTAAAGAGGAAGTGGAAGACAAGCTACTACAGCAGCAGCGGCGAATAGTCATAACAATTGACGATATCGACCGATTGCCTGCTGAGGATATCAAGCAGCTATTTCGCATTTTCAAAGCAATGCGGAATTTTACTGACGTTGTCTATCTTTTGGTTTTTGATAAAGAAGTTGTAATCAAAACAATTGCTGAATCCGAAGAAATATCTGGAGAAGTAGATTTAGAAAAAATTATTCAAATGAGTTTTCAATTACCTATTCCTCAGAAGACCTCACTTCGGAGGCTGCTTTTTGCAAAACTTAACAATATATTTCGTGAGACAGAAAAACAACAAATAAACCAAGCTCATTGGGCTGAAATTTACTTTCAAGGAATAGATTGCTTTATTAATAGCAACCGCGATATTGTTCGTTTAATAAATACTTTAACAGTAACGTATCCAGCAGTAAAAGATGAAGTAAACCCAGTTGATTTCATTGCTATTGAGTCATTGCGAGTATTTTCTCCAAAAATATATCGGATAGTTTCTCAAAATCCTGATGTTTTTGTGGGAGAGTTAAACTCTTCAGTAGATGAACTCAAAAGTATACTTAATACCTGGATTGCTCAACTACAAGATGAAGATAAGCAGCCTATTAAAAATCTACTCATGCACCTTTTTCCTAAGTTAAAATCTATTTGGGGTGATAGCTATCTAGATGAGAAACAAGAGTTGGAATGGCGCGAACAACTACGTGTGTGTAGTTTAGAAATATTTCCTATTTACTTTCGTCTGTCGTTCTCAGTAGGTGAATTATTTAAGACTCCGAGAAAACTTATCTTTGATTTGATTGGAGACACAGATAAATTTAAAACCCATCTCACAGAACTTGCTAAACAAAAACTTCCAGGCGGTACAACACAAGCTAGGGTGTTTCTAGAACAACTAGAAAATTCAAATAAACAAGAAATTCCTCTAGATTACATACCTTCAATTGTGGAAGCTTTGTTTGATGTCAGCGAGGAACTTTTACTGTGTCCAGATGAAGAATATAATGGTATTCTTAATTTTGGCAATGAAGTTATCATCAGTCGTTGTATTTCACAACTCTTGCTTCAAATCGATGAAACATCAAGGTTTGAGTTGCTAAAAAAAGTAATTATTCAAGGGAAAGCATTATCAATAATTAATTATGAAATTGCAACCTTAAAAGAGCAACACAGTCAATATAGTACAGATAAATATAACTATGAAGAGGGGTGGCTTGTGAATCCACAACACCTCAAAGAACTAGAAAAAATGACTGCCAGAATACAAGTAGAAAGTGACACTAGCTATAAATAATATAAAATCTCAATTATTCATGATAACGTTTTATCGTGTTGTTCAAATCGCTCTCTTCCCGCGCTTATCAGCATCCTATCCTTTGTCAGCCAGGAGTGTAACGCTAGCAAGCTTGTTGAATAGGACATCGGTTCGGTCGAGGTCAGAGACTTGTTCAAACGTCAGAATTAAGAACTAAAATAATCTTTATGCTTGGCTTTGAAAGTGAGGTTGCGTATAAAACCAACTTGATATTCGCTCTATATTGTATTTTAAATCAACGTTAATTTGACAGACCTCACCCACTCAGTCTCCCTCTCCTACAAGGAGAGGGAGGAGTAACGAAAAATTAGGCTTTTCACTCCCGTTTCCTTTTAAAAGAGGGGCTGGGGGTGAGGTCAATATAGCATTCGTCGAACCCACGTTAAATCAAGCTAAGAGATTAAACTTCCAACGCCGATAAAAAGACCTATGAAGGGGAACTCACTACTGAATTAGGCACCATCTATTAATGACAATGCACTTTTTTGGTCAGCTTAGCCAGTAAATTAGATGTAGGGCGTAAAAAAATAAACTCAATGAAAGCGATGTCTAACGACAAGCCACAAGGCGTCTGCGCTTCTGCTCTTACATCTATTGTTGGTGAAGAAAATGATGTTTGCCTTTGGGAAAATATCGAACTAGCTCAGCAAAAACGTATTCAACAGGCTATAGTTCCCGGAAAGCTTCCTAGCTGTATCGTGTATCCCCGTACCCAAGAACAGCTAGCCGCAGTCATCGCCACAGCTGCTAAAAACAACTGGCGCGTCCTCCCCTGTGGTAGTGGTAGTAAACTCTCTTGGGGTGGTTTAGCCAAAGGCGTTGATGTTGTAATTAGTACAGAACGCATCAACCGATTGATTGAACACGCTGTGGGTGATTTGACTGTCACAGTCGAAGCTGGGATGAAGTTTTCAAAGCTGGAAGCACTTTTGGCAAGATCGCGGCAATTTCTGGCGCTTGACCCCACAGCGCCAGAATCAGCAACCATTGGCGGTATTGTCGCCACGGGTGATACAGGTTCTCTACGACAACGCTATGGTAGCGTGCGCGACCAGTTATTAGGTATTACTTTTGTACGTGCTGACGGAGAAATTGCCAAAGCTGGGGGAAGAGTAGTCAAAAATGTTGCCGGGTATGATTTGATGAAGTTGTTTACGGGGTCTTACGGCACATTAGGAGTTATTAGTCAAGTAACTTTTCGACTTTACCCGTTACAAGAGACATCAGCAACAGTAGTACTGACTGGTAAAGTTAAGGCTGTATCTCAAGCAGCTGATACTCTACGAGGTTCGGCATTAACACCAGTCCAGGCTGATTTGCTATCAACTAAATTGGTGTCTAGCTTAGGTTTGGGTGAAGGATTGGGCTTAATTGCACGCTTTCAAAGTATTAGTGAGAGTGTTAAGGAACAGTCGAACCGAATTTTGGAAGTAGGGCAAAAGTTGGGTTTGGCTGGGGCAATTTATATAGATGGCGATGAAGCTAATCTATGGCAAAGATTGCAACAACGAATACATTATCCTGTTCAAGAATCTGTAATTACCTGCAAAATAGGAGTGTTACCTACTGCTGCGGTAGAGATTTTATCTAAGGTAGAGTTAGGTCTAATTCATCTTAGTAGTGGTTTAGGTTTGTTACAATTAGAAAATAAAAATCAGGTTTTGCAAATGCGCGATGGGCTATGCCCCAGCGAAGGCGATCGCACTCAAGCTTATAGTGGTTTTTTAACAATTCTGGAAGCACCAGTAGCGGTTAAAGAACAAGTAGATGTTTGGGGTTATACGGGCAATGGTTTGCCATTGATGCGTCGTATTAAGGAACAGTTTGATAGTAAGAATATTTTAAGTCCTGGTCGGTTTGTAGGTGGGATTTAATTGGCAGAAAACGTAGACCGATAGAGGCTTGCTATCAGCTACCACCAAGAATGCAAAGGAAGAGGGGAGAAAGAATAATTATGCAAGTTTCAGAAAATTCTGTTAATAAAACGGCTAGTTTAAATAATTTACAGGGGTTTGATGTTAATCATCCGCCTGAACCAAAGTTGATTGATAGTTGTGTCCATTGTGGATTTTGTCTCTCGACTTGTCCGAGTTATCGGGTGTTGGGCAAGGAGATGGATTCTCCTAGAGGACGTGTCTATTTAATGGATGCAATTAATGAAGGTAAAATTCCTCTTAATACGGCAACAGTAGAACATTTTGATTCTTGTTTGGGCTGTCTTGCTTGTGTAACTACTTGTCCTTCTGGTGTGCAGTATGACAAGTTAATTTCGGCAACTCGTCACCAAGTTGAACGCAATTATCCTCGCAGTTTACCAGATAAATTATTTCGTCAATTAATATTTTCTCTATTTCCCTATCCTCATCTTTTACGGGTTTTATTAGTTCCTTTGTTAGCTTATCAAAAGTTGGGTTTTGCTAAGTTAGTTCGGGCTACGGGTTTACTTAACAAAATATCTCCCCGTTTGGCAGCAATGGAATCAATTCTGCCAGAAATTACTCTCAAATCTTTTCAAGATAATTTGCCTACTGTGATTCGCGCTAAAGGTGAAAAGCGCTATCGCGTTGGGATGATTTTGGGATGCGTGCAACGGTTGTTTTTTTCTCCAGTGAATGAAGCGACGGTGCGGGTTTTAACGGCGAATGGTTGTGAAGTTGTGATTCCCAAATCTCAAGGTTGTTGTGCGGCGCTTCCCGAACACCAAGGACAAACTGAACAGGCAAAGGCTTTAGCAAGGCAGATGATTGATAGTTTTGCTAAAAGTGATGTAGATTTTGTAATTATTAATGCTGCTGGTTGCGGTCATACTTTAAAAGAGTATGGTCACATTTTAGAAGATGATCCAGAATATCAGGAAAAGGCAAAGGATTTTGCAGCTAAGGTAAAAGATGCTCAAGAGTTTTTGGCAACTGTTGGATTAACAACGAAACTTTCACCGTTAACTGATAAAACTTTGAATTTAGTTTATCAAGATGCTTGTCATTTATTGCACGGACAAAAAATTAGCGTGCAACCGCGTCAGTTGTTGCGGCAAATTCCAGGGGTGAAGTTGAGAGAACCTATAGATGCGGCTTTGTGTTGTGGCAGCGCTGGGGTTTATAATATGTTGCAACCGGAGGTTTCTGAAGAATTGGGTCAGCAAAAAGTGCAGAATTTGTTGAATACTAGTGCTGAATTAATTGCTTCTGCTAATCCGGGGTGTACTTTGCAAATTACTAAGTATTTGCAGTTGCAGGGGAAGAAGATTTCAGTTATTCACCCGATGGAGTTGTTAGATTATTCGATTCGGGGTGTGAAGTTGGAAGTTTGAAAAATAAAAACTGGCGTTTATAAGTAGAAATATGAATCTGATATGACTTTTGAATACAGTCTTAGAAGTCTTATCAGGTTTGCTTGAACACTTATCGTTAAAATTGATACCATTTCACAAAAATCTTGATAAATATAGATTTTTTGTAGAGTAGTACAGCTGTATAAATACGGTTAGGTTAAGTTTTTTGATGAAAATTATAGAGTGCAAAGACGCGATTTCTCGCGTCTATCGTCAATTTTATTTATAAATTAGATGGTTTATCCTGCTTCGCTTTTTTGATTAATTCTATATAGATGTTAATCTCATTTACTTCTAAATCATGTTCAACTTTAGTTACCTTCCATTTCTCCTTTTTTAAGTAAATTTCCTCTCCTATTCTGGGAACAAATTGTAAATCATAAAACTTTTTCAGAAAATCTTTTTGGTTTTGTTCCCATAAAACTACTTTGGCTACTTCTCTACTCATTGGTTATCCTTTTTTGTTACTAAATAAAATTCCGTACCTTGATGAAATTCATTCGACAAGTTTATCTTACTAATTCAACTCAATAACGTAGTTAAAACCACATTATTTACTAATAGTTATTTACTCTGTATTTTCTTGACTCTAAATTCACAGTAAAGATACCCAAGTTTTTATAACAATAATCCTATTCAAACGCAGAGGCCTTGTGATTGCTTCACTTCGTACCCTACGGGTTCTCCGTTCACGTAGCGTTCTGTAGGAAAGGAGTACGCAATGACAAGTGTTTAACCGGACAAGATATGAGCGATTATGATTATTTTTTACAGCTTATCTTGATTTTTTCTGGTGGTTTATTTTTAGAATTTATAGTAGATTTCAAGTTGGTAAGGCAGAAAAATAACCCATCCACGCTGTCGCACACCCTGCCAATACCTTAGGGAGGGGTTTTTATTGCTTATCTACATATATTTGGAAATTATAACTAATTAGCTGGACTTGATATTACAACAACTTGTCTAGTGTAATTGGCAGGTCACGAATCCGTTTACCTGTGGCATGATAAACTGCATTAGATATGGCAGCGGCTACGCCAACGATAGGAAGTTCTCCCAGGCTTTTAGTTCCTAGTGCATTCACATAAGAATCTTGTTCCTCAACAAATTGCACTTCCATATTTGGAATATCTGCATGAACGGGAATCAAGTAGTCTGAAAGATTGGCACCAACTATTCTGCCTAGATTAGCATCCATTACGGTTTTCTCCATTAATGCCATGCCAATTCCCCAAGTAATCCCACCAACAACTTGACTGTGTGCTGTCTTCAAGTTGAGAATTCGCCCTGCATCGTAAACGCCTGTGCAACGTCTGACTTTGATTTCTCCCAAAAGTTCGTCAACGGCGACTTCTACAAAGATGGCACCAAAAGAGTGTTTGGCATAGTTTTTACTCTCTGGGTTGGGTGAGGTTTGTTCTGTAACATCTAGACTTTCTAACCCCTGACGGCGCAGAACATCGCTGTAGGTGTCTCGCTGGGATGGGTTTTGTTTTAAGAATATTTGCCCTGACTCAACTGTAATATCTTCGACTTGAGACCCATAAACAGGGGAATTTTCATCTGCGATCGCCATCTCTATTATTCTATCCCGTGCGGCACTGGCTGCTTTATGCACTGCCGGAGAAACACTGCCGACTGTAATTGAATTGCCGGTAATTGGGGCTTGAGGAAAATTGCTATCACCTAGTTCAAACTGCACTGGTAAGCCTAATACCTCAGCGGCTACTTGAGTCATTACTGTATAAGTACCTGTACCGATGTCTTGAGTACCAGTTTGGACTTTTACCTCTCCAGTGGCAAAAATTTCGACTTTCACTGATGCTGAACCAGAGTTGCTGGGAAATGTCGCACTTGCCATTGCCCAACCAATCAAAAAATGACCTTCTCGCATCGAACGAGGGACTGGGTTGCGTTTTGACCAGCCAAAAATCTCTGCTCCTTTTTGATAGCATTGTTTGAGGGATTTACTCGACCAAGGCAATCCTGTATGGGGATCGACATCTGCATGATTTCTCAGTCTCAGTTCAATGGGGTCAATATTTAAGGCAAAGGCGAGTTCATCCATTGCTGATTCTAGGGCAAACATCCCTGTTGCTTCTCCCGGCCCGCGCATAAAGGTTGGCGTCCCAGCGTTGATGCGTGCCAAACGATATTTGATTTGCAAATTGTCACAGGCGTACATCATTGTTGTGGCTGTACCCACGGGTTCCACAAAGTCATCAAACAAGGAAGTTAAAGATGTGCCAATGTGATCGATCAAGGTTAGCTTCCCTTCCTTGGTTGCACCTAGCGTTAGATGCTGGTGAGTTTGGGAACGGTAGCCGCAAGCAGTGTACATTTGCGATCGCGTTAATACAACTTTCACCGGTCGCTTGACTCGTTTGGCGGCGATCGCACAGAGAATAGTATGAGACCTAAGCAATGCTTTACAACCAAATCCGCCGCCTAAATATTTGGAGATGACGCGGACATTTTGTTGAGGAATATTTAAAACAGATGCGATGTTTCGTTGGGTTGCAGAAACCCCTTGGGTAGTTTCATATAATGTCAAATTATCCCCCTCCCATATCGCTATGGTTCCAGAAGGTTCTAGGGGATTATGATGTTCCATTGGCGTGGAATAAACTTGTTCCACGAGAATATCTGCTTGTGCTTTGCCAGCTTCGATATCGCCTCTAGTGATTTTACCTGGCATCATGCCAAAATATATTGTTTCTGGCTCAAATATTTCCGCCTCTGTTATTGTGATTGTTGGCGGTGCTTCTTCAAAGATAACTTTGACTAAACCAGCGGCGGTTTGGGCTTGTTCTAAAGTTTGGGCAACTACAATCCCCAGGTGTTGACCGTTGTAGTAGATGTTGTCGTCTTTCTCGCTTGGTTGAGTTTGTGGGCGAGAAAAGGATGGTACTTTAACTAAGGATGGTGTTTGGTCATAAGTAATGATATCTACTACACCAGGAACGGCTGCGGCTTTTGAGGTGTCTATTTCGATAATTTTGCCACTGGCGATCGCACTTTGAAAAATTACGCCATAAGTCAAATTTTCTATGGGCACATCGGCTGTATATGCTGCTTGTCCCGTTACTTTCACCTTACCATCAACGCGATCTACTGGTTTACCAATAATTTTATTCATCATTTTTCTGCCACAACTGAGAGGGCGCGGATTAAAATGCGTTTGACTAATTCAATTTTGAATTCATTGTGTGTTTGCGGTTCCGCTTCTTTGATTGCGAGTTCGGCTGCGGCTGCGAATGTAGTTGGATTAATTGCTTTTCCTTTGAGGAATTCTTCAACTTCCCATCCACGCCAAGGTTTAGGCGCTACTCCTCCGAAAGCAATGCGTGCTGATTTGATAATATCTGCTTCTATTTCTAAAGCAATAGCTACGGAAACCAGAGCGAATTCATAACTAGCTCTATCTCTAACTTTTAAATAATCAGATTTATATGCAAAATCGGGAATTTCAATAGCGACTATTAATTCTCCCGGTTCTAATAAAGTTTCTTTTTCTGGTGTTTCACCTGGCAACAAATAAAAATCATGAATTGAAATTCGCCGTATTTTTTCTGCACCTTGAATGCAAACTACTGCATCTAATGCAGTCAAAGCTACAGCTAAATCTGATGGATGAATAGCAATACAATGTTCGCTAGCTCCAAAAATAGCGTGCATCCGATTGTGGCCTGTAATTGCGGCACAACCTATACCTGGAATGCGTTTATTACAGGGAAAAACCGGGTCGCGAAAGTACCCACAACGGACTCGTTGCAATAAATTACCAGCCACAGTTGCCATATTTCGCAGCTGCGGTGAAGCACTTTGGAGTAAAGCCTGACTAATTACTGGATAACACTGTTTAACTTGGGGATGAAAAGCTACATCGCTCATTCGGGAAATTGCACCGATGCGAATTCCATTACTTTTTAATTCAATATCTGCTATGGGTAAACTATTAATATCAATTAATGTATTCGCTACTCGTACCCCATCTTTCATCAATCCCAATAAATCAGTTCCACCTGCAATAAATGCTGCTGTTTCATCTTCCTCCTTGATGGCGATCGCAACTTCTTGGGAAGTAACTTTAGTATAACTAAATGGTTGCATCTTCCCTTTCCTCTAGGACATCTTGAATCGCGGCAATAATATTAGGATACGCTCCACAGCGACAAAGGTTGCCACTCATCTTTTCGCGAATTTCTGCTTCTGATTTTGGCGTTTCTTCCAATATCATCCCTACAGCAGATACAATTTGTCCCGATGTACAGTATCCACATTGAAAAGCATCATGAGTGATAAAAGCTGTTTGCAGAGGGTGGAGTTTGTCATCTGCTACTAATCCCTCAATAGTAGTAATTGCAGCCCCAACGTGCATTACCGCCAAGGTCATACAGGAGTTAATTCGCCGATTATTAACTAATACAGTACATGCGCCACATTCACCACGATCGCAAGCTTTTTTAGTACCCATCAAACCCAGCTTTTCCCGTAGGGCATCTAGTAAAGTAACACGAGGTTCTAGCTTGAGTGAGTAGCACTGATTATTCACATTCAATGATAACTCTCCTTCCTGGGAACTCAATATTTTGAATTCCTGAGTAAGAGAGTTTGAAGTGATTGCAGCTAAGGAATTCTTTTCCATGTTTTATGCAAAGGCTAATAATTACATCATTAGTTTCAGCAAAATTGTGCTGAGTTCAAAATCACACAGACGCGGTAATCAGCTGACTGAAAACTTACAATACTTCAACTAATATACACGCCAGCTGACTTCGATTTTAGTCAAACTTTGATTTTTAATATTTTTTGAGCGAAAAATTATTTAGCAAGCTTTATTCTTAAGAGAAGGTGTTTTGAACAATAAAAGTCGAATTTTGGGAATTTATTGCTAAAATCAACGCATTGGAGAAAAGTCCTCAGAGGATGCAGTTTTTGTTACCAGTAGCAACCGCAGGGCTGATGACAAACTACTAAAATATTAATGCATAGTTGATTCTTCAGGAAGATTGACTGAAAAAATACTCAGAGTAAAAATAGCAAATATGAGTTTGGCTCAAATGTAAACTTTCAGGACTAGCGGATTTATTGGTGAGAATATTTTAAATTTACTAATTCTGATTTTTATTTAACTTTCATATGAACAAAAATCTGAGTGAGAAATTATCTCCAGCAATAGTAAAGAAAGTTGCCATTATCGGCGCTGGGCCAGGCGGTTTGGCTACTGCCATCGCACTCAAAAACCAGGGTATTGACGTTCAAGTGTATGAGAGGGCACAACAATTTCGTCCGGCTGGAACCGGACTAGGACTAGCTCCTAATGGCTTGAATGCCTTAGATGCGATCGCGCCGGGAATAGTCGAAACCCTCAAAAGCTCAGGATGCGAAGTTAATCACACGGTTTTAAAGAATATTCAGGGAGAAACAATCCGCACTAGTCAAACTAAATATTTAGAGCAATACGGACAGCCATTATTGACTGTTTGGTGGTATCGTTTGCAGCAAGTCTTGGCATCCAGGTTGCCATCTGAGATTATTCACCTGAATCATCGCTGCATCGGCTTTCACCAAGATGAAAACGGTGTGGAAGTGTATTTTGATGGTCAAAAACCAATACATGCAGATTTGCTAATTGGGGCTGATGGCGTCAACTCCGTCATTAGAGAAACTTTATTTGGCGAGGGTCAGCCTAATTATATTGGTAGTATGTGCTGGCGTGCCGTAATCGAGTATCGCCACGAGTTATTTAATGATTATCAACTCGTTTTCGTCAAAGGTAATAAACAGTTCATGTACATTCTCAATGTGGGAGGTGGCTATACCAGTTGGATTAGTCGTAAGTTTTCGCCGGATTACTCTCTTTCTCAAAACGCTGATGAGGTCAAATCTCGCATTCTCCAAGAATTAGCCGATTGGGACAAATCCTTTCGAGCAGTGGTGGAAGCGACACCAGCCGAGCAAATTTGGGAAGGGCCGATTTGCGATCGCCCACCTTTAACCCATTGGAGCCAAGCCAGAGTTACTCTCTTAGGTGATGCCGCACATCCAATGGCACCTGCTATGGGACAAGGAGCTAATACCACTTTTGAAGATGCTTACGAACTGGCAGAGTGTTTTTCTGACTCAGCTACTCTTGAAGCAGCCCTAAATGGCTACGAACAGTGCCGTATTGAGCGCACAAAACTCATTCAAGCTCGTAGTGCTGAGGGTGAGATGCGCTATTACGACGACTTTACATCTTCTAACCACACACAGGAGCGGCAAATGACGCTCAATAATGATTTTCACAAATGGGTGTATAGTTACAAGCCATCTATAGCGAGTTAAATTTTATTGTCCCATCGGTAACACTAGCTGAAAAAAGAGTACCAAAGTCCAGTATTTAGCACAAAAACTTTGACGGAACCTAACCCTAACCCTTATAAAGTTGGGACAAAAAATCTCCAACTTGGTACGAAAGAATAGAGTTTTTAAGCTTCTCCTCAAAACGGGCAGAGGTTTGGCGAGTGGTTCTTCAGAATCTATCGAACTCACATTGATTAAGACAGCAGATAGTACTAATGTTCTATTGAAGCAGTTTTTAAATAAAAAGCAAAAGAGGGAGATAAACTCCCTCAAATAACAAGGCAACAATTTAGCTACAGATAGCTAAGAATTACAGACGTGCTGGTAGGAAAGCTATTGGGTTAACAGCACCCTTGCCTGATGGATGAATTTCAAAGTGGCTGTGTGGACCAGTACTGTGACCAGTGCTACCCATTAGAGCAATTGTTTCTCCCTGATTTACCTGCTGACCAGGTTGCACCAGAATCTTGCTGTTATGAGCATAGCGAGTCAAGCTGCCATCCGGATGGCGAATATCGACAACATTACCGTAGCCACCGCTGTTCCAACCAGCTTTTTCTACCGTACCTTCAGCTGAAGCGGTAACTGGCGTACCAGTAGAGTTAGCAATATCAATTCCCTTGTGCGGTCTTCCCCAGCGCATACCAAAGCCAGAAGTGAGAGTGCCCTTCGTCGGCCAGATATAAGCTAAGGTTGAAGTAGATGGAGGAGGAATAGTTTCATCAATCGCTCTGGGCAGATATTGATCCACTGCTGCTAAAGGTGGTATTGCCTGTGGAGAAACTGTGGTTCCCCGCGTCTTTCCTAAGGAATTCGAGGCACTTACTCCTCTAGAAGGCGTTGCAACTTTGATGCCAGATGGATTGCGAGGAGGAGTCCACTGACTAGCAGCTCCTAAATTGGGTAAGAACTCTGGGTTTATTGGTTCGTCAGCGGGTAGAGTCGCACGCAATTGAGGTTTAATTAGTTGAGCGCTATAGTTAGCTCTAATAGGTGTTGGAACCGCAATTGGAATGGCGACGTTATTCGCTTGAGACACCGAGTTAGGTACAGTGATATTTTTGGGGGTAGAAACAGGAGTCAGTGTTGCAGCACTATTGCTTTGAGTAGTTGTGACTGACACTGCTAGGTTCCCAGACTGTTGAGCGCGATATTTCTGCTGTAACCTCTGGATTTCTGCTTGTAAGCTCTGCAAACGGTCATTGTTGTTATTGCTTACCCTTGCTACCCGATTTGTCGGTTTTTTAGGTTGCTGGATTTCGGTAAAAGCTTTTGGTACTGGAATTTCACCACCTACGCCATAAGCTCTAGGAGTAATGGGAGCTGTTTGTAAGTCAGTTGCACTATTTACTTGAATCTGATTGTTCGCAGTTACTGGTATAGGGACAGCAACGCTACTGTTGTCAGCAATAGTTGGCGGTGAACTAGGTAAATATGAGTTAGCACTACCAATGCTCACAGAAGAGGTGGCTTTGGCAGTATTAGTGGACTCTACAAAACTGGATTTTGTTGCTACAGTTGTCTGAATTTGAGCAACTGGAATAATCAGTTTTTGACTGATTTGCAGTTGATTGGGATTACTAAGGTTATTTACCTTAACTAGTTCTGATACTGATGTATTGTATTTGCTGGCGATCGCAGCTAGCGTATCTCCTGGTTTGACTTCGTAGGCTGCTTTAGTCGAGGACGCAATCAATGTTGTTGGTGTAGCTGATACCACTCCATTGCTCTGTGTCTTCTGTTTTAACCTCGATATCAGCTTGGCTTTGCTGGCATCGCTAGAAGTGTCTAATTGTGCTAATACTGTCTTCTCAACTACAGTATTCCCAATACCAGTTTCTGATAAATTTTTGCTCTCCCCAGAGCGCAATTGTGCCAGACTGTTTCTTAAACGGTTTGATTTTTCTTGTAAACGATTGAGTGCAAACTCTTGTTGCGCCTTAAGTTGTGCATTTATTTCACTGTTGGCTGTCCCAGATGTTGCCACCGTTTGTGGTACGACAGACGGCAACAGATTTGTACTGCCATAAACACCTTCAGCACTAGGATTAGACAGCTTATTGACTGTTGGAAAACTAGTCTCAGCTAAGGTATTGTTCAATCCTTCTGCTACCTGGGGCTTCGACTCAGTGACATTTTTATCAACTGGTGTGGCTTGGGAAAAGGTTTGTGATGCAGGAACTTGCAAAGACGTTCTACTGGTGGCAACTTGCCATTTAGCCTCAAGCCCAGGCAACTGTGAAACTGCTGTTGGTTCCACGATCGCAGGATTTTCTGGCACGCTCTGTAATGAGATTGCTTGGGACTCCAGCTTGGTGGAGGCGAATTTCACCTCAGTGTCACGAACAGCAGGAATAGTTGAGGTCGCCTTTTGGCTGCCTACAGGTACTGCTGCTTGGGCTTGATCGCTTTGTCGAGTCACCAAAAGACTGGTTGCTCCCATAGAGATTGCCAGGCCAATCATGGCGGCTTTTGTCCGCACCCGACGGTCAACTTTTGGATTAATCTGATTTAGCTGTTCTGCCGGGGCATCATCGCTGCTGGGGTTATTTTTCAACACAGCTTTTACTCTCTTTTTCAATGCTCGTTTCAAAGACGACCTCCTTAACGATCGCTAGCGCTTAACTAACCTCGATTTTTCAGTTGGATACCAGTCAATGGTTTAGATCGCAACCAACGATAGATCGAGATCGCATTCACCAGAGATGCTTACGCAAGATTAACCTGCTTCTCTGATTTAGACAAGTTCACATGTTTTAACAAAACTTAAAACTTGCGATGTTTACTTGTCTTAACCACTCCTCACACTCACCATTTAGGACGTTTTACTTTTTGCTGTTATCCGCGCCTGTCTTGCGTCAATCGCGGTGATGGCAAATAGTTTGTCAAGTCCATAGTCGCTACCGAGAATTAAATTGCTGCGACTTCTGGAAAAGCGATGCCCCCTACTGTAGATATCTTCAAGAAATTTCTACACAATCCGTCTTCCCAACACGAGACTTTACGTTGATTATTCCCTAAAAAACAACCGTATTAACTATCGGCTACTTTCGGGGCGCAATCTGAGGGTCATCCAAGTCAAAATAGCTCAAATGCGCTAAATGAATGAGTTTTAACGCTTTTGCTACCCAATATTTAATGCTGCAAATTCATCAAAATCTATCATTCAAATTTGGCATTATCCCGAATTTAATATACAAATTTCTTATAATAACCTGGTCCCTCTTGTAAGTATCTTCCACTACAATTTGCTCAAAAATACATTTTTAGGTGTATTTTTTAACATTATTTCTCTCGTAACTAAGAAATTTCTGCTGTCCCAAATCAATCATCTGATTGGTCTTGCAAAAAACTCAAGTATATCTACTTATAATAATTTAGGTAAACAACTATTGTAAATAGCCTAACTGACGACGGGTTTCAAACAAACCGATTGCCACACTCACTGACAGATTCAAGCTCCGAACCCCAGGTTGGCTCATCGGAATATACAGAGTAGCATCACAATGTGACAGAACCGTTGGTGGTAAGCCAGTGGTTTCACTACCAAATACCAACCAATCATCGGCTTGAAACTGAAAGCTGACATAATTAATATTTCCGGCGACACTATAACCTAACCATCTGCCTCCGCGCTCATGATGTACGTTTTTAAAGGCTTCTAACGATTCGTGATAGTGCAGCTTGACATAAGGCCAGTAATCTAAGCCAGCTCTTTTGAGGTAGCGATCGCTAATTTCAAACCCTAAAGGCCCCACTAAATGCAACTCTGTATCCGTAGCTGCACAAGTACGAGCAATGTTACCTGTATTAGGAGGAATTTGCGGGTTTACTAAAACTACCTGAGGCATTGTCCGTATAATTTACGTATTGTATAAAATAATCTATATCTCGTGTTAAATCTACCAAAAGATAGAAGCTATTCATAGGTTTTGTTAATAATAATCAAGCATTCACCATCGATTAGATATTTAAAACGAAGCCCAAATCATCTCAGAACATTGTCTGAGACCATATTAGGCGAAAATCAGGAAATATTAAGTTTTATATAGATGAGGTGGTTAGTTGTGTATTTTAAACTGAGTATTGTCTGCACAAAAATCTACCTTTTGTTTGAAGACAATTAGGCATAAGCCAAATAGAGAGTGTAGGAGGCTTTTTATAATCTCCCCACACCCCCTTCTTTATCCCTTTAAGCTGTAGCTTCTTAGGCTAAGCCAGCACAGATGAACACAATTTATTTTCGAGTTCGATTTCCCGTTCTTGAATGGCAGTAATAGCTTGGGTGATGACGCGTTGGCTATCAACACCGACTGCATGTAACTGCAACCACTGTTGAGCTTCATTACCTTCGCGGAGGATTTTGTGCAAAGGTGAAAGAAAACAGCTAAAGCCTTGTTGTTTAGCAATCGCCCAAATATCCTGGTAAATTTCCGTAATCCAATTTCTGGCTGTGATGCTTGTGCCATCTTGCCAATGGGTTAGCTGAGCATCAAGACTAGTAGTAGCAGCAGCAATTTCGTTATCAGCAGTCAAAGTAATGAGTTCTTCGGCAGAAAAGGTACTTTGGGTTAATGGGTCAATGCTGGGATTTTCGATTATTTGTAATAAACGCGCTTCTAATAAGGCAGTAATCGCTAGCAAAGCAATGGGATCTGTGACTAAATCACAAATTCGCAGTTCTAGACGATTCAGGTCGTAGGGACGGCGGTCGCCATTTGGTCGCACCGATACCCATAAATGGCGCACATTTTGCATTGTGCCAGCAGCTAATTGATTTTCCACCCACTGGATATGATGAGCGTGGCTGGCAAATAACGGTACATGGCTAGGGGTTTGCGGAAACAAACCCCAACGCGTGGAGTGATAGCCAGTTGCTTTGCCATCTAAGAAGGGAGATGAGGCACTTAGGGCTAAGAGTAAAGGTGCTTCTAAACGAATCACCCGACATGCCCGCATTAATGTTTCTGGGTCGCTAATGCCTATATTTATATGTACGCTAGCAGTAACTACTTTCGTACCATAGGTTTGCTCAATGTAGTCATGATATGGGTTAGTTGGATCGGAACGCATAAAGCGATCGCTTCCACCCAAAGACAGTGTACTCCCCGGTATCAGAGTGTAATTGCCCAACTGATAGAGGTAGTTTCGCAATGTCCGTCGAGGACGCAGTAGGGCACATAATAAATTCTCGTACTTGGCTGATGGCTGAGTTATATATTCCACGTTGCGGCTGTCTGGCTCTCGAACAAATCCATCCAAAGCCGCAACAATCTTATCGGAGAGACCAACGATTTCACCCTGAGGTGTGCCAGTGTACATTTCAATCTCAAAGCCTTTTAATAAGACCACCTTGTTCTCCTTGGCTCTCTCTGCTTATAAATTGTATCGAATTAGACGAATCTGTTGCTCTATCTTTGAGTTAATCAAAGGTTGAAAATCATTCAACCGCTAATTCATCCAAAATTAGGATGACAGATTTCTGGGTGTTATCTGAAAGATTAGAGAAACAGCAATATTGGCATCACGAGTCACAATTGAGTACAAATTGTGTACCGCTGGCGGATGAATTGAGGGATTTAAGACTCCTAATAAATCTCCGATTTGGTAGTGCTTATAAGTGGTGGTCAGACAGATCCACTGATTAATTCTCACCCTTGGGCAGACTATTTCCAGCTTTATTACTGAATTCTGATTTCTTAATTCTTCAATAAGATTGAGGTGTTCAAAATATCCTCAGCTTATCTACGCATTGTATAGCTCTACATTGTCTGTGTTGATGAAATTTTATTGTTTCAAACAATTAGATAAAACTAAACACCCCTGACCTATGGGGCTTAATATTAAGGATTGAGAAATAAAAAACATTCTACTGTTCACAGTCAACAGTCATTAGTCAGCAACTTCAAATTTCAAACATAAAGCCCGTGACGAGGATTGAACTCGTGACCTCACCCTTACCAAGGGTGTGCTCTACCACTGAGCCACACGGGCAAAAAATACTTACTGCTTTCTAGTTACAATGCTGGGCAGTTTTTCTATTACCCAGTCATTATAACTTTTTGCTTCGTAAGTGGTGGGCCGGGCTGGATTTGAACCAGCGTAGGCGCTAGCCAACGGATTTACAGTCCGTCTCCATTAACCACTCGGACACCGACCCATTTGTCTCACAATTTAAGATAGTAGCATTTTATTTTAGAAAGTTCAAGTGGTTAGAAAGAATAAATTGGTAAAGACGCAACTTTCTTGCGTCTTTACAAGTTGGATAAATTTGTTCTAATTACACACTCATCTCCAGCATTCGTTGCATTGGTCGCAGTGCAGCAAGGCGAATATCTTCTGACATAGTGATTTCAGGAGTGCGATTTTTCATTGCCCAATAGAGTTTTTCTAGGGTGTTTAACCGCATAAATGGACATTCGTTGCAAGCACAGTTATTCATCGGTGGAGCGGGAATGAAGCGCTTTTGGGGAGCTAGTTTTTGCATTTGGTGAATAATCCCAGGCTCCGTTGCAACGATAAATTCTTTGGCATTGCTGTTTTGACAATGTTTGAGTAAAGCTGCTGTGGAACCAATAAAGCTGGCGTGGCGCAACACACTAGTTTCACATTCTGGGTGGGCGATCGCCTCTGCTTGTGGGTGGACAATTTTTAACTCGACAATTTTCTTTTCGGAAAAGGTTTCATGGACAACACAGCTACCTTGCCACAGCAGCAAATCTCGCCCAGTCTGTTCCATGACGTAGCGCCCCAAATTGCGATCCGGAGCAAAAATAATCGGTTGCTCTTTGGGTATTTGCTCTACTATCTTGACAGCATTGGAACTAGTGCAAATAATATCGCTCATTGCCTTAATCTCAGCAGAGCAGTTGATGTAAGATACCACCAAATGGTCTGGATGCGCTGCTTTAAAAGCTGCAAATTCCTCTGGCGGACAACTATCTGCTAAAGAGCAACCAGCATTCAAATCTGGTAAAAGTACTAATTTATCGGGATTAAGTATTTTTGCTGTTTCTGCCATGAAGTGAACACCAGCAAAGACGATCGCATCTGCACTGGTCTTTTGGGCTGCTTTCGCTAGTTGTAATGAATCGCCAATAAAGTCTGCAATATCTTGAATATCTGGCTCTTGATAGTAATGTGCCAGAATCACCGCGTTAAGTTCTTTTTTTAGACTCTCAATGGCGGTAAACAAATCTAATGGTAGTTCGCCCGGTTGGGTTTTTTCTCGTTGAGCTATTGCAGTCGTAAACACAGTTAGGGGTTACTCTAAATTGCAATTTTTATCTTGTTCATTAATTATAGTAGTTTTTACCAAAAATGGGCGACGGTTGATTTCCTATAGATTATGTCCAAATCGGGCTGAGTTTCCTATCCTGGAGATAGACGGCAAGGAAAGTGGCATGACCAGTCAGAAAACTCATTCGATAACCCTCAAAATTGCTGTAGTTGGAGATGTTCACGACCAATGGGAAGTAGAAGATGGCATTGCACTTAAGCATTTAGGTGTTGATTTAGTGCTGTTTGTTGGCGATTTTGGCAACGAGTCTGTGGAAGTGGTAAAAGCGATCGCTTCTGTTGATATTCCCAAAGCAGCAGTAATGGGCAACCACGATGCTTGGTATAGTGCCACCGAATGGGGACGTAAAAAGTGTCCCTACGATCGCTCCCAGCAAGATTGGGTACAGGAACAACTGGATTTATTAGGACCTGCCCATGTTGGTTACGGCAAATTGGATTTTCCGGCTTGGGAATTAACTGTAGTGGGGGGTCGTCCCTTTACTTGGGGTGGCCCGGAATGGAAGTTTGCGGAAATCTGTAAAGAACGTTATGGTGTCACAGATTTGGAAGAATCTGCCGATCGCATCGTCAAAGCGGTAAAAAGCGCCGCTTACCAGACGATTATTTTTCTGGGTCATAATGGGCCTAGTGGATTAGGCGATCGGCCAGAAGACCCTTGTGGCAAAGATTGGCACCCAATTGGCGGCGACTTTGGCGACCCAGATTTTGGCGAGGCGATTTCTCGAACGATCGCAGCTGGTAAAAATATTCCACTGGTGACATTCGGTCATATGCACCATGCTTTAAGGCACACCAAAGTGCTGCGAAAGCCCATCTTTAAAAGTCCAGAAGGGATTATTTACTTAAATGCAGCCACTGTGCCCAGGATTGTGGAGAATGACGGACAGAAGTTGCGTAATTTTTCCTTAGTTTCTTTAGAGGCGGGTGTAGTGACACAAGCTTCCTTAGTTTGGGTAGGCAGTGATTTCCAAGTGGCTTCAGAGGAAATTTTGTACCAGCGATCGCCTTCAGTAGTGCAACCTGCCTAGTGATAAGATATAGTATGATCTGTCAGCTTTGGTGCTAACCGACAAATGCGGGTAGCCATTAGCTCGACAGTTTATTGGAGAGGTGGCAGAGTGGTCGATTGCGTCCGACTTGAAATCGGATGAACCGAAAGGTTCCGGGAGTTCGAATCTCCCCTTCTCCGTTGAGGAATTAAAAATTAAAAATTAAAAATTGCGGAGAATCAGATTTATGTGATGCTTTTGGTGGAGACCATGATGACATCAATAATTTTTGTTAGTTCTTCTACTTCGATTTGAAGTTGAGCAATTTTTTCTTGAGGTACTATTTCGGAAGCAACCAGTAATCTTAACCAATACCAAGTTTCACAAGATTCTTTCAGTGCAATCATGAATTTACTGATAAAATCTGCTTTGCTTTGAACTGCTTGTGCTTCTTCTACATTAACTCCAATCGATGTTCTTGATTTTAACAACTGTTGAGCAAGGGTTGGTGATACTTCTGGATTATCATCTAAAAACTAGTATAATTTGACTATACAAACGGAAAAAGTAAAAGTGCGATCGCAAATATCTTTTTTCATTAGTCAAGATTCAAAATTAAAACAAATTACTATACCGTTTTTATCCTTTTTGTTTCGTATTGTCTCAGCTTTTACTAAATTCTTAACTTTTAATTGGTAAAAATAAGGCATCTTCAATTTCCTGCCTGACTTCTCGGCTAATATAACAATCACTATTTAAGCAATCAACTAGGAGCTTATTTGCATCATAATACTGTTTTAACAGTTTATGTTGTACCTTGCTGAATTGCCAGTCATGCCCAAGATTTCGATGTTTTATCATTATAGAACGAAGTTTTTCAACAAATAAATATCTATCGGTAACCACCCACTCTGAAAGAACTTCTTTATCTTGCCTCAAACTAGGTAGTTCGTTTTGAATCTCTCTAATCTGTTGCTGAAGCTCTGATTTTGATATATTTTCTATAAGAAAACAGAGAGTTTCATGATAGAAATCAACATCTAACAAACCGCTAAGTAAAATGGATATTATTCCATCAATAACGATTTCATTAACTTGATCCTTTTGAATGATACTTATATCTATTTTTATAGCTAAACTAGATAAGTATCTAAATTTTTTATCGTTGCGTGACACAGTATATTCATACATAATTCCATCTGTAAATACAAAGTATGAAGCTCGAACTGCTGCTGGTTTATAACTAGTTTCAACCGAATTTCCCTTCTCATCTACCCATCTCATAAATCGCTGTAACTTATCGTCTTGTGCCAATAATTCATCAACTTTTATCTTCATCATCCATACCAAATTATTCGCCTTCCTCATCATTCCTGCTGCGAGTAAAAAAACTTCCCGCCAACGTATCTCTGTAATACGCTCTACCAAACTTTCCCAAGCAGAGTTAACTACTATTTCTCTTGCGGCAAAATACTCATGAAACGTTAAGTGAGAAAAGGAATAGATACCTTTTGCCCGTTCTATTAATAGCCCATGCTGTGCTTCAATAGACTTTAAAACAGCTTCACTATCGAGTTTCAACACTTCTGGATCTGTGTCCGCATCACGTAAGTTACGGATAAAATCAGCAATGTATACTTCAGTTGTTTTTTGCTTAAAAAAATAGTCTTTCTGCTCAAAGGTAGTTAAGGCAATTTGACTCAATAAGTCTTCCTTACGCTGCAAAGACAGATTTTTATAGACCTGCTCTCGTTCAATGTTGCGTTTGGCATCCCATTTTTTTAGCAATACATCTAATCCTTCTTTATAAAGTTCAGAACGGTTTGCTGGGAAATCTCCACTATCTCCAAACACTAAACACAATAATGTCAATAGTAAAGGGCTACTTGCTAGTTCTTGAATTGGTTTGTTTTCCTTCAATTTTTGAAAGAATCTTTGACTTTTTACTGGGTCAGTTAACTGGAACCAGTTTTGAGCAAAAATGGCTATTTGTTTTTCGTCAAAATCTGCCATTTCCACTTCTGTGAAACTTTCAAATGTGTATTCTTTCGCAGCAATACGACAGGTAATTACAAACTGATTGGTATGAAACAGGTCAGACAATTCCCGAATTTGTCGTAAAACACGGTTGGTGTCTTCCTCTCGTACTTCATCTAACCCATCCAGCAATACCAATGCCTTACCCTGTTTCAACATTTTCTCTACTGTTAAGCTGGCATAAATTACACCACAGCTTGATAATTGTTCAACAATAAATTTCAAAATATCTGGTTGTTTAACTGCTTCTGCAAAATCTTTTAATGTGATAAACAAGGGAATTCTATTTGCTTGGAATTTCTCTTCAATACACTGCATTGCTAGATATTTTAAAAAAGTGGTTTTTCCTCCTCCTGGTTTACCTAAAACCATCAGCTTATTATAATGCTGTACAACCTCTAATCCTGAGACTCGTTTCTGTTTTACTCCGCTAAGTCCAAGTCGCTCAAAGTTATCATGGTCACAGCTTTGCATTAGTTCCGCGACTCTTAGTCGTCTTCGTCCTGTTATTTCCTCCAGAATATTGACATTTGTGTAAATACCTTGTTTTCCTGTTAACTCAATTGGCTTAGGCATATCTAATACCCGCATGGTTCCACACTTTTCTTTGATGTAGGGTTTGACTTGTTTGCGGATTTCTTGCACTAAGGTATCAATTGAATTGTCTACGTCATCTGTAGTTAAATGACCAGAAGGTTTTTGCTGTGAATATCTTTTACTCAGATACTCTCGTAAGCGGTTTTCTTTAACAGGGCCATTACCAGTGATACAAAATTTTTTGTAAATACCTGTAAGGCAAGTGCTGAGGTTACTTTCAGAAATGTTTAATTCTTGAGTTACCTGGACTCGATTCTTACTACGACCGAATATTTCCAGAAAGACTTCTTTCTCTCTGTGCGACAATTCGCTGTATTGCTCCAGTTGCTTAAGAAAGTCCTCTGGTATAGACATTGACGGTTCCCACAATTACTTATAAGTCAGTGTAGCCAAAGTTTTTATGAAAATGTAGACTTAACTCAGTGTAAGTCAGGCTAAGTCAAGACAAGTCAGATAAATAACTACAAAATAAAATTGCGACATTGAACTCAGCCAAGTTACTGAGGACACAGCAATGTTAGAAACACTAATCCCTCTGGTTGTAAATAAGTCTGTTGAAGTTGTTGTTGGAATACTACTGGAAAAGTTTTGTAAATGGCTACTGACTGATACCAATATTAAAAGTGCTAACAACTTTCTGAAAATGCAGATTCTTGTACTTTATCTTAATTGGGTTTTACGAAAAACATCACTAAAATATTTACCTGAAAAATCACAAAAGAGGTAGTAGAGATAATAAAGCGATCGCACCCAAAAACAAAAAGCGATCGCCCCTCTCTACTCTTGCCATAAATGCTGCTGGTGAGTCAAGCGATCGCTACCCTTTAATTACATTTACATAATGATTGATATGCAAAACTAAAAACTTTGGCTAAAGTCAACAAGTTTTGTACGAATTCTCAATTACTATCAATCTTCTGTACCGTCTTTTGAATTTTCTAGCTTACTTAGCGCATCCGAAATTGCTTGCCTGATAAATTCCGGGTAGTTATCTAGACCTTTTAATTTTTCTAGCATCGATGGGGGAAGTCTGAGAGTTATTTTTGCGGTCAATGGTTCTTCCCTATTAGTGGTAAATTGATGCTTTTTTAAATAAGGTTTTTCTTCGTAATTAGGCATAAAAATATTTTTTATGTATTGATATTATCGCAAGACTTCGTGCGATAATTTAATTGACAGCTAGCCGAGCCTCGCAAGTTGGGATAGCTGCCAAACCCAATTACAAAATTAGGCATTTCTATGTTTACACGTTCTGAACTTGAAAGCAAAACCCTTAAAGAATTGAAAGATTTAGCTGCACGGTACGGAGTCAAGCCAGTAGGGAATCCAGGGTATAAAACAAACTGGATTACTCCGTTATTGGCTTTTGCTGTGCAAGCTATTAGGCAGTTCCAAGACCACAAAACAGGTTTAAGGAATCCTAGTTGGAGAAGTACTGAAGCGCTTGGCACAATGCTTTATGAAATGGGAGAACCTACTGATGAACAAGCTGCGTTGATTCGGGCAACGCTAGAAGGTAAGTTACTTCCTGTACCTGAACGCTACGACCAAACTAGGCTGCTAAATCTTCACAAGACTAAGCAATTGATTCAAGAAGCAATTGAAACACTCAATAGATAGATGATTGTTGACTGTTGACTGTTGACGGTTAACAGTCAACAGTTCATCTAAAGTCCCTCCCTGCTTGCATCGTGCTACGATTAGCAATAAATTCTTTTGGGAGGTCAATCAATGGCTACCCTTCATACGCTAAATATACCTGATAAATTATACGCACAGCTGCAAGAATTAGCTGAAGCTGAAAATAATTCAATTGATGCTCAAGTTATTACAATTTTGCAGAATGCTTTGCAGGCAAAAATGCAGCCAACGGAAGAGGAAAGGCGAAAAAATGTCCCAAAACTTCTAGAGGAAATTAGTCAGCGTCGCCGTCGCTTGAATCCAGCAGACTTTGGATTACCTGATAGTACTGAACTAATTCGAGAAGATCGCCATAGATGAGCAATCCTCTCAGATGCGTTATTGATACTAGTGTGTGCATCAAGTATTTTATTGCTGACCCACTAACCGCTAAAGTTAATCAACTTTTGGGTCATCTTGCCAATCCACAGACTGAAATTTATGTACCAGACCTTTTTTACATCAAGTGTACTAACGTTTTATTGAAGTACGTCCGTGCAAGGATGTACACTGCTGCTGAAGTACAGACAGATTTAGCAACTCTTAAAAGCTTCCCTTTGCGTGTCGTCTCTACGGCTGATTTAATGGTGGATGCAGTTAGTATTCCTTGACTTAAAAAATCTCTGCCTATGATGGCTCTTATGTTGCGCTTTCACAGCAGGTAGGTGCTACTTTGCTAACTCTCGATGGTAAGCTGGTGAAAGCTTTAAGTACTTCGTCTTATAATTTGTGTCTGTTTAATGATTTTCAGGTTCCATAGTTGCGGTTAATATAGAAGCGATCGCCAAACTAACAGGCTCATTACCTAGTTTTTTTCTTTTTGAATATCAAATTATCAAAAATGTCTTTTACTTATAACCGCACGGTTCGCTTTCAAGATACTGATGCTGCTGGAGTTGTTTATTTTGCTAATGTTTTGGGTATTTGCCATGAAACTTATGAAGAATCTCTAGAAGTATCGAGTATTAATCTCAAAGATTTTTTTAATAATCCATCTGTGGCTTTCCCGATTGTTCATGCTAGTGTGGATTTTTTACGTCCTATGTTTGTGGGGGACAGGCTGTTGATTAGTTTAATTCCCCAAAAACTAAGTGTTGATAAGTTTGAAATTACTTATGAAATTACTGTGGGTGAGGTGGTAGTTGCTAAGGCTATTACTCGACATGTTTGTATTGATGTGAGTAGTAGAGTTAAGCAGGAATTACCTGATGAGATAATTCAGTGGTTGGAAACAAACCGCAGAGGTGCAGAAAACGCAGAAAGAAGAAGGTCGAGAGAGGTTATTTGAGGGTACTTTGTAAGAATTCAATGGCTATTTGTTGTAGCTGTTGGCGGTTGATTTTACCTTGAGAGTTACGGGGTAGGTTTGATTGGGGAATCCAATATTTAGGGATTTTAAATTTGCTAAGTTTGTCTTTGAGTAGAGTTTGGATTTTTAAAGCAGAAGTATTTGATTTTTGGGGAATATAAATTGCTGTTAAGGCTTGTCCCCAGTATTGGTCTGGAATACCAATCACACAAACATCGGTAACCATTTGAGTTGCTCGGATGGCTGATTCAATTTCTACTGGGTAAACATTTTCTCCACCTGTAATAATTTTATCGCTGTTTCGACCGACAATATTTAAATAACCTTGGTCATCTAAAAAGCCTAAATCATCTACTTGCAAATTATTCTGACTTTCTTTAGTTATCGGATAGTAACCAAGCGCTAGAGATTGAGCTTGAATGGTGATATTTCCTATTTGATTGGAATTTAAAATTTCACCTTGCTGATTATGAATAGTTACCTGGGCATGGGGAAGAATCTGACCGCTACTAGTTTTACCATTTAGAAAATCATCTGGTTTGAGGGTAGCTATTTGAGAGGCGGTTTCTGTCATGCCATAGGTTGGTGCTAATCGGATACGATAAAATATCGCTTTTTCTAATAGTTCGCTCCATGCAGGTGCACCTCCCAAAAGTACTGTATGAAATTGAGTTAGCCATTGTGTTAATTCAGGATTTTGTAGAAGTCTTTGTAATTGAGTTGGCACTAAAGATATGAAAAATTCTGAGGGTTGAATATTCAATATTTGACTAGATTCTAAAGCTTTGAATGGTTGAATAACGAGTTTACCTGCGCTGGTGAAAGAGCGCAGAAATTGCATTAACCCACTGACGTGATATAGCGGTAATACACAAAACGAATTGACTTGGTTTAATTGAAAGTATTTTGTAAATCCTTGTACAGATGCTATGAGAGTTTCCCAAGTGTGGATAGCAAATTTAATTTGTCCTGATGAACCACCACTGGGAATCATGATTAGTGGGGAGTGGGGAGTGGGGAGTGGGGAGATGGGGAGATGGGGAGATGAAGAGAGAGGGAAGTGTGGGGAGTGTGGGGAGAGACGGGGGCTAGATTTCTTCCCCATCCTCCCACACCTCCCACACTCGCTGTTTGCCCCATGCCCTACGTCCCATGCTTTATTTTCCATTCCCAAAATAATATCTGGCTGTACTAAATCAATGACTTGTTGCCATTCTTGTGTTCCCCAGTCAGGGTTACAAAGAAAAACTGGACAATTAGCTGCACAAGCAGCAAGAAAACTTGCTAAAAACTTTACTGGTTCGCGTTCAGCTAAGATAATTTTTGGTGGTGTTTCCCACACTGATAAATTTGTTAGTTCTAAATATAATTGTTGAGCTATTTGGTTAAACTGACGGCTATCGTAACCCATCAACCAATCATTTTCTGTCAGGTTATTAAGATAATCTAAAGGTTGTTCCATAGACTTTGAAGCCAGGTATCTTCTTGTTCAAAAAAATGGTCAATGCCAAAACCTACTGCTCTGTTGTTTTGGGATAATTTAGCTGCTAGCTGGAGTGCTGTTTGTCTACCAATGGCAGTTTCAAAAACTGATGAAAATACAGTATCAATATTATGCTGTTGGCAAAACTTTCTCAAACGAGATGGCGATCCAATTATCCCAGGTTTAATTACAAAAATTCCTCGCCAACCTTGTTGATAACAAGCAATCAGTTGTCCTAGTGTGGCGACAGATTCATCTAAAGCCATCGCTGTTCCATAAAACATACTCAATTCCAACATTCCCTCAAATTGTTCAACGGGTAATGGTTGTTCGATAAATTCAATTTCTGTGGCTATTTCTGGATTTACCTGGAGATTGTCACAAGTCCATAGCCATAAGTTAGCTTCTTCATAGCTGAGTCCACCGTTGGCATCTAATCGGAGTTTGCTTGAAGCTGGTAATGTGTGTGTCAATAACTCAAAAATATGAAGTTCGTTAGCGATCGCATCTACACCAATTTTCCATTTAAATGTGCGATATCCCTGCTGCCATAAACTTTCCCATTGATTTAAAGCCGCTTCCGCAGCAGGTAGTAAGGCGCTATATGACAGGAAAGAGGACACGGGGACGCGGGGACACTGGGACGCGGGGAATTTATGAATTTCATTCTCCGCGTCGTCTTTGACCATCTCCCACGCTGACTCAAAGCCAAATTGACAAGCAGGTAACTTATCTGGGATGGAGAAAATCATTTCATCTGCGATTTCTGCTGGGAGGTGGCGACAAAAATCTAAAGCTTGTTCTATGGTTTCGGAACCAAACCAGCTAATAGGGGCGATTTCTCCCCAGCCGACTTTACCTGATTCATCGGTGAGACGGAGGATAATGCCGTCGCGAATATCCCATTTACCATGATTAGTGGTAAGCGTTCGTACAAATCTTCGCCGATAAGGACGAAATTTAAATTGATAACGCATCAATTAGTAATTGCTAAAGCATGAATCCCAAGCCTAACAGCAAGCAACTCCAGAAATGTACGGCAACGGCGATGAATTTACAGTTACTAACTTTATCTGGCTGATGATGATTTTCTTGGACGTGGCGGCATAATTTTACGGCAAAGGGTAAACTCAGCCAACTCAGTAGTGTCCAAGCTGGAAAAATTCCCCACAGTACAAACAACAAGGTGAGGGGATAAATACTGCCAGTAAACCAAACTAGAAGTTGGGCACCTTTTTCGGTTCCAAGACGAACGATAGGCGATCGCTTGCCTGCCGCTATGTCATCTTTAACTTGGTGAAAGTGCGAACAGAACAAAATCAAGGTTGTGGCAATACCAACAATGATTGAGGCTGCTATACTCGTCATTGACCAAGTTTGAGTTTGGCTGTAGTATGCTGCTTCTACTGCTAAGGGGCCAAAGGCAAAAAAGCAAATAATTTCGCCTAAACCCTGATATCCTAAGCGAAAGGGAGGCCCTTGGTACATATAGCCCAAACCACAGCACAGCAGAATTATACCGATAACAGTTAGGTCTTGTTGCCAAAGAGCGATCGCTACTATCCCCAGCAACCCCAAACCTAAACACAAATTTCCTAACCAAAATATTAATGGTTTATTGCCAGTTAAATTTACCAGAGAATGGTGTTTATTTTTATCAATACCTGTTTCGGAATCAAAGACATCATTACTGATATTTTCCCAGGCAAGAATCAATATTGCCGCAGCTACAAAAATAGAAAATATTGCCCCATTGAAAACTTTTGTTTGGGCATATGCTACTGCTGTTCCTATCCAAATGGGCATAATGGCAACGCTATACATCGGCGGTTTAATCGCTGCCATCCATAACTTAGTGTTGGGATATAAAATCTGCTTGGTAGTCATCAGTCGTGATTAATTAAATTCTCAGAATCTCACTTACACAAAAGATTTTTATTGTCAAATTTCTCAAATTCAGAAAAACATTTCATCAATGAATATACTAATCATACTAAACTCTTGATCGAGTCTGACTCTCGATTGTTAGATACCAAATTCTTAGCTTTTGGTCGTAGGATTGGACTTCATAACTCTGATACTAAAGTTGCAGTCTAAGCTACAACTAGCTTCTCAAGAGCTAATAACACCACCATCAGGCAAATCTTACGCTGGTGAAATGACAACTTAATATGTTACCTGTAAAAATACGACCACGATTAATTACACTTTAGGAAGTTAACTTAAAAAAAATTTACTATCGATAGATCCATGACAGTTTTACCATGTCGTAGCAACTTGTTTGTACAGCACAAAGATTTATATCAATTTCTCTTAACAGTGCAAAAAAAGTGCATCAAAAATAATTGCAGGCAAATTGTTAGTATCTCCCAACAGATTGATTTAGTTGACCCTTTACTTGTATTAGATCGATTTACACAAGCAAATGAAATAAATTTTTACTTTGAGGATAAAGGAAAAGGAGAAGCGATCGCCGCAATTGATGCTCTAGCAAAATTACAAATTGATGGCACAGATCGTTTTACTAAAGCTGAATATTTTATCAAATCTTGTCTAAAAAATATAATTAATTTTGGTAGCTCTAACCAATCTTTTTTTGGACCTCATTTTTTTTGTTATTTCAGCTTTTTTGAGAAAAATTCCGAAGTTGATTATCCATTTCCATCAGCTACCATTTTTCTGCCCCGTTGGCAAGTAGCTATAAAAAATCAGAGTTGTACATTAGTAACAAATGTCACGCTAAATGCTGATGTCAATATTCAACAATTGTTGCACAATGTCCAAACAAAAATTGAATTTCTCCAATCTTTAAAGCATTATTCTCCAGATATCGATTTTTCGACAAATTTTTATCAAAAATCTCTTACAAATGCCGAGCAATTTAAATATTCAGTAGCTTCTGCCTTAGAAAAAATCCAGTCTAGTCATTTAAGTAAGATTGTTTTAGCAGATATATTAGATGTCAAGTCAAGTAATCGTTTCGATTTAGTTAAATCATTAAATAATCTTAGAGAAATACATCCTAACTGTTATATTTTCTCTACAAGCAATGGCAAAGGACAAAACTTTATTGGTGCTAGTCCGGAACGATTAATTAGTATTAATAATCAGCAGTTAATCACTGATGCTTTGGCTGGTTCTGCACCACGAGGTAAAACTCCCGCTGAAGATGCGGCTAATGCCAATCACTTACTCAATAGTGAAAAAGAAAGGCACGAACATTCGCTGGTACTTAATTTCATAACTCAACGCCTATGCCAGCTAGGTTTATTACCCCAAATTTTAGCACCTCGTTTGCGACAATTATCCAACATCCAGCATTTATGGACACCAATTAGTGCTGTAGTTCCGGCTAACATTCATCCATTAAAAATTGTTGCCCAATTGCATCCTACGCCAGCTGTTGCAGGTGCAGCACGAGATATTGCTTGTGCCGAAATTCGTCGTTATGAAAGCTTTGAAAGAGGTTTATATGCTGCGCCTTTGGGTTGGATAGATTCTCAGGGAAACTGTGAGTTTATTGTGGGAATTCGTTCGGCCTTGATAGATGGCGATCGCGCAAGATTGTATGCTGGTGCTGGTATAGTGGCTGGCTCCGATCCTGAGAAGGAATTTGCAGAAGTGCAACTTAAACTTCAAGCTTTGTTGAAAGCATTAGTTTAAAGCTAGTTACTCAGGGAGTTTATCCTAAATCCCGATGAGTAAAAGCTTTAGCATTCGCACCAGTATACGTAGCGACAATATGACCATCACCAGTCATTTGATATTTATATGTCACCAATCCTTCTAAGCCAACAGGGCCGCGCGGAGGCATTTGTTGAGTACTAATTCCGACTTCTGCACCGAAACCATAGCGGAAACCATCAGCAAAACGGGTGGAACAATTGTGGAATATATTGGCTGAATTGACAAGTCCAAAGAAAGTTTCTACAGCAGCAGAATCTTCAGAGATAATCGCATCTGTGTGACGGGAACCATATTCATTAATATGAGCGATCGCATCTTCTATAGAGTCTACTATCTTAATAGACAAAATCAAATCGCTGTATTCTGTTTCCCAGTCAATTTCTGTTGCAGTTTTAATCTGAGGTAAAATTTCTAAAGTACTTGCATCACCTCTTAATTCTACATGGCGTTCTGCTAAAGCTTGAGCAACTTTTGGTAAAAATTCTTTAGCAATCGCTGAGTGAACCAGTAAAGTTTCAATCGCATTACAAACAGCAGGATATTGGGCTTTGGCATCCACTGTAATGGGAACGGCAACAGAAATATCAGCAGCTTTATCTATATATAAATGACAAATTCCATCAGCGTGACCTAGTACCGGAATGCGCGTATTTTCTTGCACAAACCTGACAAAAGAATTAGAACCTCTGGGAATAATTAAATCTACATATTTATCTAACTTTAAAAGTTCTAGAGTTTGCTCTCTGGTTGTGAGCAACTGTACGGCATCAGGGTTAACAGCAGTACGCGATAATCCTTGTTTAATTGCTTTAACTATCGCTTCGCAAGATACTACAGCTTCCTTTCCACCTTTAAGGATAACCCCGTTTCCAGATTTAATCGCTAAAGAAACAATCTGAATCGCTGCTTCTGGACGGGCTTCAAAAATAATTCCTAAAACACCCAAAGGACAAGTAATCCGCTTGAGAATTAAACCAGTGTCGAGTTCCCGGTGAATCTGGACTTGACCGACTGGATCGGCTAGTTTAGCAACATCTCGTACTCCAGCGATCGCATCTCTTAATTTATGTTCATCTAATTGCAAGCGCTTATAAAGTGGTTTGGCAATTCCTTGAGCAGTAGCAACTTCACAATCAGCGATATTTGCTTCAAGAATTTCATCTTCAGCTAATTCTAAAGCTTCGGCAATTGCTGCAATCGCTTGATTTTTTGCTTCAGTCGAGAGAATCGCCAGCTTACTTGCAGCTTGGCGAGTTTGTGCTGCGATCGTAATTAGGGGAGAAGCAACTTGGAAAATAGTCATATTACAAAAGAACTTTACCTTTTCCTCATCCTATCAACAATAGGTATTGGGTATTGGGAGTGTGGGAGGATGGGGAACAAATGCAGGTGTGGGAGGAAAAGGAGGTGTGGGAGGTGTGGGAGGATGGGGAACAAATCTTGCCCCCCTCTCTCCCCACACTCCCCACACTCCCCCATCTTCTCATCTCCCCACACCCCCCATCTCCCCAGTCACCCTAAACGTTAACCGCAGTTTGAGTGATAATTTGCCGCACTTGACTAGCAGTTAAACTGCTATTGGCACTAAGCATTAAAGCTGCTACCCCTGCTACATGGGGAGCAGCCATAGAAGTGCCATTATAATAACCGTAGGTTCCATTGGGTAGCGTAGAGTAAACACTAACACCTGGTGCTGTCACATAAGCCATGTTGGAATCACTCCCTGCTCGGTTAGAGAAATCAGCTAGATTGTTATTGCTATCAACGGCTCCAGCAGCTAAACCCCAGTTAAGAGCGTAGTAGGCTGGATATAAGGGAGTTGAATCTCCTGAATTAGCTGCTGCCATGACTACAATCACACCATGACTAGTAGCGTATTGAATAGCTGTTTCTAAGTCACTGTCACCAACTGTTGCAGATATACTTATGTTAATGACTTTCGCCCCGTTGTTGACGGCGTAGTAAACTCCTTGGGTAATAGCAGGATAAGTGCCTTGATTATCATCACCCAAAACTTTTACAGGCATGATTTTGGCATTATAAGCAATACCTGTAACTCCAAAATCATTGTTGACTCCTGCGATCGTACCAGCCACATGAGTTCCGTGACCATAAACATCTAAAGTATTGTTATTGTTATCAATAAAGTTCCAGCCGTAGAAATCATCAATGTATCCATTACCATCATCATCGATACCATTGTCAGGAATTTCTCGGCTATTTGTCCAGATATTTGTACTTAAATCTGGGTGATTATGGTCAACGCCAGTATCTAATACAGCAACAACAACTCCTTGACCTGTATAGCCTTTCGTCCAGACTTCTGGAGCTTTAATCAAATCTGCTCCCCAATTATTACCACCTAAATCAGGAATTCCTGAAAAGGTAGGTTGACCAATAGCTTTAGCGACAGCAGCAGAAGCATTGATTAAGCCATAACCATTGATAGAGCTATAATTTGGTAAGCTGTTGGCAGAATGAACATCAATACTGGCTTGATTAGTCTCATTGAAGACATTAGCCAAATCATCTTCACCATCGCCATTAAAGTCACCAGCTAACCATTTTTGCTCATTAGCAAATCCACCTTGTGCAGTTGCCCACCGTCCATTTGTGAAGCTGCTACCATTGGAGAGATGAACATCAATACTGGCTTGATTGGCATCATTGAAAACATTGACCAAATCATCTCGTCCATCGTCATTGAAGTCACCAGCTAACCATTTTTGCTCATTGGCAAATTCACCTTGTGCAGTTGCCCACCGTCCATTTGTGAAGCTGCTACCACTGGAGAGATGAACATCAATACTGGCTTGATTGGCATCATTGAAGACATTGGCCAAATCATCTCGCCCATCTCCATTAAAGTCGCCAGCTAACCATTTTTGCTCATTGGCAAATCCACCTTGTGCAGTTGCCCACCGCGTATTTGTGAAACTGCTACCACTGGAAAGATGAACATCAATACTGGCTTGATTAGTGTCATTGAAGACATTCGCCAAATCATCTCGTCCATCGCCATTGAAGTCACCAACTACCCATTTTTGCTCGTTGGTAAATCCACCTTGTGCAGTTGCCCACCGTCCATTTGTGAAGCTGCTACCATTAGAGAGATGGACATCAATATTGGCTTGATTAGCGCCATTGAAGACTTTTGCTAAATCGTCTCGTCCATCGCCATTAAAGTCACCAACTACCCATTTTTGATTATCCCAAAATCCACCTTGTTTAGTTGCCCACCGCTCAATTGTAAAACCGCTACCATTAGAGAGATAAACATCAATACTGCCTCGACCAGCGTCATTAAAAACTTTTGCTATATCGTCTCGTCCATCACCATTGAAATCACCAGCTAACCATTTTTGTTCATTCTCAAATTCACCTTGTGCAGTTGCCCACCGTCCATTTATAAAACTGCTGGCAACAGAAACAGAACTTGCTGAAGTAATAGAGTCAGAAACAGACTCCGTACTCAAACTACTAATACTTGAAGGGCTAAGATAGTCTTCTGGAAGTCCAGTTAAAGAATCAATTCCTACTATTGTTTTGTCTGTTTCAGCAGAGATATCCTGAAAATTCAAGGCATTTAGTGCTTGGTCAATGGCATAAACATCGAAGCCGTAATTGAGAGATTGGGATTGTGGTGTTGTCAAAATAGATAACAAATCTAAATCTGTCATTCCGCTACAAATAACAGTATGAGAATTGACAACAGGTTCAATAGGTAACAAGCTCAAGGAGTTAGTATCCAAGAAGGCAGGGTCGGACATCTAGCGTATTCCCCTAAGAATTTCTTAATTAAGTTAAATTAGTCATTGCTGAAAAATTATAAACAACTGAAACTCGCCATCGATTGAACACACTAGCTTACTGAAAAAATCTTTTGAATCAAGATTTTTTCTATTATTTACTATCTGAAATTTGAGTTTTCGGATAGCTATGTAATACCCTTTAGATAAATGTTTGCAACAAAGAATCGGCTTAGAAGCGTACAGTTGTACACCCCTACCCATAGAGCTGTCGCACTCTTATTTAAAATTGGTATAACATTTAAATCTAAATATATTGTAAAGCAAAGCCAAAAATTTTCTAAGTAAACTTAGAAAATGGCTATATAGTAACAAATATAATAATATTTAAGCAAGTTTAAGCAAACTTTTTTAAAGCTTAACGAGGCCCGCTCGTTACAGCAATAGTACTAGGACAACAGGTCAAAATTAGGTCAACCCAACTGCTGATTAACAATGAGTAGCTAGACAGTAGCAGCGATCGCCAATTTGCAACAATTAATCTAACTACAGATGAGGTCATCTACGAAGTCTCCACAAGAAAACGCTGCGGATGTGGATAAAGCAGCACAAACAGTCCGTACTGTCTTCACTATGACGATGTATTTGACCTACACCCTTCGGTAGATTCAAGCAATTGGGTATTGCTCGCGAACTCGGCAAGTATGGCTTGCAGCTATATACTGAAGTCTAACTTAAGCGTTGTTAATTCCCCGAAATCTGAAAACAACGGTGTTTGGGGATGAACAACTTGATATTTAATATGGGGTGGGCATGATAAATAGACATAGCACACAACCCCAAGAAAACTCTGATGATAAATGCGATCGCTATTAGATTTCGCCAAATAATGGCTGGGAGGAAAAGCCCGATTGCCTATTTTTACAGACATTACCGCAAAAACCAAACCAGGCGTTCCTTAGCACTGTATACCTCTATAGGATTACTAGGTACAATTCTGGTATTGTCGTTAATCGCGTCCTCAGGACTAGCGCAAAAACCACAAACTCAACAACCGTTATTAGTAGCTACACGAGTCATACCACCCTTTGTGCTAGCAGACAAAGGTCAGCTGTCGGGATTCAGTATTGACCTTTGGCAAAGCATCGCTAACCAAATAGGTGTAAAGTCTAAATTTATTCAATATCCCACTGTACCGGAACTGCTTGCTGCCATTCGAGCCAACAAAGCTAACTTGGGAATTGCAGCTATCTCAATTACAGCCGAACGCGAGCAAAATTTTGACTTTTCGTTACCAATTTTTGCTGGGGGGCTGCAAATCTTGGTTAGAAATCCAGAGAACAACAATAGTACCTTTCCAAATATTTTACAATTGTTTTTTTCCGCTAGCCTCTTGCAAGTAATAGGCATTGCCCTAGTGTTAATTGCCATTGCAGCCCACATTATTTGGTTATCTGAGCGCCATCATCAAGAAGGAATTGTTTCCCAATCATACTTTCCTGGGATTTTCAAAGCTTGTTGGTGGGCCGCTGCCACATTAGCCACTCAAGCTGATGAAATGCCCAAGGGAGTAGTAGGGCGTCTAGTAGGTATTGTCTGGATGTTCATCGGAGTGCTTTTTGCTGCCTACTTTACAGCTACCGCTACTACCTCATTGACAGTCCAGCAACTTCAAGGCGATATCAAGAGTATTGACGATTTACCCGGTAAGCTAGTAGCTACAACTGCGGGTAGCACAGCAGCCACATACCTGCGAGAACATCATATTTCAGTTCTAGAAGTTACCAAAATTGAGCAAGCTTACAATGCCCCGATCGCCAAAAAAGCCGATGCCGTGGTGTTTGATGCACCTGTACTCCTCTTTTATGCTGCCAATGAAGGCAAAGGGAAGGTACAAGTTATTGGCAGTATTTTGCGGGAAGAAAGTTACGGTATCGTTCTACCTAATAACAGTTCCTACCGCAAACCAGTTAATAAAGCCCTACTGAGCCTTAAGGAAAACGGCACTTATCAATCGTTATATGATAAATGGTTTGATGCTAAAAAATTTTGAATAAGTGAGTTAGGAAGCAGAAGGCAGCTATGCTGGAGGAACCCACCCTTAAAAAGGTGGGATTGAAGTAAGTATGTTTTATACCTTACCGCAATTATTTTCTATATAATTACTAACAATTACTGGGTTTTAACCCAGAACTAAAGTTTTAATTAATACTCCTAACCTCCTGCTTCCTAACTCCTGCCTTTCTTAGTCAAATAACTTCTAACTCTTACTCTCCACTAGCTTCTTCGGCAAGTTGGGCTTTTGCCCGTTGCCACAATTTTTCTAACTCATCCAAACTGTAATCACTTAGAGGGCGATTAACAACTGCCTCCATTTTTTCTAACCGTTGGACAAATCGCTGATTTGTGCCTTGCAAAGCATCGCTGGGGTCAAGCTGATGCCAACGCGCTAGCTGAATTACTGCAAATAGCAAATCACCTAATTCTGCTTGTTGTCGTGCTGGTGTTTCCTTGGCTAAAGCCTCTCGAAATTCTGCTAATTCTTCATAAAATTTGTCCCAAACTCCATCAATGCTTTCCCATTCAAACCCCACAGCCGCCGCTTTTTGGGAAATCTTCATTGCTGCTGTTAACGGCGGAAGGGTGCGTCGGTAACGACTGAGTTTCGTACTGAGTTTTTGAGTTTCTGAAGACGATTCGCCTTTTTCCACAGCTTTAATTTGTTCCCAGTTTTGCCGTACCTCATCCACACTTTGGACTGACACATCACCAAACACATGGGGATGGCGACGAATCAATTTTTGGGAAATACCTTGAGTGATTTCTTTAAGGGAAAATTGTCCAGATTCGCTGGCAATCTGGGCTTGCAATACCACTTGTAATAATAAATCACCCAACTCTTCAGCGATCGCTTCCCGATCCCCACTTTTAATTGCATCTACTACTTCATAAGCTTCTTCAATGACGTATGGTATCAGCGTTTGGGGAGTTTGTGCCAAATCCCAGGGACAACCACCATCAGGCGATCGCAATTTCGCTACTACCTCTATTAATTCTTGTAAGGCTGCCAAAGTATCACTATGCTTTTGATTTAATTTCATAAGTTAATTTATTAAAATTATTCTTGACATTAATGATTAAATATGAATTTTAATTTCTATACCTGTAATTGCATTTCTTTACTACAGTTTAGAGCTTTCTTATCTTCCCAGGCTGACACTATATCAGCTAACACCATTTTGGATTTTAGATTTTATTAGCAAAGCTGAGCCTAGTTCGCATACTCCGACAGAGAAGTTTTGTGTAGCTTGCTTCTTGTAGAGAGCGTTTGGCTTTGTCAATCCCACAAGCTACAAAAAGTTTGCGATCGAATTCAAAGGGCGAATAGAGCATAACTCCATTCGCCAAAAATATCTTTAAGCTACTCTGCAAGCATTTATATTTTTATCTGGCTACAAGCTTTCAACTAGTTTAATCTATAGCAGGAGGCAGGAGGCAGAAGGCAGGAGTAAAACTATCACTATTCCTAGCTTTCACGCTTGTCATTATGTCCTAAAGGGTGTGACTACGGCTATACTATATATTTGCTTGCTGCCGTTGATATAACGACCAGTACAAACCTTTTTGTTGCAATAACTGTGAGTGAGTGCCACGTTCGGCAATCACGCCTTGCTCTAACACCAAAATCAAATCGGCACGTTTGAGGGGAGCAAAGCGGTGAGCAATCAGAAAGACGGTACGGTTAGCAGAAATTCTTTGTAGGTTTTGTAGTACTTGTTGTTCAGTTTCACTATCCAAAGCACTGGTAGCTTCATCCAAAACTAAAATCGGCGCTTGGGAAAGGAATAACCTTGCTAGGGCAATGCGTTGTCTTTGTCCACCAGATAAAGCGGTGCCGCGTTCGCCCACATTGGTTTCGTAACCGTAGGGTAATTGACTGATGAAGTCGTGTGCTACGGCTAGTCTTGCTGCTTCTACCACTTGCTCTGCACTAATGTCGGGATTGCCGAGAGTGATATTTTCCAAAATAGAACCGTTAAATAAAAAGTCTTCTTGGAGAACTACACTAATTTGTTGCCGCAGTGATGCTAAATCGGAACTTTTAATATCAAAACCATCAATCAGGATGCGTCCTGATTCAATTTGATAGAGGCGTTGCAATAGTTTAGAAAGGGTACTTTTACCAGAACCGCTGCGTCCGACAATACCAACAAATTGCCCTGGTTCGGCATTGAAAGATATTCCCCGCAGAACTGGTTCAAAGTTCGGTCGGTAGCGGAAAAATACTTGCTCGAAGCTGACTTGACCTTTGAGGGGTGGTAAAACTAACCCAGTTCCTTGTTCGGCTTCTGGAGAGACGTTGAGAATGTCACCAATGCGGTCTACGGAAAGTAGGACTTGTTGGAGGTTTTGCCACAATTGTACTAAGCGCAAAAGCGGCCCTGTGACTCTACCGGACAACATTTGAAAGGCAACAAGCTGTCCGACTGTGAGCTTTTGTTCGATGACTAACTTGGCTCCAAACCAGAGAATCAGCAAGGTAGAAAAATTGGTGAGAAAGTCACCAATATTGCTACTGATGTTGGAGGTGGTAGAGGCTTTAAAACCTGTGCGGATGAAGCGAGCAAATAAGCCTTCCCAGCGATCGCGTGCTACTGGTTCGGCTGCATGAGCTTTAACGGAGTGAATCCCCGTCACTGTCTCGACTAAAAACGATTGACTATCAGCACTCCGGTTAAAAGTTTCGTTGAGCCAGTTACGCAGAATTGGTGTTGCAACTATCGTCAATGTAGCAAACAGCGGCAATACAGCTAATGCCACAAAGGTGAGTGGGATACTATAGTAAAACATCAATGCCAGGTACACCACAGCAAAGATGCTATCTAGAATTACAGTTAATGCTGTACCTGTGAGAAACTGCCGGATTTGTTCGAGTTCTTGGACTCGTGCTACTGTGTCTCCCACACGCCGTGACTCAAAATAAGCCAAAGGCAAACGCATCAGATGGCGAAACAGCTGTGCTGATAAACTCAAATCCAAGCGGCGAGCTGTATGAGTAAAGATAAATAAGCGCAGAATGCCGAGTATAGACTCAAATATGGCAACAAAAAGTAGCGCCAGCGCCATGACATCAAGAGTCGGCAAACTCTCCTGCACCATCACTTTATCAATAACGACTTGCGTAATTAGGGGTGTTGTTAACCCTAAAAGCTGCAAGGTAAAAGATGCTAACAATACTTCGCTAAGCAATCCCTTATACTTCCAAACTGCCGGCGTAAACCAACTAAGGTTAAATTTTTCTTGCTGAGATATTAGTTCTACTTGCCAGAGTTGTCCATCCCAAGACGTTTCAACCACTGACTGGGGTAAGCCTTCACAAACGCGATCGGGATTTAGAGGATTAGCGATAATCAGGCGATCGCCTCTAACTCCATAGGCTACCACCCAAGAGGGACTCTGGGGTAAGTCGGAATTCCACAACAATAAAGCTGGAAATGATATTTGCCGCAACTCACCCCAACTCACACGTAGGCGCCGCAACACTAAACCCATTTTTTCTGCTGCTTCCACAACATTTTTTGGGCGTTGTCCTCTGAGTTGACGTTGCACCCATTCTAGTTGCACAGAATTTTCTAATTGTTGCGCCACCATTGTTAAACATGCAGCAGCAGTATTCCAACTGCCAACAAAAGGATAATTCGGAATAATCAGATTGGCGGCTGGAAGTCCTTTTTGCAGTTGGAGTGGGGGAGTACTCTCCGCAGCTGGGGGTAGGGGAATTGTTGTGGAAGAAAAGGAAAATGTCTCTTTTTCTACTTCCCTCTCCACTGGTAATGCTTGCCAAAACTCCTGAATTTGTGGGTGATAAAATTCTGCCCATAGTGTTGTAGCCCAACACACTACTATCACTTCTTTACTAGCAGCTACAGCTTTAAAATCCCCAGGCAGCTTTTGTAAATCGCCAAACCAATCTCCTGCACCCAGTGCAGCTATAGGTTTGCCAACGCGTTCTTGAGACAGCCCCTTGGATGGGTTTGCTCTGCCATCTCGCAAACGCACTTTCCCAGTCACAATCAAGAACTGGTAACCGCCGATATCGCTTGACCAGATTTTATCTCCTAGACGATACTGACGGGCTTGAGATTCATCTTGCAATCTGGATTGTTGTTCGGGAGTCAACCAACATAGGGGCGGTTGATTCCAAGGTAAAGAAGCTAGCACTTCTAATCGTAGAGATTCATTATCCAGAATTTTTAACTCACTTGTAATTTGACTGTCAGTTTTTGAATTTTCTCTGCTAGCCATTTCTCAAACAATTCATTTTGTAGTGCTTGCTTTAGTTGAGTATCTTCTAAAGATGCTGGCAGAAATTGTTCTACTCGAAACAAACCATAAGGTACTTCTCCTTTCAAGGAGGTTCCGCCAACCATTTCTATTGGTCCTACCACTTGTCCAGGACTTGCTACATCAATAGCTGCCCGTAGTGTATCTGGCAGACTTCCTCGGCTAATTATTCCCATCATGCCGTTCAAAAGTCGGTCATCTGCAAGTGAATACTCTCTAGCTAGTTGCTCAAAGCTACCTCCTTCTTCAATTTGGATTTGTAGTTCGTCTGCCAGTTCCCGATTATCAACAACAATTCGAGAAAGTACCATCCGGTCTAAAAAAATTTTGCGTTCAATAAAATATTCTGGAAGTTTTGATTCTGTCACTACAGCTTTGAGTTTTTCTAGCTTGTAACCAAAAGTAACAGATGTATGAAATGTGATGTAATCTGTGTTATTCCTCTTTAACCATTCTTGAAAGCTTTGGGGGTCAGTCAATTGATTGTTGAGTCTAAAGTCAATAATTGCCTGCTCTGTGATTGCTGTACCAATCTGGATATCATCTCGCGTTCGTATTTCTTGCTCAATTACGTGCTGGCGGAGAATATCCCCAATGAACTGTCCCAATTTTCCAGAGGCTTGCAGATATTTTACTGCTTCCTCAATAGAAATAGGTTGGTCATTGACTGTCAAAAATGGTAAAGATTCCATGAACTAATTATGTAAAAATGGTTAAACACTTATAGGACTTTCAAATTAAATCATATAGAAATCGTCTTGTCATTGATGGATTATTATGATAAAGATTTTATAAAATAATCTAGTATATCGGCATAAATAATTATTGTTTGCATAAAGCAGGAGGCAGGGAACTGTTTAGCAGTTAGAAAAGGATTTGAGCCTGATTTACTTTTCTTGACACACTTTAGTTTTATTGTGCCAACTTACTCACATGGAAATAGCCAAAAAAATATATAACTGCTAATTAAAGAGGAGACGGTCTGAGGTGAGAAAGCGATTAAAAATTCTGTTTGCGTCAGAACGCCTTTTTGATAATATAGTTTTCCCTAATCTAGTTATACGCTCTTGAAAAGACACAACAGGATTGAAAATTTCAGCGATCGCCCATAAGCAAGCCAAAGCAAATTCCTGAAAAAAACTGGATAAATTTGGACAAATAATCAGATAATTAAGTAAAATCAACCAAGAAAGCTGAAAAATAATTTATTGCTCCTTTTCTTGACTAATTGCTTCAATTGAGCAAAGTCTTGGCTTACCAATGCCAAATGCCCCACACCCAGGCAAATATTACAGCTGCGATCGCTCCGATTAATGTATTAAAAATATTTACCACTTCATTGGTCATCCAGGTATATTTTGATTGCAGTGTTGCCCCAATTACACTTTCTAAATTGGTGGCAATAAATGCTGCTAGCACACACCAAGCTACGCCCAATACATCAATTAAACCAACTCCCCAACCAACAAGGGCGATCGCTACAGAAGCCACAACACCAGCTAAAGTTCCCTCTAAGCTTACCGCTCCTTCGGTGCCACGGGGCACTGGTTGGAGGGTGGTAATTAAAAAAGTGCTTTTACCGTATGCTTTACCAACTTCGCTAGCAGTGGTGTCAGCAAGCTTAGTACTAAAACTCGCTACATAGCCTAATAATAAAAGGGACTGGGGGCTGGGGACTAAGGATTGAGGTAACGGTACAATCAATCCCGAATTGAGTAGCCCTACTCCTAAAGCACATAACGCCCCAGTCAAAGCCGAACCCCAAACGTTTTCTGGCCCTCTTGCCCCAGAACGCTTTTCCGCAATTCCTTCTGCCTCCTTCTGTGCCATCCCAATGCGGGTAACGCCAGAACCAATCAGAAAATAGAACATTACTACTGCATAACCTTGCCAGCCTAAAGTTCCCCAAATTATTATGGCTAGTAACCAGGCGTGGAATAACCCAGCTTTTGTGAGCAGCTTTTTCGGAGCGATCGCAGCTAAACCCAATAAAATTGTGTTTAATCCTATTCCCAGCAACCAAGGATTTATAAAATCAATTGAGGGTGACATCAGTAATTAGTCAAGAGTCATTTTTATCTGAATATCAACTAGGATAACCAATTTCTTACATTTACTGTTTAATTTATCACACCTTTCCAGTCCAAGTAATATATTTGTATTAGAAACTCCTATTTGATTGCAACAAAAAACTCACCCTTACCTCAAAAGGCTGATTTCCTATTCGCTATCCCCTGTCTAGCAAATAAGTTTAAAAATAAAAGCCGATTAGTATAGAACAAAGGATATAAGTTAATGTCAATTAAAACTGTGTTCCAGTTGACCACAATCAAGACTTGACAGCAGAAATTGTAAATATCATCAACTATTAGTTTTTTTCATACAACCTATGAGTCGAACTTTATTCCATCTCGCTTTTCCTGTTACTGACATTGCCCAGACAAAAACATATTATGTAGATGGCTTGGGCTGTATTCCCGGTCGTGAAAACCGTCACGCCCTAATTCTCAATCTCTACGGTCATCAACTAGTAGCTCATGTTACCAAAGAACTTTTGATAGCCCAACAGACTATTTATCCCAGACACTTTGGACTAATTTTTACCCAAGAACGTGACTGGGAGGACTTACTAGAAAGGGCACAACACCAACAACTAATTTTTCGCGAACAAAGCAAAAATCGCTTTGTAGGTTCTCCTCTTGAGCATCGTACTTTTTTTTTAGAAGATCCCTTTTATAACTTAATGGAGTTTAAGTATTATCGTTATCCAGAGGCGATTTTTGGAAGTTACGAACATGCCCAAATTGGGGATAGAACTTAAATAATTCCTAATACTTGCTTTTAGCGAGAAGCAAGCTATGTAATTCATAATTTGTAATTAAAAATAAATTAAGCTTGGCAAGTGTGCTAATTACTGACTGGATTTTTTCTTCAGTAGGGGTAGCTTAATAGGCTGTGCTAAAGCTGCTGTTACTGCTGCTAAACTTCCAGAGTCTGTCAGCATCCAAGGGTGTAGAGCAACTGGTACTATTACTTGCTGTCCTACGGGCATTTGCGAACTATTTGCAGGGACAATCATTAAATCATAAGGTGTCCAGATAGATGTAAAATTTAGTTGCTTCAACATTACAGCATCAGAATTTAAATCCTTGAGAAAAAGGCTGTCAGGGCGCATTTGTACGCAACCGGGACGCCTAGAACCGTAAGCAACCACAGTTCCATGATGGGGCGAAGCGATTGTAATAAACCTCTGCACGCGGTTAATTCCTCCTAGCCGCTGGATATAGTAACGGCTAACAATTCCTCCCATGCTGAAGCCTACCAAATCCAGTGGTTGTTCCAAGCCAAAGTTAGTTGTGACATAATTGGCTACTTGCTTTGCCAATTCATCAAGACCCAAATCGCCGTTATTCGGTACTAAATTCAAAGCATGTACGGGAAAACCTTGTTGTATAAGATACAGTCTCATTTGGCGAAAAACTGCTTCTGTATCGTCAATTCCGTGTATTAATAAAACGGGATTGCGTTGCTGATTTTCAATGTTCATTTACAAAATCTAGCTAAATTTAGGTGGTGTATTTAACTTTTGTAAGTACATATTGCTCTACAAACAGAAGTTCTTGCTTTTCAGATTTTTATCGAGATATCTTGGCAAAACTTCAGATACTTTAAGAGCAAGCTTGTAACAAATGTAACTTAATATTATAGCCATCTGCTAACAGGCTATGACACTCCTTTTACTGGTTGAGAGCAAAGAGCTTGCCTAAATTATTAAACAAAGAAATATTAATTTTTATGAAGCTAGCTTTCAGAATCTTGCTCTAAGTTACAGTAAAATTTAATAATTAGTTCTCGGTATATAGCTTGGCAGGTACTTGCAACAAAGCATTTATCCTGTAGTTTTATTACAATGTTCATTAAACACAAACCTATAAGGGTTGTCACCAGCATAGGGTGACGCAAAGCAAAAAAATGTAACAAATTGTCGTAATTATTAACAATTACGGTCAAATATCAAATATAAAAGGCAGGAGTAATTGTAATGGATTTTATCAAAAAGTTGATTTCGGGTATTCAAGGTTTTCTTGGCGGGATTTTAGGTTTCGTGACTGGCTTATTACCAGGGAAGAAAAAAAGCAACGGCTACTTCTTAGAATTGGATGAGGTCAAGGATACTGCTACAGAGGCAGCTAAAGAGGTAGCATCGAATGCTATGAAAGTAGTAGAAACAGTTGCATCCAGTGCGAAAAAAGTAACAGAAACAATTACATCAGATACACCAGATGCATCCAAGCCAGCTTCATTGAACGGAGCAAAAGCCGACACAAATAACGGTAAGGCAAAATCGACTAAATCGACTAAATCAACTAAACAAGCAAAATCATCTGAAAATCCAAAACCAGCTGATGTTGAGCTAGTCCAAACTGCCGATGGTCTAAAAGTTCAACCTGGGAATAATGAAAAAGCTGCGGCAGCTAAAGTCCTAAAAGAGCAGCCAACTGAAACCACCTTTGCACCCAAGTATCTCGCTCCTTCGGGTAAAATCTCTAATGGGCGTCGGCGTCCAGGGGCAAATATGAGTGCTTATTTAGATATGGCACGCCAAGTTAAGACTCGTAATTAAATCTCAAGAGACCGGAAATTTCCGGTCTCTTAAAATTAAGCTTGAACACGCAAGATTAAGACTACTTTAGCAGCTGTAGATTGGGGAAGTCTCCAAGTTTGGAGCGATCGCTTAATTTTCTCCACCACAGCTGCATTTTTTTGGGTTGATGCTTCTTCATCCAACATTATCGCTGCTACCCGACCTTTTTTGATAGTGAACTCGAAGACGATTTCACCACCAAAGCCTGAAGGTAAGTTTATTTGTTTTAAGTGTTGGGTTAGTTCGATAATTGCCGCTTCATCCAAGCCAGTGGCGCTAATAATTTCTAACTGATTGTTGATAGCTGCGGCTGATTCTTCTAGCTTTCGCCTCGGTCTTTGGCGGCTTAGAGAATCAAGAAAAGGCTGTAGAGGCTGTGGACAGGGTAGAGCTGCTGCCATCGGAAACGTTATCTGACGCGCAAAACCACCAGCAGGAACACCACCAAGGTAACTAACTGCTTCAGACATTTCAACTGGTACGTGCATAGACACGTATTCACTTCCTGGTTCAACTCGCACGTCATCGCTGACAGCAACAAAAGCGGTGTACTGAGAAAGCAGTTGATAAGTTAAAGCTGTTTGTGTAACTGCTTCTACGTTAGCTTTTGTTTCAAAACTCATCATTTGATTCATCAAATCTTTAATACAAGCACGTCCCCATAACTGCGCTACAGCAAGATTTCCTGTTTCTTCAAATGTGAGGTGAAACGTTTTTTCATAATGCTTACCACCCGCAGCAATACCGGAAATTTGCAGATTACCGCTGGCTCTATCCTGTTTGCGACCAAATAAAACTAATGGTTGTTCGCTGAATAAATCAGGCGCTAGCTTTGGGTAAATCACAGGCGATTCTGTTTCACCTTGCCAAGAAATTTGGATATTCGTCAGTACAGGATTGTTGATTTGTTTGTAGAACTTTTCGGCAACTTCTTGTGTGGATTCATCATAACGAATAATTTTGGATATTCCCCGACCGATTTCGGCAATGCGATTCAGTAAAAAACGGTTAACTGAACTACCAGCACCGAAACTGTAAAGGCGATTTCCTGGTTGGAGGTGCTGTTGTACCTCTGCCAAAATCTCATTTTCGTTGCCGATGTAGCCATCGGTTAGAAGTACAACGCTGCGTAACCTGCCGGCTGGTGTAGGAAAATTTATGGCTGTACGAATACCACTGAGCATTTCTGTGCCGCCAGCAGCTTGTAAATTGTTAATGTAAGCGATCGCTTTGGCACGATTTTCTGCTGTATTCGGCAAAGGTTTCTTTGATAACTGCCTAACAGTATGAGAAAAATCGAGAATTGTAAAAGTATCGTCGGGATTTAACCCATTAATAAATCGCCGCATTAATTCTTGACACTTTTGCAACGGATCGCCTGATTGGGAACCGGAAGTATCCACTAAAAATACGACGTCTTTGGGGACAATTTCATCAGTAGAATATGACAAAGCGGGAATTAGATAAATTGCAAAATGTCCGCCGCGATCGTCGGCTTGGGTTAATACTGTGGATTGAGTTTCTTGACCAGAAACTTGATATCGGAGAATTAAATCTTTGTTGGGGATTGTATCTTCTCCAGTCAATTGAATCCGCAGAATTTTACCTGAATGTTCAATTTTTAATTGATGAGAAGGAGAACGCACTTGAGAAATTGGTAAACCTGTGTCAATTTCCACTGTGACATTAATATCGTGACGCAAGCGCATTGCTTCGGGAACTAGAGGTGGTGTAATCCGCGAAGCATCAGGAACTCTATCTGTATCGCCGTTATTATCTATCGGCGTTCCGGGAATATATCTTGGCCCCACCACCATCGGGAAAACAAATTCGTAGTTTCCCGCCTCAAATTTTAAACTTTCCGTGTAACGAATTGTGACATCAATTTGTTCGCCAGGTTTGATGTTAGCCAGAGATTGGGTAAAGATGTTGTCTCGTTCCTGTTCTAAAAGTCCTGCGGTGCGTCCTTCTTGTTTTGCCTTTTCATAGATTTGTTGCGCTTCTTCACGTTTTTTAATATTACCTTTAATAGTGCGATCGCCTATTTTAATTTCCATGTTATCCACCGCCGCCTCATCAGGTAATGGAAAAATATATATTGCTTCTAAAGGCTGCGTGAAGGGATTTTCAAAGCTTTGAATGACCTCAACTCGTGACAAATTACCTGCAACTTTGGCTAGCACTTCCGTATGCTTGAGGGGAAAAACTAGCTGTTGTCCTTGAGGGGATTGGACATATAAACCCCCTAGCTGTGAGTTTTTGCTGGCTACTGTATTCATAGGTTTGTTAGTTTCCTTTGTGTTGAACGTAAACCTAGACTAACCAAAGCAACAAGTAACTGTAACCTAATCACTCTTAGGAGTTTTGTTAGGATATTAACGAGAAGCTGATATATCCAATCAATGACACCAATTCCCCAACCATTTACACAAGCTGAAAATGACTGGAATTTGACAAGCTTGTGTCAAGATCTCACTTCTGCCAAACAGCAAATTTCTGGAAAACCCAAACAACTAACACCGTTGGAAATAACTTGTCTGAAAGGATTGCTTTGTGGTTATAGTCCTAGTGAAATAGCTGCTGCGATTAATCGGGAAGTTAGAGGGCTAAGAGTTGACTTATCTAGAGGGTTGTATCGTTATATCGAAGTACTAACTAAGCGACCTTCTAATACTTTAAAAGATTGGAGAGAAGTTGCAGCTTGGCTAGCAAAAGCTAACTATAAAACTAGTTTTTCTCAGGTTTATTTGCCAAATAATGATTCCTTAATCAAAATAGTTGATATTTCTCTTGAAGGCTCTGTTAATTTTTCTCTAATTGATTTTAAAGTTCGTAATATTGGTAACCAGGTTGCTTTTTTGAAAAATGCTAAGTTTTTATTTCATAATATCTGGGTGCTGAAAAGTTGGGTTTCACCTAGACTGAAAAGAAATTTTGAACGAGCTTGTCCACCAGCACCTGCTATGGCGATGCAGCGAAGTAGAACTGTTCCACCTAGCTGCAATTACCAAGTTTCTTTACCAGCAGCTTTAAATTTTAATGTTGCTTTACCACTGAATGTTGTTAGAGAACATTATTTAAATAAGGAAAGCGAAGTTGTTTTAATTAAGGATATTAAAATTTCTCAGTGTGTAAGTTTTAATGATGTAGATAGATTTACATTTTCTTTGTTTTTACCGAAAAACGAACCACAATTGTCTAGCAAGAACCAGTTAGAATATTTAATACATCAATCATATATTTATCATTTTAAAATAGAAATTATTTATGACGAAGATAATAAAACTATTCAATCTGGTGATTTAATACTTTTGTTAGAACCAAAATATACAGATAATTTAGAAGTACGAAACTTTGGGATAGATTCTGAGTCAAATTTGCCTGGTGAAATTCAAGATTTTAGCAATGATAATAAACAAATATTCACGGAAATAGCGAAAATAACAGGTGTCCGAAGCTCATCACTGAATTTTTTAATAGAAAAATATTCTGAGTAATTGATACACAGCAATAAGAAAATTACTATTTATTCAAAACTAATTTTTGATTATAAAGTGTATTATTTTATATTTATCTAGAAATTATTTAACAAACACTAATCCACTATATAAATGAAAAGCTGAATCCCAATTAGTTTGCTCCCTACGAAATAGGTGAATATGAGATTCAATTTGACCTAGCATTTCTGTTTGCTCTAATGCTGTATCTGCAAATGGCGTGAAATCTGACCAAGTTTTGACTTGAGGTAGTTGCTGATTAATCCAATTTGATAAACTATTCCAATTAATTCTGATTGTATTTTGGCTAGCTTGAGGAATGATTTCTAAACCTTGTTGAAATTCATAGCCATTATCAGAAAGTCGCAGAATACAACGTCTACCAGGTAGATGTAAATCACAAAACTGAGCATAGTCTTGTGTTTGAGTTTTTCGTTCCAGTTTCCGGTGGGCGTCAATATCTACAACTTGTTCAAAAATCGGCAAAAGTCCCACTACTCGTGCTGTGACTTCTGACCAATCAAAGGTTAAAGAACCGAGTTGATTTACCTGATTGCGACAAATAACGGTAGCTTTTAGTTGAGATTCTAAAAAATACTTGACTTGAAAAACTTGAATTTGTTGAATGGCGGTTATTGTTGCCCAGAAACAGGGAATATCGGCTTGTTGTAGCTGTTCGCCGTAAAATTTTAGTTCTCCTACTTGTCCGGTGCGGTATAGTCTCCAGCCACGACTCGGTAGCTTTAGCCGCGCGCTGTAAGGATCTATTTGCATTATTTGGGCAAATTTTCGAGATGCTTCTGTTTTGAGTTCGTTATTAAGAGGTTCTAAAATTAGTACGCCAAGTTCGGTGTTATTGGGTTGTGATGTTGCTTTAGCAATAGCTCGTTGTCTTTGTTCTTGCTCAATTTCTTGCAACCGTCCTAAACCTTGTCGTGCTAGCGTTACTATTCTACTATTTCTCGTATCTCGCAGCAGTTGCCGATAAATTTTTTCTGCGTCTTGGTAGTTTTGAGATACTTCATGCAGCCGAGCGAGATAAAATTGCACCCAAGGATGTTCTGGCGATTCTTTTTGCAGCTGTTTGAGTAATTTAGCAGCTGTTTGATAGTCTTTATTGTCAAAGGCGATCGCAACTTGCTCAATCATGTTTCAATCCACGCTAGAGAAATATCTCACGCACAGACGTGAGCCATAACTCATTTATACTTCACAAGCTGCGGTAATCAAGGATAATGCTACCACTGGTGCTGTGACTGCTCTGAGGATGCGACGACCAAGGGAAACAGGTTGAAATCCAACTGCAATCGCATTTTCAATTTCTTGTTTTGTCCATCCGCCTTCTGGGCCAGTAGCAATGACAATTGTTTCTTGCCCTTTGTGTTCTAAGCAATCTTTTAAATGGGGAAAGTCACCACGCGCGACACAAATATATTGTTGGCTATTGGCCAATGACAAATGGCCAATGACTGATGACAAACTCGTGCTAAAAGTAACAGGTTCTAAAATTGTGGGTACGAATGAGCGTTCTGATTGCTCGGCGGCTTCTGCTGCAATGCGCCGCCAGCGTTCGAGTTTTTGAGAACTGGGATGAAGCAAAGTGCGATCGCTCAATACTGGTGCAATACAAGTTACTCCCAATTCCGTACAACAGCGCACAACTTCATCGAATCCATTGCCTTTGGGTAACGCCACCATCAGCGTAATTGTTACAGGTAATTCTGTTTCTACTGTTAGTAGTTCTAAAACTTGCGCTTGTTCTCCTGCTAACTGCGCCAACCAAGATTTTCCTTTACCGTCCATTGCAATAAAGCGATCGCCTTCACGCAAGCGCAACACCCGCACTAGGTAATGTTGCTGTTCTTTGGTGAGTAAAATTTGCTGTTGCTCGAGTTGAGAGGGTGCGATCGCAATTCTTTGCAGTTGAGACATTTTTCTAAATAAACTATTTTGCTGTAGACATCTGCTGTCTAACCCAGCAACGAAAAGCACAAGTTGCTGCTATTTGTCCTATTTTCTTGCTTTGTTGAATAAATTGCGTAATCTCTGTCACTAGCACAGGCGCAAAAGTTGGACTGCTTTGGCTCTGGGAATATTGCCCATTGTTGAGGGTGTAAATTCTCAACACAGTTCCGTTATACCGCCAGAATTCTGGGACTCCCATTGCAGCATAAAGGATTAACTTGTTTATTTTGGATCTGGGATATTCTACTTTTAATACCAAGTCTGGTGGTGGGTCTATATTCAGGTCAATATTTTCTTTGTTCCGGACTAACAATTCGTTTTGGATATAATAACTACTGTCCGGCTCGGCTGCTTGCTCTAAATCATCCCGCGTCATAGTCAACGAGCCAGCGCTTTTAACTTCTAAACCAAATTCTTCACATAGCACAAGAACAAAACCCTCAATCAGACGGTTTGAGTTCTCATGTGGCATCAACGGCGTCATAATTTCTACTATTCCGTTGTCATAAGCTAGCCTTTTATTCCGCTGGCATCCCATATCTGCCAGCATAGCTTTGAATGTTTGCCAGCTGATGTTTTGCAGCACATCCCTAGTTTCTGCAAATTTTGCTGTGGTTACCATAGTTGAGTATTAAGACTAGGCAACAGAGACACAGATGAATTTATCTGTGTCTCTATTTGATTTCATTATCTTCAATTTTCCAGCTTAGGAAAGATTTTGGAAGTAAGCTTCTAAGGCTTCAGTCACCAATTGAGTCATTGGCTTACCTTGGCTTTCGGATACTTCCTTCAACTTGCCATAAATATCAGCTTTCAGATTTACCCGATGGCGTGATTTGTTCGCACCATTGCCTGTGTTAGGTTCGTAGGTGGCGCTAAATTCGCGGATGGCATCAAAACCAACGCGATCGCAAAAATCACCAAAGCTTTCTTTAGATTTCTTTGATTTTTTAAAGTAAACAAAAATTGGCTCTAAAACGGTTTCTAAGTCGTTATGGTGCAGCTTATCGACGTAAGGCTGCGCCAATCGTGTCTGATTTGGCGAACCTCCTAACCATAATTGGTAACTTTCTGGAGCGCTACCCACAAAGCCTAATTCTGCCATGTAGGGACGAGCGCAGCCGTTAGGACAACCTGTCATCCTGACCACAAAATGGTCTTTTTGTAAACCCAATTTATCCAACAGAGCGCGAATTCGCTCCAAAATCCCCGGTATTGCGCGTTCTGATTCGGTAATTGCTAAGCCGCAGGTAGGCAAAGCAGGACAAGCCATTGCATACCGTTCTAAAGGTTCGATTTGACTGGGGTCAGAAACGACACCGTAACCGTTGAGAATTTCTTGAATTGCTTGTTTGCTATCTGGTTCGATATCGTAAAAAATCAGGTTATGGTTGGCCGTCAGGCGGATGTGCAAGTTAAATTGCTCAACAATTTCCCGCAAAGCAGTTTTCAGTTGCAGAGAACCTTCATCTTTAATCCGACCGTTGTCAATGGAAATTCCTAAAAATAGCTTGCCATCGCCTTGTTCGTTCCAACCAAGGAAGTCGTAATATTTAAACTCTGGCAGTGGTTTGAAGGCTGCAACTGGTTTGCCAAAGTATTCCTCAACTTGGGTGCGGAATTTATCTACACCCCAATCATTGATGAGATATTTTAATCTGGCGTGACGGCGGTCAGTGCGATCGCCATAATCTCTTTGGGTAGCTACAATCGCTTTCACTATGTCGTAAACATCTTCTTTGGCTACATAACAAATTGGATCTGCTAACCTAGCGAAAGTTTCTTCTTTATTGTGTGTTCTACCTAAGCCACCGCCAGCAAAGACATTAAATCCTTCTAATTCTTTCTTCTTGTTGGTAATTACCACCAACGTCAGGTCTTGGGAATATAAATCAACAGAATTATCTCCTGGTATGGTCACGCAAACTTTGAACTTGCGCGGCATATAATGCGTACCGTAAATCGGTTCTGGGTTGTTATGAATGATTGTGCCATTACCATTGCGCGATCGGGCTGCCGTCACCTCTGGATTTTCTTCGCCGCTAATTGCCTTTTCACCATCTAACCAAATTTCGTAATAAGCGCCTGTTTGCGGTGAAAGCAAGTCAGCAATATTCTGAGCATATTCCCAAGCATACTGGTAATCTGGACGATTTTTAAACGGCGCTGGTGGTGCCATCACATTGCGGTTGATATCGCCACAAGCTCCGAGAGTCGAACCCAAGTTCTTGACAATGGTAGCAATTGCTGTTTTGAGATTCTTCTTTAAAATTCCGTGGAGCTGGAAACCTTGACGGGTAGTTGCTCGTAACGTGTGGTTACCATACTCATCAGCCAATTTATCTAAAGCCAGATACAGCTGCGGTGGCACTAAACCACCCGGATTTTTTGTCCGCAGCATAAACTGATAATCTTTCTCCTGTCCCTTGGCGCGGTTGTCGCGGTTATCCTGTTGATAAGAGCCGTGAAACTTCAACAGTTGCACAGCATTTTCAGTAAAATGAGTAGTATCTTCAAGAATCTCAGTTGCTACAGGCTCACGTAAAAAATTACTATTTTCTTTGATTACTTCTACTTTAGAAGGCTTACGGCTAGTGACGGGGGGAGGAGCAGATTTAACCATGAGAGTTGTTATAGTGTTCTCAATAAAGCATTCGTGGACGCCGAAGTAACAAGATGTAAATATCTTTTCGGCTAGTATATCCCCGGTAATCCGGCCGGAATAATGAGGAATCTATTAATTTTAACACGGCAAAAGCAGGCTTTCTCAGTGATGTAACACTTCAAAATCAGTTCATGAGAGTGCCTAGTACTGAGTAAAGTATAGAGCGAGTCAAGACTCCTGAGTTCGAGTCAATGATTAAAATTAATTAATTCAATGAAATAAGGAATTTTTATCTATAACTATAGTGCTTTTCAATTGCCTGAAGTACGCACAAAAAGTAGGGTAGCACTGCTGTGTACCCTACCTTGCACTATCAATATTTGACTCTAAGAAAGTTTTTTGATTCTGCACTTAGCCAGAATTCATAGCTAAGATTTACTCAGATCTCAACTTTGGGAACTGATAATTAGTTTTGCTCATCTTTTATTTGAAGCTATAGCCAATACCAGCATTGATGCTAACAGCAGGAGTATCGCTATTTTGATAAGCACTAATTCCTACTTTGGTATTAGTATAGAGGAGGAAATTGTTAGCAACTTCCGATTCAACACCAGCACCTACTACTACTGCATCTCTGTTGCCTATAGGAGTTCGTGAACCATCTTTTTCTACAAAAGAATAACCACCAGTTAAATAAGCATTAGTTTTATTAGCGATGGGTACATCGAAAGAAACTTCTGGGATAATCGCACTAGTTTTATCACTCCAAAGAACATTACCGCGTGCAGAAAACGGTGTATTTCCTAATTTCAAGCGACCTGTGACATTACCACCAAATGTGGCATCATCATTAGTGCCTGCTTGCCCACCGCTAGTGACACCAGCTGCAATACCAGCACCGACATAACTAGCATCAGTACCCTTTTGGGTTTCCGCAGAAGCTCGATCCGTTGATAGAAAAATAGGAGTAACTATTAAAGAAGATAATGCAGAAATTGTCAGAAAATACTTTAACAGACGTTGCATAAATTTAACCAAGTTTTGTATTTTTTACTGTTATATTCTCAGTCGATAACTCAGTAAAAATGTTCCAGTTCATTCTAGAATTTTCTTAAGTAGCTGTTGCGATTGATGCAAAAATTTTAGAGCGATGAATTCAAAAAAACTAAAAAAATATTATAATTATACTTATAATTTTTTAAATTCAAGTTTTTTAACTAAAAAAGAGACGCTTATTAAAGTGGCATAACTAGGGGAACTAAAAATTAGTCTAAATCTATTCCAATAACACACAGTCAACTGAGTCTAACTAAACATTTTACATAGGATAAAAAAGTAGCCTGTAGCATCTGTGGCAACAAACTATAGAGTAAATCTATAAAGTTAATTTTTAGCAATTCTTGGAGATTGAATAATGCTAACCGCTGCAAAAACGTTGTCTGGTTTGATGGGTTTATGTGTCGGTGATGCATTGGGTGTGCCAGTGGAGTTTACTAGCCGTGCAGAACGAGTAAAATCTCCGGTGACAAGAATGTTGGGTTATGGCACATGGAATCAACCGCCAGGAACTTGGTCAGATGACAGTTCGTTGAGCTTTTGCTTGGCAGAAAGTCTTTGTAGAGGGTATTCACTGGAGGCGATAGCTAATTCCTTCTGGCGCTGGTACAAGGAAGCTTATTGGACTCCCCGTGGTGATGTCTTTGATATTGGTCAAACCACTCATACAGCATTAATGCGCCTGAAACAGGGAGTTGTACCCCATCAGGCGGGCGGCAAAGTTGAAAATAGTAATGGCAACGGTTCTTTGATGCGAATCTTGCCAATGGCTTATTGTCACAGAAGTTTAACTTTAGGGGAATTGCTGGCGCGGGTGCATGATGTTTCGGCGATTACTCATGCCCATGTGCGATCGCAAATGGCCTGTGGCATTTATATTAGTATTGCAGTGTCTTTGCTCGAAGGCGCTGACCCTCAAAGCGCTTATCTCCAAGGATTACAAGATATCCAAACCCAAACAATTTATTCGGTGCGGGAATTTTTGTTAGAAAAGCCCCATTTTGGTAGAGTTTTCAGTGGTGAGATTGCCAAGTTACCAGTAGAAGAGATTAATTCTGGTGGCTATGTGATTGATACCTTAGAGTCATCCCTGTGGTGTTTGTTAAATAGCTCATCTTACTCTGAAGCGGTACTAAAAGCTATTAACTTAGGCGGAGATACAGATACTACCGCCGCGGTCACCGGTGGGTTAGCAGGAATTTACTACGGCGTGGAAAATATTCCCCGACAATGGATAAATCAAATTGCCCGCAAACAGGACATTATTTACTTGGCAGAGCGTTTTGGCAGGGCTGTTTATAGTTGAAGGGACTGGGAAGATGAGGAGATACGGAAGTGTGGGGAGTGTGGGGAGTGTGGGGAGAGAGGGGAGCAAGATTTCTTCCCCATCCTCCCACACCTCCTTTTCCTCCCACACCTGCATTTGTTCCCCATCCTCCCACACCTCCCACACTCCCTATTTGCCTCATGCCCATTAAACGGTAGATAAAGAGTACACTTGACCATCAATTAACAGTCGTGTGATTCCCTTGGCTTGGAGATGAGTACGGGCTTTATGGAGCATTTTACTATCGGGGACTTTAATCACGCGATCGCGTTTGGTTGAGAAGCGCTTGGCTACGCGATGATTATCAAACACCGGTAGAGTTCTTTGCTGAGTTTCCAAGTTAGGAATTTGTCCTAAGTCTCCAAAGTCCTTTAGAGGTCGCGTAATTAATTCCGAGGAACGGTCAATTACCAAATAGCAAGTTTTCGGCAAATGGGCTACTGATAATGGTAAAACTTGAACTGATGTTTCACCTGGTCTGCGTCTTGTAACTAGAGGTCTTGGCTCATCAAAGTCATCTTCTAAATCGTCATCTTCCTCTTCAAAATCGTCATCTTCTAAATCATCATCTTCTAAGTCGTCCAAATCCTCTGATTCGTCTAGCAAGTCTTCTCCTAGCATCTGTGCTATGACAGTCGCTTCTGGACGTTCATCCTTGAGTATCGGACTAGGGATACTCGCTATTTCCATCGGCTTTGGTTCTGGAGTTTCTGATTTCTCTGTAACTCGTAGCTTCGGTTTTTCCGTAGCTGAGGAACGTCGCCGCACCCATCTGCTAGCAGCAGTTGACTCGCCAGTGTCTTCTGAGTAAGGTTGTTCCTCTTCCTCTACTACACGTTGCACCTGTGGCTCAACCTCTACCACTTTGGGCTGGCTATCACTAGGTGGAACTTCGATTTCTGGCTGTGGTTGACTCAGCAGTGGTAACTGCTCATAGCTTACCTGTGCCCTACCCTCAGGAGTTCTTGCAGCCCGCTTTAAAGATACCAAGTATTCATACTCATCTTCTGGCAAAGTGCTTTTGAGTAAACGACTAATTGTCGAGTTACTCACACCATAGCGGTCTGCCAAAGTTGAGGTAGTTTCGGCACTTTCTCGATATAATTTGAGAATTTCTTGTTTGTCAGAATCTGTTAATTTTCTCACGGTAGATACCAAAAATCTTTGCTAAGCTCGTTTTCGTGTGCTGGTACGCCGCGTTCGTCTCAGTGAAGCGTCATATTCTAGGGCAGCGCCCATACCAAATAACATTCCACTAAATACCCAAAACACTTCTAGTATTTCCCCACTTTGATAATTTGGACCTTGGGCGTATTTAAACCACATATCTGCAATGTAGAGCGAAAAGGCCGCTGCGGCAATCATTCTCCAAGATTGGGAAACTCTTCCTCCCCAAAAGGCTAACAGCAGAGTGGTAGCAATAATTAATAGAACTACATCGCTAACTACGTAAAACCAATTCAAAATAGCGACTAACAGTTCTGAGGGCGTTTCCTGTTGCATAGAAATCCACCATGCCAACAAACTACCGAATAGAGCAATTGCTAACACAACTAGCCACTGCCATTTTTCTAGATTGATTCGCCTGGAAGCCACAGCTAAAATCATGCCTGTGCCAAGGAATAGATAAGTCAATACAAAAAATATATCGCCTAAAGACACATCCGGTTCTTCTTTTAAAACGATTTCGGTATACCCAAAAATTATCCCTCCCAGGAAATAAGAAAGCATACCTAAGCCAATTGAGAGCCAAACATTTCGACCACTAACTATTTGCGGACTCAGCCAGTTCCTCAAGCATAAGATACCGGCACTCAAATAAGCTATGGCTTCAAAAATATTTGTGCCAATCACATACCACTCGGCTCGACTTTCTATGCCATCTGCTGCGGGAATTTTGGCACTAAACAATAAAAAGTATAGCAGTGCCAGTACGCCCCAACCAATATTAGCCAAAACAATGTTCTGAGTGGTGAAAATAGATTTAAAAACCAAGGAATTGTTGTAAGAGTTATTCATAAGGCTTGACTATGTAGATGCACTCTGGCAGTATTTTGAATTAAAAGATTGTATAGTTAGCAGTTTGTCTAGCAAATAATACACAATCAAACACCAAAAGCAAGTACCAAAAGTAAGAAATTTTTGAAAAATCCAAACTACTGCCATAGTTTACCCACTGCTGATTGATTTAGCCAACTGATAAACAGCGATCGCTCGCTTTCTGGCATATCTTCTAACTTATAAATTACTTGTTTGGTAAAGTTGGCATTGCCAAAATGTGCCTTTCCTAATCGATGCAATTCTTGCAAAAGGATAACTACGTGATTTTCTTGCCAAGGAGGCAGTTTGGCTGCAAGCAAAGGGTTAGTAGATATCAAAGATTTAACTGTATCTGAAGGGGATGCTGGGGGAAATTGCTTTTGCTGGAATACCTCCGCAACATCTTTCTCAAATAATGCAGCTTGCCTTGCACCCAAAAACTCTTCAATATCGATATAAACACCTTGCAGCAGTAAAATACTCCCTTGGATCAAAATCCCCGTCTTGCCATGACTACCACCTGTGTCATTACCCAACTGTTCTAAACGGATTTTACCCCAAACAGTGAAACGTTCCGGTTCTTCTAGCAAGACACAGGCTTTACCCCGGTTATCCGTTAATTCTCTCCATAAGGCTCTAGCTTCTTCTTCTTGACTAGCTTTGAAGACACTAATCAAGCGAAAAGTTTGCCCTTGATAATCTAGGATCGGCACTTGCTGATCCCGTTTTGGGTGCTGAATGCTTGATATTTCAACATCCTGCCGTTTGAGAATAAACATGGCACTCGCAAATAACTCCTCACAGGGGCATTTTTAATATGGAATATATAATGGCATTTGACAGCATCGCCAAGGCTGAAATTACCTAGGGTGCTGTAAAAATGGGTAGAAACGAGCGGATCGCTACATACTTCATCAGACTAAGCTGCCTAAAAGAACTCGGCTGAGGGTAAACAACCCCTTGAGAACACAATATATCTAACCAATACGCCATCTGTTTCGTTTTTAGGGTAGATTGATAACTAGCGACTTGGATCTTAGCCTTGCTAGTGATAAATCTGCAATTTTCCATTGCTTCTAAGTCGCACAAAACGATATAATAATTTAGATGACTCCTTCTAGGAGCCAATATATTGTTTTGGGCGCGTAGCTCAGTGGATAGAGCAATTGCCTTCTAAGCAATCGGTCGCAGGTTCGAGTCCTGCCGCGCTCGTTTGAATTAATGAAAGCATGATGCGGTCGATCGATATCTCTACAAAAATCGTTGAGAATTGTTAATTGCGATCGCGCTGATAACTTTAGATCATTTTTGCTTTAGACTTCAAGTGATTGATGGAGTAGCTAAAAGCATTAGGTTTTCCCTCAGCAGTTATTAGATATTGGAGTACTTAATATGGTTAAATATCAAGACCCCACTATGCCGACAAAGAGCGAAACATTTGAATATTGGAAGGAACGAATCTTCGATTTAGAGTTCTTTATTGATTGGGGCGAACCGTTATTACAAAAATTATCATTCTACCTGAAAGCGGCTGACAAAGAATTAATTTCAATCAACTGGTCAAATTTTCAATGTTTTTTGTTTTAGAATCGCTTCACGTTCAAAATTGATGGCTTCAGTTGACAAATTACATAATTCTTGTAAGTTAACTTTATTTTCAGTATGTAAAACTTCTAACCGACTTGAAGCTGACTCTAAAATTTGCTTGCCACTTCTGATTTGAAGACTCAACTTATCTTCAATAGCATCGAAAATAACGAAAAGTGATATCTTTTGCCAAATTTTTTGAGTTGAAGCTAGCACCTTCAAGGAAGTGACGATTTTTCCTTCTTCTGGTAGATGAAGTGCTAAATCTGAAGCCTGAATATTTTTTTGGATTTCCTCAAGAGGTAACAACGAAATATCAGTTGTATTATCAAGAGTTATAAAGTCTGCGATATCAGGTAAATTTATTGCTGTTTCGTTTAACGATTCAAATTGAAAGATTAGTTTGTTGCTAAAAGGATCTGTGATAGCGTTCAGCTGCACGGCATATGGGGGTTGTGGTACAGACCCTTTTTCATAAAATGAACGTCCTTCTGGAGTAACTGTTAGTGGCGATGTTGCTGAGAGAGTTTGTAATGAGCAAAGATTTGCAGTAGTACTGCGGATAAACACAGAATCAAGCCCAAGTACAGAGGCTAATTCATCCTCAGTTGGTGGAGGTTGAAATTCAATTGCGGCACGAATAATAAATTCTTCGAGTACGTTAAACTGGCGGGGTTCTTTAATATTTACTTCTACTGGAGTTTGATGTAAGCTATAGCGAAATTGGCGTGCTGCTAAAATTGATAAATTAGAACTTTGTGCCTCAATTTCCTTTACCAAATTTTTCAGACTCTCATCAATTGGTTTATCAAAAGAAGCAAGAGACATCAACGAAACCTCAATCCAGACATATGATTTGAGAAATATTATTTCTGAAGTGCCAGTTGAAAAGTCTTGATAGCATCAACATGATTCACCATATTAATGTAGCGTAACAATAAATCCAAATCAATTCCTTTGACCTCTTCAGTAGTAGAAACCTTTTCATAGTGAAGCGCGTTGCCCTGTTGACGCAGGTGATAGATTTCTAAAACACCATCTTCCCAAAACCACACTTCAGGAATCAAGAGGCGCTTGTATGCCTCCAATTTGTTGATACCGCCACTTGTAAACCACTTGTAAACACCACTTCTATTGCCAAATCGTGACGCACTCGACTAGGGGCAAGTTTATAGGATTTATCTGCTTCTCGCTTGACAACAGCAGATTCACTTTCTAAGGTCATTGAAGCAGTTGGAGTAAAGTCAAACCCTGCAATGAGCAAGTAAAGTTCTAACAATGCAGCAATTCTCTTCTTAACCGTTTCGTGTGGTTCTCCAGGCATTCTTCGGATCTCTAAAACACCATCTAAAAAAGACAACCGATATCCTGGGCGGTCTAATAACTGCTCAACGGCTTTGAACTCTCTCCAAGTCAGTCCCTCAAATAAAAGGGGTGATTCTTTTGTGGGTGTAGCGATCGCTGCTGGAATCATACAATTCTCCACTCTGTTTCTAAATGAGAAATAATCAGCTTTGGAGGTTAGTTTACTAATTGTAACTTCTTTATAAAATTATAAAAATTAGTTTTTATTTCCTCAGCCTTTAATTAACAAATGTCCTTGTTAAACTCAGATTAGTTGAGAAACATCAACAAAACCTTCATAAAAACTGACAATATTTGAAACTTCAGAGTACATACTTCCAACTTTACCTGGTTGATGGGTAAATAAATCATGACAACCGACAATTATCAGCAGTTCCTGAGCGCGGGAAAAGGCAACATTTACCCGTTCTGGTTTCTTAGCAAATCCTACATCTCCTTTATTATTGTTGCGAACCATACTCACAATTACAATCGGTCTTTCCATTCCTTGAAATCTGTCTACCGTACCAGTACGAATTTCTAATGAAGAAAAAAGTTCAGATTGCAGGCGTTCATCAATTTTTCTGAGTTGAGCGCCATAAAATGTAATTACAGCAATTTCTTTTTTTGGTTCGCCATTAGCAACTTGAGAAGACCAAGTCTTATCAAATTGCTGACACAAACGTTCAATTGTATCGATTTCTGGAGTATTAAAATAAGAAGTTCCGCCACGTTCTTCTGAAAATTTCTTCTCTATAGGCGTTTTTACCCAGATAAGATGATGAGATTGTTTAATAATTTCATCTGCTAAATTATGTGCGCGTTTTGTAGTAGGTTCCAAAATCCCAGATTCTAGTTTCCCATCATAAAACTGATTGATTGCACCCATAATTATGGGATGCATTCGGTACTGTGTAGTCAGCATTTGCTTGATGCTTTCATCGGCAGATTCAAACTGACTTTTAAATAGCGATTCTTCTAAGAATTGTAGTTCGTCTCGTGTATTGCCAATTGTTTGAGCAACTTCTTCTAAAGTATTAGTATCAAGCATAGGCGGTAATTGTCGATGGTCACCTACCAAAACTAACTTTTTAGCTTTCAAAGCTGGGATTAGTAATTCTGGTGGAGTACACTTACTAACTTCGTCAATGATAACGACATCAAAAGATTTAAATTCTTCAGAAAAACCTCTATTTGCAGCTTGAACGCAGGTGATACCGACGACGTTGGCATTATCTAAATATATACGCCTTAAATCGTCTCGACTGCTTTCCGTTGGCTGTCTGATTTTTTGTATCCAATCTTGCACAAAATTCTGATATTTTTGAAGATAAGCTTCTTCTTTCTGTAGTTGCTGCTGCCAAGATTCAAACTGAATTTTGAAACTCTGTAAAAACTCTATATTCAATAAATCATTAGTAAAATTTTCTGGCTTAAATTGAGCGGGTATTTTTTCCCATTCTTTTAACCACCAGTTTCTTTTTGCAATTAAACTTTCTGATGGTTGTGGTAGTAATTGTTGTTCTAATTCCCGAAGATTAATTTGCAATATTTGAAGCTGCTGTAGAGAAGTTTCAGTTTCTTTTTTTAATTTGGCTAAATGGTCGTGTAGAGAAGTTTTAATTATCTCCAGCACAGCAAAAGGTTCTATCAATAAAATTAAGTTTTCAAGCTGATTGATACAATTTCTCCAAGAATGCACTTGCTTTGCAAATTCTTGAGGTTGTTCCCAAATCTTTGATTGTGTTGTCAGATATTGTTCTGTTAAAATGCGTAATTGAGCAGGTGTATTTGCCTGCTGGATAAGTTCTTGCAAGATATTAACAATTTGTCCAAGTTGGAAATTAGCATCTTGCTGGGCTTTTTCTAGCTGATATTGAGTAGTAGAGATTTGCTGTTGACTAATTTCATTTTTTTGCAGTTCATTTAATTGTTGGCGTAGATGATGAAGCTGTTGTTCTGTTTCCGTTTTGACTTTTAAAACACATTGACGTGCATTTGCTAGGATAGTATCTACCAATTCTTGTGTAATTCGCGTTAGAGTCGAGTCAATGTTATTCCACTCCCATGATGTACCATAAGTTTTTTGGATTCTAATTAAGAAAAACTGGGTATTTTCAACTAGTAACTTTCGCTGTTTGGGGTTGAGTAATTGATAATTATTATACTGTTGATAAGTCTCTTGCCATTGAGTGCGATCGCTTTGTGACAGCACCATTGGAATTTGACTAAAATTTTGTTGTAAAAAATAACTAAAATTATGCTGTTTGCCTCGGCGATCGCTAAAATTACCGTCTACTTCATAAGCGATCGCTTTTGTCAATAAGTCCCAATCTGGCAAGTTAATTTTATAGGTTTGTGGTAAGATAGGTAGTTTTAATGTATTAGCAAACATCAATAAACCTAGCGGCAGGTCTACCAGATTATCTGTTAATGGTAAACCTGATTGCTGACAATCTTTCAAAGTTTGATAGAGATGAGAATGTGCTGTAGATTTCCATTCTTTCACTGCTGAGATAATATAATCAATTTCTCTTTGGCGGTTTTGCCATATCTGGATTGTCTGCTGTAGATTTTGTTGCTTGGTAATAAATTTTTGAGAATCTAGTTGCAACTGATTTAATGAGTCAAAATTCTGTTTAATAGTCTGCACTAAGGCTGCAACTGCTGACATTATTTCAATAGCATTTTGAGCATAATTCAAAGCAGCTTTAAATCCCAAAATTTCCGTTGCTACAGTTTCACGCAACCAAACTGCCAAGCCAAAAGCACCAAATGCTGGACGCACAAAACCAAGCTCATCGCTATATTTAATAGATTTACGAACATTTACTAAAAATTCTTCTACTAAAGTATTACCTTCTGCATAAGACTTAATAAGGGGTAAAAAATTTGTGATTTCTGGAGATTCCCAGTTAATATTTGAAGCAGTGCTTAGTAAGTTATCCAATTTATAAATTAAAGATTCAATTTCATTTTGCTGTCCTAAGGAATCTTTGTAAGCATCTTCTTGATTTTTACAGTTTGTTTGTAGTTCTAACTTTTTTTTAGAAAATTTACTTTGTTGTACTTGAAATTCTTTTTCTAATTTCAAATAGTCTGTAAATCTTTGTGATAATGACAGTAATTTCCGAAAAACTTGAATATTTTCGGTTCGCTGACTAAGATTATTTTCGCAGTCGGTTGCTGTATTTTCCAGCCATCTGCTAATTACTTGGTCTTCTAAAAATGGCTGTCCTTCCTCCCCAACTTTTTCAGCTTTTCCCTTACGAACAGCACGAATCACTGGGTTGTGAACTAATCGACTCAGAGCGTTATCTACTGCTAAATTCGCTTGAGAAGCAATTAAAGTGCGTCCACCACGAAGGGCAATTTGATAGCAAATTTCAGCAATTACGGTAGTTTTACCGGTACCTGGCGGCCCTTGAATCAAAACAAGATCCTTGGCAGCAAGTACTTTTTCCACTGCTGCTTTTTGCCCAGGATTAGCAGCAGATAATAACAAATTTTGTGTTTGAAGTTCGATAGTTGTCTTGATTTTTCTAGCCTGGGAAGCATCAAATAAAAAGTTACCCAAATATGGATTTTGAGTGTAACCATTATTCAAATCGTCTAAAGCTTTTTTCTTACGCTGAATTTGCTGAATGTCACCAACTGCTTCAAAACATAAAAATCCGGTAGCTGGTAACTTATAACGTTCTGTAACCATATATTCAGCTAAGTCGCGTTCTAATCTGACGCTGATAATGCAACGGTTAGGATCGACTTCTTCAACAGTTCCTAATAGGCGGCCGTTAAACCAGTTTTTGCCAATGGGAGCAGTTTCAAAAAATTTTAAATCCTCATTTTTTGCTTGTTTGACGCGTTCCCAAAAGTTCTCTAATTCGAGGGAATTTTGATAAAAGCCGTCAAGGGTGGCTGAGGTTACATCAATTTCAAAGCCGATCTGCCTTTTGAAGTTATATTTATTACCTAAGTACCGCACGCAAAATTGACGTGCTTTAGCAATTTTTTCTTCAATTTGTAAAAATGCTTTCCAAGCTTTTAGCCGATCTTCTGTGGGGACATAATCGCCACAAACTGGTGCGGCTGCTATGCGTGTCAATGTAGCAGGCGGAATGTCGAGGTGATACTGATGATTAGGCAACAAACGCAAGCGACAAGCTACAGAATAGCTATCAGTATTTCCCCGCGAATTTTGTAATAACTGAGCCGAAAGTATCTTTAAACCGCCATGTCCATCTTTTTGTACAGCTACTGTAAATCCTAATGTTTTTCTTTGCTTTTCAAGTCTTGCAGGTAATTGAAATTCGTCGGAGTCTGTTGCTATTATTAAATCCCAAATTTCTTCTCTTGGCTCTTTACCCGCACCTTTCCGACGTACATAAAACAGACAAGACTTTTTACCGACGCATTCAAACATTAACTCATTGGCGCGATCGCGTCGTTGCCGAAATTCAGGATATGCTTGTAGGGCGCTTTCTCCCTCAAGATTGCGAATTAATCTATCAATTGTTGAACCTACAAATGTATAACCCCAATCTTCAGAAGAGGTTTTAATTTTTGAGGATTTTGATGTTAGTTTATTTACTGCTATACGAATGCGTTCTACCTCGGATTCTGAGATTGAACTTGTATGACTTTTGACTGCAATATTAAGTTTTTCGCAAATTGCTAATAGCTTCTTGCTATCTAAATTTAATTCTTTTGCTAGCTCGTAGATTCTGAGTTTGCCGTGGTTCATCCAGTACTGCCTTTGCCGACATTTTGCTATTTAGGTAATCAAATCACAGATGAAATAGCTAATTTATCTGTAGTTTTAAATAATAAATCAGGATTTTTGCAAGATGTTATGTTGGATCAAAGTTTGTATTGCTGATAAACTTGACTTGCAGCGCGATGTAGCAGAGAGTGTCGCCAAACCAGGGATTTCATATCATCAGCATAACCGCCACCAATGACGCAGGCGACAGGATAACCAGCACTCATACAAGTACTTAAAACCTGCATTTCCCGACGGAAAATGCCAGCATCAGTTAAGGCTAATTTTCCTAAGCGATCGCCTACATGAGGATCTACACCTGCATCATAAAATACTATATCTGGCTTGACTTGAGATAATAAATCTGGTAGATAATTTGCTAAAGTTTGCAAATAAGCATCATCTTCCATTCCCATTGGTAAAGGAACATCCAAATCACTGTTTTGTTTAGTACCTGGAAAATTGACTTCGCAGTGCATAGAGAAAGTAAAAACACTCTCATCGTTTTGAAAGATAAAAGCGGTGCCGTCTCCTTGATGCACATCTAAATCTATAATCAGAATTTTCTGCACAAGTCTAAATTTTTGTAAAACGCGACAAGCGATCGCTAAATCGTTGAAAATACAAAAACCAGATCCATAACTGGGAAAAGCATGATGAGTCCCGCCAGCCGTATTACAAGCTAAACCCTGATTCAGTGCCAATTTAGCTGTGAGTATTGTACCACCAACCGCTACACAGGTACGATTTGCTAGTGCTGGACTCCAAGGTAACCCAATGCGACGCTGTGCTTTGGGTTCTAAGGTGCCTTCACAATAAGCTTGAACGTAGTTTGGGGTGTGAACTAACTCTATTAACTCTAGCGGCGGACGTTCAGGTGTTTGAAATTGTTCTTGATTTGCGACATTATCAGCTAGTAATAATTCGTAGAGTCGTCGGAATTTTGACATCGGGAAGCGATGTCCTTTAGGCAATGGTGCAATGTAATCTGGGTGGTAAATAATTGGCAAGTCCATGTTATTAATTTTGAACTATAGTCTAGTGCCAAATATATCTAAAGATTGTTTGGTAATCATTCATTAGACTGTTTTTATACATTCGCATTTATGTAAAAGTTATTTAGACTGCAACCAAACAGCACTTATGAAAATTGTCTAGCAATAGCGTATTAACAATCTAGAAAATCCCAATCACTTAACTACCCTCTGTCAATGGTAGACAAGTCTTATTTGCCAAAAAATCAATTAGTAACAGTGAATAATTTTTGAAAATTGGCAAATGGAACAACTCAACTGGCAACTCCGACAATTAACAAAGTAAAATTTAGCCATAATCACAACAAAAGTGTTAACTATTTTCATCTCAAACTCAAACTTGAAAATTTATACGATCCAATGGATTCCGCCACTCGCTTTTATTTTAGCTGGTTTACTGGCTGGAATCATTGGTGAAAAAGTTATTTTTAAAAGACTTGAACTATTTGTTAAAAAGAAACGGATAGTTGGAGGAAATATTATATTTAATGCCCTACACCGCATGACCTTTATTTGGTTTGTAATTGGCGGTTTCTTTTGGGCAATTCTCAGTTCTCCTCTGAGACCAGATATTGTTACTGTACTACAAAAAATTCTCACTGTTGCATTTCTGTATTCAGTGACCTTAGTTTTAGCAAGATTGAGTGCTGGTTTTGTTAATTTACTTATTAAAAGAACAGAAGGAGTTCCCACTTCACTAGTTTCTAATCTTGCTAAGGCTACTGTTTTAGTTTTAGGAACATTAATCATCTTACAAACTGTCGGAGTTGAAATTACGCCAATAGTTACCACTTTAGGCATTGGTGGTCTAGCAGTTGGTTTGGCGCTTCAAGACACTTTAGCAAATTTATTTTCTGGTTTTTACTTAATTATTTCTAAGCAAGTTAGAACTGGGGACTATGTGAAATTAGATGCTGGACATGAAGGATATGTTACAGATATAACTTGGCGCAATACAACAATCAAGGAAATTTCTAATAACGTAGTAATTGTACCAAATTCTAAATTAGCATCGGCAATTTTTACCAATTATCATTTACCTGCTAAGGAAATAACTTTAACGCTGGATATTGGTGTTAGTTATGATAGTGACTTGGAACAAGTTGAAAGAGTAACTGTGGAAGTAGCCAAGGAAGTCATGCGAGAAATTGCACCCAATTTAATCACAAATGAACCATATATGAGATTTCATACTTTTGGGGATTTTAGTATAGATTTTACTATTTATATGCGAGTCAGCGAATATTTTGACCAACGGATTGGTAAACATATAATTATTAAGAAATTGCACAAACGCTATCAGGAAGTAGGAATTACAATTCCTTTTCCTGTTAGAGAAATTTATTCACCGAATAATATCGATAAAAATTCCGCATTAAATTTTGATTAACTCTTGCAAAGACAGGTAATAGTAAAATAAAAGGTAGTAAGTCAAATAAATTTAAAACATACAAAAATACAATGGCAGTTGAACGTTGGACAGACGAAATGCTTGATGCGTTAGCCTCAAGTGTAGTTTAACTTGAGAAAGTATAGCTGAAGTCCGAGTTAGTGTAGTAGAACTTCGAGGTGGTTTAGTAGAAGTCCGAGATAGTGTAACAGAACTTTGAGGTGGTTTAGCTGAAGTCCGAGATAGTGTAGATGGTTTAAGAGTAACTTCTCAAGCACTACTACAAATCGCTGCCCAAAATTAGCGAGATATGGAATTAGGGACTGACAATTAAAAAAATATTCCATCGCTTTGAGGGCAGGGGAGCAGGGGGCAGGGAGCAGGGAGGAGAGAAAGTAGTTTTGATGGGCGTGAGATGGGATAATTTATTTTCTGGAAGTCCCTTACTCAAACAACTACAAACAGAAAATGACCAGAGATTTAATATTCTTCTGGAAGAAGTACGCTATTTAAGTAGACGAAATCAACAAGATTAGATTTTATAGCCGTAGTCACACCCTTTAGGACATAATGACAAGCGTGAAAGCTAGGAATAGTAATAGTTTTACCTTCTGCCTTCTGCCCTCTGCCTCCTGCCTCCTGCTATAATTTCACGAGCTATTGTGGAGACGCCAAACCCTCTGAGGAATTGGCGAAGGTTAGGCATTTATTCTGGTTGGCTGTGAGAGTTAAATTGCTAATGCTCGCTTTTGTAATGGTAGTTCAAAGCGATCGCCTGGTGTTGGTTCAATCACCTGCGTCGAAAGATTGTTTTTCTCTAATAGCGAACGAAATTCCGCAGCAGTTCCTTTCGTTTGAATCAATTTCATCAGTAATCCCTCAAATATCACATCACCACCAGCCGCCGTGGGTAATATTACTTGAGGCTGTAATGATTTTACTACTTCTAAAGAACTATTTTTTCCTTTAATAATCGGCCCGAGTAAAGGTAATGTCATGTCAATAAACGGTGTAATTACTACATCGATGGGTGCAGCTTGCTTAAGTTCTAGAGAATGATAACCGTGAGGTTCGTAGTATAAAGTTAAACTACTTTCCAATTCTTTGAGGAGATAACTATTTTCTACCAAAGTAGGGCCGATGGGCGAACCGGGAAAAGCCTTGATTTGAATTTGATTATCTAAAGTGAAAGTTTCACCATGAGCGAGAGTGGTTACTTGGGTGTAACCTAGTTGCTGTACTACCTTGGCTGCATTGGGAGAAGCTACAACCTTGATATTATGGTCGAGCTGCTTGAGTGTTGGTGGATGAGTATGGTCTTCTAAACCCTGAGATAGCACAATTAAATCGATATTCTCAGGTATTGGGCGATTTTGCGATCGCGAGCCTTTAAATAACCAATCCAAATTACTGAAAATTAACGAACCAACTAGCCAAGGGTCGATTAGTATCCGTTTACCACCGATTTCCAAGAGCCAACTATTACTGTCAAACCAAGTTAAAAACATAAAATTTTGTGAAGATAACGTCTATTTTCATTATCAATGGTGTCAGCTTTATTGGTAGGTATACAGCAGGAGGCAGAAGGCAGCTATGCTGGAGGTAAAACATTACTGTTCCTAACATCCAGGCTTGTCATTATGTCCTAACCTTTAATTCGCTTGCTATACATTTTTCTGACTTTGTGCCTACCCTTCGGGAAGCCACTTCGTGTCTGTGCGTCTTTGCGTGAGAAAAAAAGAAGTAGTTAATTTACCTAAAAATAACTCTAATGTCCGATCTTGGCTTAACTCATATTGCACTTGCAGTTAGTGATGTTGATGCAAGTATCGCATTTTATACCAAATATGCCCAAATGACCGTCGTACATCGTCGCACTGATGAAGCGATTCAATCAGATGTTGCTTGGATTAGTGACCTGACCAGACCTTTTGTAATCGTCCTAATTCAAGTAGCTAAAGTAGAAGGCGTACTTTTACCACAATCCCATCTGGGAGTAGCTTATCAGAATAAGGAAGACATCGATCGCCTGTGCAATGAAGCGCGCACAGAGGAAATACTGTTGACTGAACCAAATGACTTCGGCCCGCCAGTTGGTTACTGGGCTTATCTTCGAGACCCAGATGGCCATACCCTAGAAATTTCTTACGGTCAAGTAGTTAATTTTACAGTCGAACAAGCTAGAGACGCAACTAATCGCGTTGGCTGATATCGTACCTAGAGTTATCGCTGACTTGAGTTACTTGCACCAAACTACCAGGAGTAACTCGCAAAACCTTTGGTAAGTCGGAACTAAAGACGTTAATGAACGACTGGCGCACTAAGGCGAATTCACCTTGGGTGAAAGATGCAGGATAAACACTAGTTGCGGCAACTTTTGCCAAACCTTCTACTTGGAATTGATTAGCTTGGAAGGTTTGGGAACCACCCAGAAAAATAACCCCTTGCTTGCTGACTTGAGTGAAGTAGTCGTAAGTGGTAGTATTTGCATCAATAGCACCATCTTGGTTAGCATCAATACCATAAACAGTGCGGAGGACTCGATATTCCAGAGGCTTACCTGACAAAATCAGGTTAACTGCGGTATTTCTCGATAAACATTCAAATTCACTATATCCCAGAAAGCGGTTTTGCAGATCGTATAATCGTACAACAATGCGATCGCTCGCTTTTAACCCTTTAACAAATTTTGCTTTTTGCTTAATTTTATACTTGTAATCACCCACAAACCGCTCTTTAAAGTAGCCATTGTCACTTTTACTCTTAACAGAAACTCTGGCAATTACTTCTAACAAATTACCGGATGGTTCCCAAATTGTCAGACTAAAACCACTACTACTATTTAGTTGAGTGCGGCTTTTTTTGGTTGCAGTTTGCCGTTGAATAGTAGTAGTATAACTAGTCGTTTCTAGTTTATTATTGGCTAAAATTTCTTGCTTGCTGGAATTATCAGGTATTTGCTCGACGATGGTAAAGAAACCTGAAGTTGCATAGGCAGAAGCTATCGGTGAAAATATTGCCACAGAGCTTGCAGCAAGAACAAATTTGCTCAACAGAGCAAAGTTAATTTGATTGATGTATTTCATCTGACACTACCATTCGTCTAAAAGCCAAAGATATTTGGTATCCTTTGGCTTATTAATCCCTGGGAATAGATGAAACTAACATCTAAATTCGTCACAGCAGCTAAGTAGAAATTGAAATAACCACAAAGAAATTATATTGGCTAGGTGGAAGATACGATCCCAGAGAACATTACTATATTTAAGAGTACTTTATAAATATTCATAATGACTGAAACTACACAGCAGCTATCAGCAACTACCAGCTTAGAAAAATTTTTTTGGACTTGGCAGGGCTGTAAAATTCAGTATACCGTTATGGGTACAGGACGCCCTTTGGTATTAGTTCATGGTTTTGGTGCTTCCATTGGACACTGGCGGAAAAATATTCCAGTTTTAGCAAATGCTGGCTACCAAGTTTTTGCTTTAGACCTTTTGGGTTTTGGTGGTTCAGAGAAAGCACCCATTGATTACAAGGTGGAAGTGTGGGTGGAACTACTGAAAGATTTTTGTACAGCGCACATCCAGGAACCTGCTGTATTTATTGGTAACTCCATCGGCGCGCTATTGAGTTTGATAACACTGGTAGAACATCCAGAAATTGCTGCTGGCGGTATTTTAATTAACTCTGCGGGTGGGTTGAGTCATCGTCCCCATGAATTGAATCCGCCGCTACGAATTGTGATGGCAGCTTTTAATCAAGTTGTGCGATCGCCAATTACAGGCAAATATGTTTACAATCGTATCCGTCAAAAAGCGCAAATTCGCCGTACCCTCTACCAAGTTTACCGCGATCGCCAAGCCGTCACCGATGAATTAGTCGATTTACTTTATACTCCTTCTTGCGATCCAGGAGCGCAACAAGTTTTCGCCTCTATTCTCACAGCACCTCCCGGCCCAAGTCCTGAGGAACTATTACCCAAAGTGGAACGTCCTCTATTGATAATTTGGGGTGCTGACGATCCCTGGACACCAATTACTGGGGCAAAGATTTACGAAAAGGCGCGTCAGAATGGCAAAGACATCAAAATAGTTCCCATTCCCAATGCCGGTCATTGTCCCCACGATGAAGTTCCAGATATTGTTAACGCCCAGATTGTCGATTGGTTAGGGCAAATTTAGTCATTTCGCCCATAGACAAGCTACTGCCTTACTAGCTTTCCCAAAATAGAAACACCTGGCATTATCAAGATAGGGCAAAGTACTCATTCATTACCAAGAATCAGTTTGTGTCTATACAGGGCAAGTAGCCTAGAAATCCGGTTAACAATCTGGGTGAGTCACTTTTTATTTTAAATTTATCCTTGACAAAATCAAACTCATTTGCTAATTATAATGGAGCTTGATGTGTGTAATGGACATAAACAGGTAATTCCCTTAAGTCACCATCCAGATTTTTCCAAACAAGGTTATCAAGTCATCAACGAATTAGGACGCAATAGAGAAGGGGGACGGGTTACTTACCTAGCTAAAGTCCTCAACTCTAATCAACAAGTCGTAATTAAAGAGTTTTTCGCTAGTGTGAGTGCTGACTGGTCGGGTGTGAAAGCCTATGAGCGTGAAGTTGAAATCTTGCAACAACTGAATCATTCGCGCATCCCTCGCTATATAGATTCATTTGAAATGCCTGGGGTTTTTTATCTAGTACAGGAATATAAAAATGCCCCATCCTTAAGTTCAAAACGTAGCTTTCACCCCGAACAAATCAAGCAAATTGCTCTATCAATTTTAGAAATTTTGGTTTATCTGCAAAAGCAAATTCCGCCAATTATCCATCGCGACATTAAACCAGAGAATATTTTAATTGATGAGCAATTAAATGCTTACCTGGTTGATTTTGGTTTGGCTAGAATACAGAGAGCAAAAATAGCTCTTAGCACCTTCGTAACAGGAACTCCAGGCTTCATGCCACCAGAAGAACAGTTTGGTCATCCTCTGACTGAAGCCTCAGACTTATATAGTTTAGGAGCAACGTTGATTTGCTTACTTACTAATACCCGTTCTGTTGATATTTGTAAGTTAATCGATGATAATTATCGCTTTAATTTTCAGAAATTAGTGCCTCAAATCAGTCCGCGTTTTGAGTCGTGGTTAATGAAAATGCTGGAACGCAATCACAAACGTCGCTATGCCAATGCGACTATTGCTTTGGAAGCACTCAAGCCAATTGAGGTTGTTGATAGCGATACTGGAATAGAAAATTTAATCAGGACAACTAAACCTTTAAAACGAGCTACTATACTGGGAATCGCTACTGCGATCGCACTGGCTACTTTGGGGATAACTTTGATGAGTTGTCAACCTGGTATTACAGTCAGGCAATTGCTAGAAAGCAAAGAATGTCAAGATTTTGACTTTAATGGGAGTTGTCAATACAAAACTCAAGATTAAGATTATACAATTTGGGATTTTAGATTTGGATAACCTTAGTGAATCTAGATCTAGTGAATCCATTTGTTGCAATTGATATAACTTGATTCAGTTTTTAAGAATATTCATCCATAGTCCAATCTTCAAGACATAAATTAGGAACTTTGCTAAAATCTCTTTGATTACGGGTAACTAAAATTGCTCCCGTAGCTAGAGCGACCGCTGCAATTCTTAAATCTTGCGTACCTATCTGGATTCTTTGCCAGCGCAAACTTTGGTAGCAATTGTATGCTGCCTCATCGAACTCCAGCAAATTTATACTACAAAAGTAAATTTGAGTTATTCGTAAATTTCTATGAGCAACTGCTAAAAATTGTGGTTGATTAGCACATCTACGATAGAAGCTAATCTGCCTCTTAATTGTTCTTCGAGTGTAACTGTTGTAACAAATATATTGGAACTACCAACAAATTGAGCGCGTTGTAGAATTTTAGAATTACTATGTTGAGAAAGAGTAATATGATCAATATCGAGAATATATTAGCTCAAGCTTACTGATTCTCCTCCAAAGAAGCTTCATAAGCAGCAACTTCCGCATCTAATTCGCGTCGATTTGCAGCCATATTTTCAACAAAATCATCAAATAGTGGATCATCTTTGAAAATACCATCAAACTTAACCCAAGGATTGGACTCTTTAACCTGCTGTTGATGTTGCAAGATTGGCAAATAACAAAGCCGTAATGTGACCCACCATAAGTAAGACATGATAGGACTGTAGAACTCACTATCATTAATTAAACCGTGAGCCATGCGGTTTCTTAAATTTGAACCGGAACGTTCAATTAATAAACCTTGAAGATCAAAAAGTGTGTCTTCATCAAAAATTGAGTTTATTTGTGGATAGTTGCGGGAAAAAAGAGTAGTATTCAAATTACACTCATCTTCAATTCCCTTATTGATATCAATTTTTGAGGGTAGCGCACCGTGCTTTCTGAGTAAATGACGAACAGAATTTTCAATCTGAGGAATAAGAGTATGAGTGGAAGTGATGAAATCTCCAGTTAATCCGGCGTAAAGCCCTTTTGTAAACTGATGTTCTCTCCCCGATGGTACAAAGGGGTTGTTTGAAACTATTGCAAATAAATCTTTTTCTTGTACACTATGTTCTAAATTTATTTGATATCTGGCTGGTTCAATGTAAGCTTGAGCATGAAATTTTTGATAATAAACTCCATTTTTGTACATATCAAAAAGAATTGCCGCTTCTACTTCATCTGGATTATTGGATAAAACTGACTTGGCTTGACGAGCTACAACTTTACCTATCTGATTAATCATTGCAGATCGAAATAAATGAGACAGTGGATTTTCAACAGCTATTTTCAAAACTTCTTGTCGAAGGTGAGAGACTTTACGTGGTATTCCTAGAAATGCTAGATAAAAAAGTGCATTATCAAATTCTTTACCTTTAACGTGTGATCTGGCTATATTCACTTGAACACTAATATCTGTTTCATGAGAAATAGGAACTAACTCATTTAAGGATTGCTCTTGATATTGGCTAAGAAGCTTGTGAACCTCCTCAGATCTTTCTTTTGCAGCAATAGTTTCTTCCTTAGTACCTCGGACATTCATAAAAGCTTCAAAAGCATTCTCCATAAAATCTGACGCTCGCAGGTAGCTTGCATCTGTACCCTTAAAGCTATCTTCAGCTTCTTTTACATAGGTTTCAGCCGCCTGCATTTGCGCTGCACGTTCTTCTTCTGTATCTTTTTCAAAACGATGCCATTGTGCTTTAATTTTCCAATAGTTTCTTGCCCTACGCCAATCATTCGCGGATTCTGATAGGGTTGCGGCTTTCTCAGCTAGAGCAGCGTATTTATTAAAATTACCGCGTTTGTATTCCTGCAAAAGCTCCATAAGCTCTGCTGATAAAAACTTTGGATCTTCTCCGTTGTAGCGATCAAGAACTGTCTCTATATGTGCAACAACATCTTCAAATTTATAATTAATTTTACGTGCTAGCCAGAGCGCTCGTTCAATTCTAGTGAAAAAAGTCAAGTTTTCAGGGTCTTCTAATTCTGCGGCAGATTTTAAGTAATCTGTGACTGCTAACTGCGCCATTTTATAATAGTCACCTCGTTTGCTAGTCCAGATAATATCTGCAATTCGTGCTTGAAGCTCTGGGTCTGAGACTTCACCCACAATCTCAGCCAAAAAATCTAGATATTTATCTGTCAGACTATGTACAAATTTAGCCAACAACTCTTCTGTTAATTTTGGCTTGATTCCATTACCAGTCACTAACGCCAGAATCTTAAAGACAGACTGTTCTCTGAGATTTCCTGCCTCTTTTGCTTCCTGTACCTTGTTCCAGAAGACTCTGTTGTAAGCACTACACTCTTTTCTCTCGCTACTATTGATTACGTCCTGCCAGTGAGAGTTAATAAAATCTTCTTTAGTGAGAGGAGGGTCTATTAATGGCATAGTCTAGAATTACTTAGCTATATATCTACTATGCCAAAGCTGTATAAGCTTTGGCTATTGTTAGCTCTAGCTGAGTAATGCAAACAAAAACAATAAATTAACATTCCCCAGCAGAGCTAGGGACGAGAGAATATTAACTCGCGGCTAAATTGCCCCAACTCACGTAGGGTAATTTTGTAGCTGTTGCCCGAACTTGGTCAGCGTTAGCTACTAACTGACCGCAAGCGTCCCACGTCCCAGAAATGAAGGTGCTTCTTGTACCTTCACCAATGAAAACTGGAGTAGTGCGATCGCCAATTTGCACTTGCAAAGTTTCCAAATTCACTATTACATCTGCTTGGGGATTTGCCGCTACTAATTCTTGCAATTGTTTGACATTAGCAGCATCGGCTGTCACACAAGGTATCCCCATCGCCACACAGTTGCCGAAAAAGATTTCGGCGAAGCTTTCACCAATTAATGCTTGAATTCCCCATTTAGCGATCGCTTGCGGTGCGTGTTCCCGTGATGAACCACAGCCAAAATTTCTATTAACTATTAAAATATTTGCCCCTTGATACTGGGATTGGTCAAAGGGATGTTCGCCATTTAATGCTTTGCGGTCATCGATAAACGCGCCTTCGCCTAACCCATCAAAGGTAACGGCTTTTAAATAGCGCGCGGGAATAATGCGATCGGTATCTATATCATTGCCTACTAAAGGTATACCGCGCCCTGAAACTGTTTTAACTTCACTTACCATATTAGGGATTGGGGATGGGGAGGTGGGGAGATGAGGGAGAAAACTAATGACAAATGACTAATGACTAATGACAAATGCCAAAATTACAACAACTCACGCACATCAGAAACTTCGCCTTTAATGGCAGCGCTAGCTACCATCGCCGGACTCATTAATAATGTACGACCGGAGGAGGAACCTTGTCTTCCTTTAAAGTTGCGGTTAGAAGAAGAGGCACTGATTTGTCTTCCTTGTAATTTATCGGGGTTCATCGCCAGACACATGGAACATCCAGGTTCGCGCCATTCAAATCCAGCTTCCGTGAAAATTTTGTCTAGTCCTTCAGCTTCCGCTTCTTGCTTCACCCGTTCGGAACCAGGGACAACGAAGGCTTTGACTCCCTCGGCAACGTGACGACCATTGGCAATTTTAGCAGCTTCCCGCAAATCGCTAATTCTGCCGTTGGTACAACTGCCAATAAAGCAGACATCGATTTTCGTGCCTTTGATGGGTTGACCGGGGTATAAATCCATGTATCGGTAAGCTTCTTCGGCAACAAAGCGGTCTTCTTCGGGCAGTTCTTCTGGCTGAGGAACAAACTGGTTAACACCAATACCTTGACCGGGAGTAATTCCCCAGGTAACGGTGGGAGGAATTTGGGCAGCCTCAAATACAACTACATCATCGTATTGGGCATCGGCATCACTTTTGATCGATTCCCACCAAGCCACTGCTTTGTCCCAATCTGCACCTTTGGGGGCAAAATCTTTACCTTGCAGGTAATCGTAGGTGACTCGATCCGGATTGACGTAGCCGCATCTAGCACCACCTTCGATCGCCATATTGCAGACTGTCATCCTCTCTTCCATGTTCATTTGTTCAAAGGTGGTACCTGCAAATTCGTAAGCATAGCCCACGCCACCTTTAACACCAAGGGTATGAATGATATGTAAAATCACATCTTTGGCGTAAACACCGGAGTTGAGAGTGCCGTTAACTTCTATTTTGCGGACTTTTAGTTTCGAGAGGGCGAGGGTTTGGGAAGCGAGAACATCTCGGACTTGGCTAGTACCAATACCAAATGCGATCGCCCCAAATGCACCATGACTTGATGTGTGGCTATCTCCACAAGCGATCGTCATTCCTGGCTGGGTAAGTCCCTGTTCGGGGGCGATGACATGAACTATACCTTGACTGCCAGAACCAATATTGTAAAAAGTTATGTTATTTTCTTGACAATTCTGCTCTAGCGCCTTAATCATTTCCTCTGCCAAGGGATCGACAAAAGGACGCGCCTGATTTTCTGTAGGTACAATGTGGTCTACGGTGGCGACGGTACGTTCAGGAAAAAGTACTTTTAAATTTCTCTCACGTAACATAGCAAAGGCCTGGGGACTGGTAACTTCATGAACGAGGTGAAGCCCAATAAATAGTTGTGTCAGTCCTGAGGGAAGTGTACCAACGGTGTGTAAGTCCCAAACTTTATCGAATAAGGTACCTTTGCTCATACGTCAATCGGTGTTTAATGAGTCAGATTTCTCATGGTATCAAAAAAAAGTCATACTTTTTCTATACGATTTATTGATCGGAGGACGCAGGGGACAGGGGAGATATATTTTGAAAGTAAGAATGAGCCTTGGAACTCCATTAATGAGTATCAAAGACTCATTAATCAGCCTTGGAACTCCATTAATGAGTCTTGGAACTTCATTAATGAGCCTTGCAACTCCATTAATGAGCCTTGCAACTCCATTAATAAACCTCAGAATTTACCTCCTGCTCAATGTCCCATACCCAATGCCCCTAGCTATTTGATGATTGTCCGACGAAGATAACAGTTGCCAAAACTTGTAATTTTTTTAGTTCGCGGACAAGACCCTGAGCTTGATGTTTATAGAGTAGTGTTGGCAGCAGACTAGGTAAATCATTCATTAATTGCTTAGCAGCGGTCAAACTACATCCTGTAATCAAAGCAATTTTTTGTGCAGCCTCAGCAATTGCACTTTTGCTCGGAGCTTTTTCAATTTGTACTTCCCAAAGACGAGGTAACATTTCACCCCATTCAATGCGCTGCAAACTGCTGCTAGCGGCTAAAATAATCAAGCGATCGCCAGCACAAAGATTAATATCATTCCAAGGCATTAGCAAATAATTATCTTGGTGAGCTTTCTGATACACAATCGGCACAAGTTCGGAATATAAAAAATTTTTCTTCAAAGTGGTTGTTGCGATCGCTTTTTGGGCTTTATGGATATAGGCTGTCGAAGAAATAGTTAAATGGATTCACAAAGCATACTGGCTCTTGCAAAACAAGGTGATGCAAACGCGAGCGCGACGCTGATAAATAACTCCTTAAAAGAAAGATGCTTGGGTGGTTCGCAAGGACAAGCGATCGCGCCTTGCTTCCACCTTCACCCCAATCTTACCTGCTTTTAGCCGACTGTTTACCGCTTCAATACTCCATTTTTTGTGCTAAATCTGAGCTAAAGTTACTCTGTGATTTCCGGTAATTTGCGGTAATTTGGCACAATAATATTACTGCAAATCGCAGCACTCAAATTATAGCTCCATTAAAAAAGCCGCCTACTTAGGACAGCTTTTCGTGTTTTTTAGTATATGGGCAGTACCAGACTCGAACTGATGACATCCTGCTTGTAAGGCAGGCGCTCTACCAACTGAGCTAACCGCCCTTTTGTCTCACAATTATTTAGTATAGCAAAAGATTACTGATTGCGCTAGTGTTTTTGGATAAATATTTTTTCACGTCAAGCTTTACACCTTAGCGCAGGTATCAAAAGTTTTCAAACTAGACGCTCGTATGATAAATCACACGATAAGAACATAGAAAATACGACACAGACATATAGCAGGAGGCAGGGGGCAGAGGGCAGGAGGCAGGAGGTAAAAACCCTACTATTAGTGAGATTCATCCTTTCAAAATGTCCTAAAGGGTGTGACTACGGCTATACAACTCTAATATTTGATAGTTTCTTTGGATGTTTTTTCTGTCTTGTCTCCAGTTATACTTTCAATTTTGAGGATACATACAAAAGCAAAAAATGTTTAACCCAACAGTATTAGCTTATAATCTCTCAGTACTCAGCACTGGCTTAACGCCCCGCTATCGTTAACAGGACTCAAGATGCCCTCTGGTCGGACGCACGATCGCATTACTCTATATGCTCTGCCGTTCGTGGCGGGTATAACTTTTTGGCAGACTCGCAGTAGCAATGCGACTTTGTTGGTTGCAGGCGGGTTTCTCTTCGGCGGATTGATGTTTGGCCCGGATTTAGATATTTATTCTGTACAATACCAACGCTGGGGTTTGTTGCGCTGGATTTGGTTACCTTATCAAAAAAGTCTGCGTCATCGTTCTTTTTTATCTCACGGGCCGATTATTGGTACGACGCTACGCCTGCTTTATTTGGGATGCTTGTTAGCTATTTTGGCAATTTTCGCTTTGACAATTGCCCAAAAGCTCTGGAATCTTAGTATCACTTGGCAGGATTTGGGTAGAACTGTGGGGCGATCGCTCATTGATTACGATACTGAATATGTCGCCCTTTTCTTGGGTTTAGAACTCGGCGCCATGAGTCATTCTCTTAGCGATTGGAGCGGTTCAGCATACAAACGGTTTCAAAAACAGGGGATTCGTGGGTTGCTTCCCAGTATCAAAATTAAGAAGCATCAAGTTACAAGTCGTGGTAAGCGTCGGTCTAAACCCAGAAATACTAAAAGCCGTTCTTAATTAAGTTTTATCGCCAATTTGAATCGGAATTGTCAATTCTATAAACTGCGATATTACTAACAAAATTATATTATTTTCTAGTCAAATGTATTTGTAGTAACTGTCTTATAGTAAGATATTTTTCGGATTTAAATTCTTAAATTAAAATGATTTGAGCAGTTAAATAGTGCAAATTTACTTGAAGATGTGAGGCGAGACTGCTAATGATTTTTCCAAAAGAGCGTAACTCTAATAATGAGAATTTTGATATAAAAACTAGTTCTATATCATCTAATACTTTTGATAATTCTAATAATTACTTTAGCTTTGGTGTCAGTGGTGTAAATAGTTTCAGAGCCAGCGATCGCTGTAGTTACACTGCTGAGATAATCGATACTTTTAGAAGTAACAACTATACTGATGAACATACCAAGAGTAGTGAAAACAACAAAAATGCTAGTCAAGCGATGCCTCAGGCAATGTCAAGGACAAACGCTGTTGCTGCTGTTCAAGCAGACCTGATAATCCAAAAAGCTGTCAATCCCTGTGTTGGGTCAGTAGGTGAAAAGATTCAAGTTAGCTATCAACTCAAGAATCAAGGCACTGCTAATGCAGGTTCTAACTACACATATTTTTATCTCTCCAAAGATAAGACCCTCAGCGATCGAGATATCTACTTGGGCAACGACTACATCAGCAACATTGATAATGGGAGTCACAGTTGTCAGTCTATTACACTCAGCATCAGTAATAACATTGCCGCAGGTAGTTATTACCTGTTGTATCAAGCTGATGGCAATAAGGATATTGCCGAAAGCAATGAAACTAACAACATTGCTGCCAAAGCTATTACTGTTACCAAAAATATTGCTTATAACTCTACCGATGGCTATGGTTTAATTAATGCAGCAGCAGCAGTTGCTAAAGTTCTTGGTCAAACTACCTTTGCTAATGTTCCTGACCTTGGTGGTAATGATTGGGGAGCCGACGCAATTAAAGCTCCGGAAGTCTGGGCAAAGGGATACACAGGTAAGGGTGTTACCGTCGCTGTAGTAGATACTGGTGTCGATCGCAATCACTCAGACTTGAAATCTAATATCTGGAAGAATACTAAGGAAATTGCTGGCAATAGTAAAGATGATGATGGCAATGGCTATATTGACGATATTTATGGCTGGAACTTTGTCAACAACAACAACAATACTCTAGATGGAAATAGTCATGGCACCCATGTATCTGGCACCATCGCTGGAGTAAAAAATAATTTTGGTGTTACAGGTATTGCTTATGATGCCAAGATTATGCCGATTAAAGTTCTGGGTGATGATGGCTATGGCGAGGATAGTGGAGTAGCTCAAGGCATTCGTTATGCCGCGAACAATGGAGCAAATGTTATTAACCTCAGCCTGACTAGCGATCAACCTAACACTGATATAGAATCAGCCGTTGAATATGCAGCCACTAAAGGGGTAATTGTTGTCATGGCAGCAGGCAATTTTAGTGGTTCAGAACCGATTTATCCCGCCTACTATGCCAAGAAATCGGGGCTGGCTGTTGGAGCAGTTGATAAGTATCAAAAGATGGCTTACTTATCTAACAAAGCCGGAACCGATTCACTTCCCTACGTCACAGCTCCAGGAGTCGATGTCTATTCTACATTTCCAGGCAATGAGTATGGTTTTAGAGACGGAACATCTATGGCAACTCCACACGTTGCTGGGGTAATAGCTTTGATGTTAAGTGCAAAGAAAGGTCTAACTGATACGCAAGTGCGTCAGATTGTCACAACAACGGCAGGAAATAGTCTGGCATAACAATCCTTGATATAACTAGAGTCATATAGGTCAGGACATAATAACAAGCGTGAATGTCAACAAGAGCAATGTTTTTACCTCCTGTCTCCTGCCTCCTGCTATAAAACTTCAGATATACCCCCTTAAAGCAGACATCTGCATAGCCCTCCTACTTGATAAGTTACTCTTTTTTGGGCGTTGCTGAATTTGAATATGAAATGCAAAAATCAACTCTTCTCAACTCTTACTCTCTGCGACTCTGCGCGACGCCACTTGCTTCAAGTCGGGGAACCCGCCCAACGCAGTGGCTCCTCTGCGTGAGGCAAATTCATATTTCCACTCAGCAACGCCCTTTTTTGCTACCAAATTGATATCATTTCAATAGCAAAAATATTATAGGAATAGATAATGAAGCAGCAAATCGGGGAGTTTCCGGCATTTAAAGTCAATGGCTTCATAGCTTTGAGCATAGTTATAGGTTTAGCGATTTTTGGTAGTTGGCAGGTTTGGGCGACAATACAGCAATTAATAGAAATATTAGGCAGAAGTTTGAAGGTAGGAGATTTTGGTGATTTAGGAGAAATAGGTGCATGGTTAGGAGCAATACTTGTGGTAGTAGTAATTCCCTCAGTGTCAGGTTTCTTGGCAGTTGAGCCAAATCAATCAATAGTACTAGTCTTTTTTGGGCGTTATGTTGGTACTGTGCAAGAAGCAGGCTTTTGGTGGACTAATCCTTTTACTGATAAACGCAAAGTATCTTTACGAGTTCGCAACTTTAACAGCAAAATATTGAAAGTCAACGATGCTCAAGGCAGCCCAATAGAGATTGCAGCTGTAATAGTGTGGCAAGTAGTAGAACCGGCTAAATCTAGATTTGCGGTTGATGACTACGAGCAATTTGTCGCCATCCAAAGTGAGACAGCGATACGCGCTCTAGCAATTCGCTATCCTTATGACGCACCTGATGAACAATCAATTCCTTCATTGCGTGCAGTACCCGATGAAATCGGACTTTTCCTCCAAAAAGAATTGCAAGCCAGACTTGAAGTTGCAGGAGTTGAAGTATTAGAAGCAAAACTTTCCCACCTTGCCTATGCTCCGGAAATTGCTCAAATGATGCTGCGTCGTCAACAAGCCAAAGCAATGATTGATGCGCGGCGGCAAATTGTGGAGAGTGCAGTGGGGATGGTTGATGAAGCACTAAAACGGATAAGCGAACAACAAATTATTGACTTGGATGATGAACGCAAAGCCGCTATGATTAACAATCTGCTGGTTGTCTTAACCTCAGAACAAAACATTCAACCAGTGGTTAACACTGGCAGCCTTTACATCTAAGACATGAGCCAGAAAAAACGGTTTTTACTACGTTTAGACCTTGAATTATATGAAGTACTGGAAAAATGGTCTTCTGACGATTTAAGGAGCGTTAACGCACAAATTGAGTATCTGCTAACAGAAGCAGCACGCAAAACAGGAAGATGGAAAAAAGATACTAAACGCTACAAGAAGGATACACAAACGCAAGATAAATCGGATGATTAATCATAAATTCAACACTTATATACCGAATATATGGAGATACTATGTTTTTGAATTTACAACACTAAGAAAATAATTACAGCAGAATTCAGAATTAGAATAGACTCTGTGCCATCCTACTAGACTTAAATAGTGTACTTCACACTTGTTGAAATCTGCTGTCTACCAGTCCTAAACAATTAGTTAGAAACAAGATCCCCAATTTTTTTGTAAAGTTGGGGTATCCATGCCTTGCAAGTATCAAAACATAATTTTGCAATTAAAACTTAATATTTAATTGATAATTTTACTCTTGATAAAAATCCCTATTTTGTTAAATACTTTTTTGTAGTAGAATTAGCAATTTTTTCTAAAATTACATAGTAATTATTGACAATGGAGCTTGTTCACAGATTAAAATCTTTGAAAAAAGGTTTTAATGTTTCAGGCTGTCAAAAACTATTGCTATTTTGAGAGAAAATACTCATGCTCAAAGATAATGTTAATAACAATTTATTTGCCAACAAAACATTAAATGCAACTTCTATATCATCATTAGATACCTTTAATACTAAGGATAACTACAATCTGAATATTAGTAGTCATAGTAGCTATAATTCAGCTGATGCTGATATGCACTTGCTAAAGAAAAATCATTCAAAAAGTAAGATTGACAAAAGTGCTGTTAGCAGTGGAAATTATAATCCTACTACGGGTTATGGGTTAGTTAATGCAGCAGCGGCAGTAGCTAAAGTTACTGGTCAAAATACCTTTGCTGATGTTCCCGACCTTGGTGGCAATAATTGGGGAGCTGACCTTGTCAAAGCACCAGAAGTTTGGGCAAAAGGATATACAGGTAAAGGTGTTGTTGTTGCTGTTGTAGATACTGGGGTCGATCGCAACCACGAGGATTTGAAAAATAATATTTGGACGAATAGCAAAGAAATTGCAGGTAACGGTATAGATGATGATGGCAATGGCTACGTTGATGATGATTACGGTTGGAACTTTTCTGATAACAACAACGATACCTTAGACAAAAACGGTCATGGTACTCATGTTTCTGGCACGATCGCCGGAGAGAATAATGACTACGGTGTTACTGGCATTGCCTATGATGCCAAAATCATGCCTGTCAAAGTTTTGAATGATTCTGGCTCAGGTACTTATAATTCCATAGCTAAAGGCATTCGCTACGCTGTAGACAATGGAGCCGATGTGATTAACCTTAGCTTAGGAGGCAAATATTCTAATAGCACTCTAGAGTCAGCCATTGATTATGCCAGCAGCAAAGGAGTGATTGTGGTTATGGCAGCTGGTAATGACGGTGAATCATCACCAGATTATCCCGCCCGCTATGCATACAAGTCAGGAATTGCCGTTGGAGCGGTAGATAGAAATAAAAACTTAGCTGATTTCTCTGACCGCGCTGGAACAAATCAAATTAGCTACGTTACAGCCCCAGGAGTGGATATCTACTCCACAGTTCCGAATAATCAGTATGCCACCTATAGCGGCACTTCTATGGCTGCTCCTCACGTTGCTGGTGTAGTTGCTCTGATGCTAAGTGCTAACCCAAACCTGACTGATGCCCAAGTACGTCAAATTGTCACAGAAACCGCAGACAATACTACACAAAGTACAACATCTAGTTTGAAGACTTATAATGTGAATTCTTTGTCAAGTCAAGTAATTACAGAACCAACAGAATATTTAACACAGAAGAACATTTCTAGTTTTAAGAATTCTGATTTTAATTCTCTCACCAATAAGACATTTACGGAAACAGCAAAATCTCTAAAATCAGATATCTCTAGTTTTAATAATTACGATATTAGTTTTGCAAGCAATCAGTCAAGTACAGAAACAGCAAAATCTCTGAAACCAGATATCTCTACTTTGAATAATTATGATACTAGTTTTGCAAACAATCAGACGTTTACGGAAACAACAAAATCTCTGACATCCTATGAAAATAATAATGGATTATTTAATCCAGAATCATGGTCTCAATCTATAGATTATAATCCAATATTCAACAATCTTAATATAAATAGCAATGAGAATAATCAAGATGAGAATAATGTTGATTATGATAAACTAATGAAGCAAATGCAAAGACAATTAAAACAATTAGAAGATATTAGAAAATTCTTGGGTATGAGTTGAAAACTTTAAAGAAGAATTCAGAATCAATTAATGGGGGATAAGTTGGGAAAGTCATTAGCGGTAGCTTCGGTGTGTCTCGCTACCACTGGACTATCCGCCAGTCACACTCTAATTAAATTCTGAATTCTGGTGACTGACGCCAATATTACTGTTTTGTTAATTCAATCTGAAATCTCAAATTTGGTTAACTTCCTCCGACATTCATTGCTGCTAAAACAGCTTTCTGGCTGACATCTGTGTAAATAGTATTCAAATACTTCATGACCACATCACTGGAAGTTGAATTTACTACATTTTCCTCTTCCTTAGCTAGGGGAATTGCTCCCAATACATCTAATACTGTCTCGCTACTGGAAGGCGCAATGACTACCAAAGATGACTCTAGTGGCTCATTATATTGCCAGAAAGAATCAATTTTTACCGAATATTTGTTGTGAGAAATTGACTGTTGAACATCAGGCGTTTGTGAGGTATCAGCTTCAATTTTTCCGCTACGTAACTGGCGTAAATCGCTGATAATTTGCTCTTTGGTGCGTCCCCGTAACTGAAATAATACAAACGGGTCTTCGCTAAAGCGATCGCCTAACTGATAATATACTGCACCAACATGTTTACAAGGATTTGCTTTATCTGGACAAGAGCATTTACTCTTGACATCAGCAAGGGTAAAAGGAAATAACGAAAGACCATTAGCTGTGAACACTTCTGCGATATTTTGCGGCATTTCTCCTGCCAATAGTTTGGCAGCAAAAATTGCCTTTTGGGACATTGTTTCAATCACATAACCCCACTGTTCATCGCTAAAAGGTTCAAGGGAAAGGGAAACTTTATAAGGTTCGACTTCACTACCTTGTACCCTAGCCAATACTTTTGCACCTTGAAATTCGATGCTTAAAACATTTCCTTGGCGTGCATAGTTTCTTGCGCGTTCCAAACGCTTTTTAAAGCGATAAGAATCTAGCAAATCTAGCCATTGTTGCGACCACCATTCTCGGCTTGCTTGTAATGTATCATTAGTCATAAGTAAATTTAAAATTAAAAATTATGGAATGGATGGGTTGATCTGGTTTTGGAACAGTTACCTTAGACTATAGCGTTTAAGTAGATGGACAAAAATATTTATAATTGTTGTGAGCATAGTCCTTTGGAAAAGCAATATCAGCCTTTGCGATTGCTACCCTCCCGGAACACCAAGGACAAATATTCCGCTACCCTTTCCTATGGAAGACTACGCCAAAGGGGACGCCAAGGGTGAAGGTTCTATTTGCAATAATATTATGTAATTAATTCTGTTCGACTACTTATCGTTAGGAGTATATTATTTTGCAAATATATATTTACAGACTTTCATTCTGGCACTATAGAGGAGTGTAAAATCTTGAATTAATGAGACTCACACGAAAAACACAGATGAAATAGCTTCAAATGTATATCATGTTAACAAAGGTTATAAGTAGCCATTAATGACTACTTTTTTTACAAAAGATTAATTTAAATAAATTATTAAATACAAATTTTTAAAGTATTTTTTCCGTTTACTTTCATATAATATATTCATAATGACTTGAAAATTTTGAATCTATAGTTTGGACAAAATTCAATGACAGAACCATATCAAGATACTCAAGATTACAATCAAGGAAGTGATTTTAAATTAGAACGGTACAAATATATTCTTCAACAAATACATTTTTTAAATGAAAATATATTTAAATATATGTATTTATTCCAAACTTTAGCTACGGCTATTATCACTGGTGGAATTGCAGTTTTTGTTAGTTGGCGAAAATTAGAAATCACACCTGATATTGCCAAGTTAGGAATTACATCTTTTTTAGGATTACTGATTATTACAGCTATATTTTCGATATTTTCTATTGTTGTTGGTGTAGCTTCTTGGGTTGATTATCGTAAAGAAGAAGTAGAGCTTTTAAATGAGACGGTGCGACCTGGATTCCGAAAGCCAGCTAGAATTCGTAACTTATGGAGATGGTACGAAACCTATATTGTCTTATTAATATTTCTAGTAATTGTATTTATATACTTTTTTGTTGAAAGCCAAGTTATTCCTTTAATAAAGTAATGAGTTGCCAATTAATTGCAGGTTATGACTACATTGGAGTTGGTGTTGGAGCAATGTTATTTAATAATAAAGGAGAAGTATTTCTTGCACAAAGAGGTGAAAAAGCTAGGAATGAAAGAGGTTTTTGGGAATTTCCTGGCGGTGAAGTTACATTTGGTGAAAAGCTAACTAATGCAATCCATCGAGAGTTTTTGGAAGAATATGGCATCGAAATTGAAGTCTTAGAATTACTTTCCGTAGCAGACCATCTTTTAAATCAAGAAAACCAACATTGGGTTTCTGTAACTTTCATTGCTCGTCATATCAGTGGAAATTCAAAAATTTTAGAATCTGAAAAGTGTTCAGATATTGGTTGGTTTTTGCTCTCTTCACTTCCTGAACCACTGTCATCAATATCTAAAAAAAATCTGTATAGTTACAGAGAAAAATATGGGCAAAGGGCTTTCTATTAAAGTCTATTAAGATGGTAATAAATTGCTATAAAGGAAAATTTATTAGTAAATTTTTCTCATATTCTTAAGGAGTAACTACTTTAGCCTCAAATAACAAAAACTGTTGCTTCTTGAATTCATCAAGCTTTAAATTAACAGAGTTATTAAAAAGATTAGCAATATTTATGAATTAGTGTAAGTACATTTATAAATATAGTTATTCTTGCTGAGTAGTTTGTACACAAAATAATTCTAATTTATTAGAGGTAAAAAATAAAATGATTAATTCACTAAATACTTTAGCAGAAAAGCAAGCAGAAAAAGCAGAAGAATTACCAGCTTTTAGTGGTCTAAAACTATTACATATTAAACGGCAAATTGCAGAACTTCTTCAACTCATTGGTGGTCACGGTATTTTTGATGAGTATACTAAGCATGATATTTCTCATATTGATAAAATGCTTAATATTCTTGAATGGTTAATACCTAATGAAACGCAATATATTATGAGTCCTACAGATTGGCTAATGACTGTACTAGCTATATATTTTCATGACCTTGGAATGCTAGTTACTAAAGAAGAGTATAAAAAAAGAAATGATTCAGGTTTTCCAGAATATAGAGATAAGATATTATTCGGAGGTAGTTCTGGTAGGGATTACAAAGCAAAGATAAAAGAGCTTACAACTGATGAAAGTGAACGTTTTCTCTATCAAGAATTTGTAAGACACAAACATGCTGAACGTGTACATAATTGGATTTTAGGAACTGTTACCGAACACCTTGGTATTACACATGCAGTAGTGTCTGAAGTTGACAAGTTGCTCCAGCCGCTTGGTTCCTTGTTCCGGCGTGATTTGGCATTAGTGTGTGAAAGTCATCACCTCGATGATTTAAATGATTTTAAAAAATATAAAATTTCACAACCTTACGGTGGCAGCGAAAAGGAAACAGTTAACCTGCAATACTGTGCAATATTAATGAGGACTGCCGATCTACTACATATGACAGATGATCGGACTCCTTCTGTTGTTTTTCACAGCATTAACCCAACTGATCCAATAAGTCAGCAGGAATGGGCAAAACATAAATCTGTCAGAAATATACGCTCTAAAATAGGACTTAATCGGGAAAATGAACCTGATGTGGCAGCACCAAGAGACACTATTGAAATTTTTGCCTATTTCACTGAAAAAGAAGGCTTTTTTGGTTTAACGTCCTTTCTTTCGTATGTTAAAGATCAGATTAGCAAAAGCTGTAAATGGGTTAATGAAGCAAACAAGTATCAAGGTACGCATCATAAATTTCCTTGGCGTTTCATTAATGATGATAATGTTGAAACAGAGGGCTTTCTTCCTAATACATTTGAGTTTACCTTTGACCAAGCTAAAATCCTTGATCTACTTACAGGGCATACACTGTACAATGATACAAATATAGTGCTTCGAGAGATATTACAAAACTCCCTTGATGCTATTCGTGTTCAACATTTATTTGATGAGCAAAATAATTCTTCAAAAGAACCAGGAAAAATAGAAGTTTCTTGGAATAGTCAGCAGCGTATTTTGTCAGTTAAAGACAATGGTACAGGAATGACACAAAACATTGTAGAACGACATTTATTAAAGGTGGGTTCCTCTCGATATCAAGATGAAGAATTTAAACGAGACTATCCCAATTTTTCACCTATTAGTAGGTTTGGTATTGGTTTACTATCAGCTTTCATGATTGCTGATGAAGTAGAAATATTAACTTGTCATCCAGATGAAGATTCAGCGAGATTACTCTCATTACGCTCAGTACATGGTAAATATTTAATTCAGCTGCTTAATAAACATACAGATGATATTGTTAAACAATTAGTCCCTCATGGAACTTTAATTAAGCTTAAAATAAGAGAAAGTGCTGAGATTGAAGATATACTTAAAAATGCTGAAAGATGGATATGCTTTCCCGGGTCTAAAGTTACAGTTGAAATTGATAATAATCCAGCAGTTAGTGTAGGATTTTTATCTCCAAAAGAAGCTGTAACTAATTTACTTTTAAAATGTGGAATATCAGTTGAAGATAATAGCGAATTAACCGATATAAATAAAAGAAAAGTACAAGTAAAAGAACAAGAGATTGATGGCGTTACAGTGGCCTATGCAGTTCAATGGTCTCACTTCTTCAAAATCTGGTCTTTTTTAGATGTAAGAACCTTAAATATTATTGATAAGCAACCAGACGAAAAAGATATAGTACTTGGTACATGTGTTGAAGGTGTACGAATAGAATTTAGTACTCCAGGGTTCAAGAGAACTGGAATAGTGGCAATTGCTAATGCTATAGGGACAACAGCCCCTAAGACTAATGTAGCACGCTCTAGTTTTGAAGGAGGTAATCAAGAGCTAGAAACTATGCTTCAAGCTATTTATTCCATCTTTTGCAACCATGTAGAAACTGAATTAAAAGAATTATATGAAAAAAGACATTTTTCTCTAACTTGGGCTACTCAAGAATGTAAATATTTACTTAGTCCTCTTTTTAATGAGCCTTTGAACTTAACTCTACTAACTAATACTATGGAAAAAATACCTTTACTTTTAGTAGAGAGAAATGGACAGCGTAATGCGGTTTCACCTTCAGAGTTTATTAATGAAGGGTATTTTTGGACAAGCGATTGTCAGTTCTTTAGATTTGCGGAAATGCTTATACGTGAAGTATCTAGTAAAACTTCATTGACTACCTTAGGAAATGCTTTATACTCTGAAGACTTCCAAAGTCTTAATGAACCCATGCTTTGTGGTTCTAATCTTCGCAATTTTCCTGAGGATTCAGTTTTTAAAAATAGAGAGGTAGACTCAATTATAATTCACAGAGAACAAAGACGGGTAGATTGTCGCTGGGTCAAAAAAGAAGAATTATCTCGTTGGTATAGTTTTTCGGACTTAGAATTAGAAAAAATTTCTTCTCGTACTTCTAGTCAAGAGATGATACTGAGGGAGCTAATATCATTATCTAGAAGAACAACAAATGTTAGCACATTAATTGGAATAAAAGATATTAATATTGAGGGTGCTCAGGATGAAATTGCTCTTATCATTTTTCAAAAACAATATATATTGCCAAATACTCCTTTAGCTAAATATTTAGTTTCTTGGATTGAGAGGAAAGTGAAAAATTATAATAATGAAATTCTCTCAATTTTGCTACCATATTTAATGGTAGATCTAATTTCTAGTTTTATAGTTGATCCACCTATTAATAGCGAAAAATATATTAATAACTTTTTGGAGCGAAGTAGAGTGTTAGATTATGATAGAGAGCATAGAGATTATATAAAGCAAAGTTTAATGGAACAAGAATTTTATAAAGTTATATCTGAAACTACTTGGAAAATATTTAATCCATCCGCTTGGGAAAGAAAAGAGCTTTTTTAGTACTAAGTAGGAGGATTGGTAAATTTTATTTATCACTTAATTCCCTATCCAAACTCAGTTTTACCATGAATACGAAGAGAGATAGACACACCGTAAAAGAAAAGCGCAATGCTGCTATCATAAATACTGCGACTTTTTTTTAAGCTGATGAATGGGTGATATTTTTGATTAATATCGCACATTTAATCTAGTAGTATACCACCTGAATTTTATAAGATTTGTAGTCAGCGATTGATCGCTCAATTCAAGGACTAAAGTCCTCATTACGAAGTTATTCAGCATCATCGTCAATTACTGCATTGCGGTCAAGAATTAGTAAGTTGCGAAGTTGGTCTGTATCTAGTTCAGTCAACCATTCTTCACCAGCACCTACTACTTGTTCGGCTAGTTGTTTTTTACTTTCAATCATGTCGTGAATTTTTTCTTCTAAAGTACCAGTGCAGACAAATTTATGTACTTGTACATTCCGAGTTTGACCAATCCGAAATACTCGGTCTGTAGCTTGATTTTCTACGGCTGGATTCCACCATCTATCGAAATGAAATACGTGATTTGCTCGGGTTAAATTCAGTCCTACCCCACCTGCTTTCAGAGAAAGAATCATAATCGGTGGTCCTTGGGGGTCGTGTTGAAAACGGTCAATCATTTCCTCACGTTGTTTTTTATTAGTGCTGCCATATAAAAAGAATATTTCTCGTCCTAGCTGTTTTTCTAAATGAGGTTTAAGTAATTTACCCCACTCAGCAAATTGGGTAAAGATTAAAGCGCGGTCGCTTTCTGCTAAAACTTCTTCTAACATTTCTTCTAGCCGCAGCAGTTTAGCTGAATGATGTTGTTCTAATGTGGCTTGTTTCAAATATTGGGCTGGGTGATTGCAGATTTGTTTGAGTTTGATTAGTAAAGCCAAAATCATCCCCCGACGTTGCAATCCTTGGGCAGATTCAATTGCTGCTAAAGATGCTTCTACTACTTGTTGATAAAGTGCGGCTTGGTCGGCAGTCAAACCACAAAATACTGTCATTTCTTGCTTCTCTGGTAAGTCTTGAATAATTTGGCGATCGCTTTTCAGTCGCCGCAGTATAAATGGCTGGACTAATGAACGTAATTGACTCAAAGAAGCCGTATCCCCATACTTTTCAATAGGCATAGCAAACCGCCGCTGGAAAAATTGCCGATTACCTAAATATCCGGGATTGAGAAAATCTAAAATTGACCACAATTCTTGCAGTCTATTTTCTACTGGCGTGCCCGTCAAGGCAATCCGAAATGTTGCTGCTAATTGCCGCACTGCTTTTGATTGTTTAGCCTCTGAATTTTTCACATTCTGAGCTTCATCTAAAACAATTATTTGCCAATTAACGCTCTCTAACGACTTAATATCACGATGAATTAGCGAGTAACTAGTGATAACTAAATCATGCTTTTTAGTTACTTCTATAAATGCCTTTCCTTTAGCACGTTTATCACCGTGATATTGTAAAACTTTTAAACTAGGCGCAAATTTCTTGACTTCCCTTTCCCAGTTGCCCAAAACCGAAGTTGGGCAAACTAGTAGAGTTGGATTTTCTAATGCATCTTGTTCTTTAAGATGTAGAAGAAAAGCGATGAACTGAATGGTTTTACCCAATCCCATGTCGTCCGCCAGACATGCACCCAAGCCCCAACGTTCCAAGAAGGACAGCCAAGCAGCACCACGTTCTTGATAAGGTCGCAACTGTCCTTGAAAGCTAGCTGGTGTAGGTAAAGGTGCTATGGCCTGATTATTGGTTAGCGCCCCAATTAACTCTTGCAATGCCCCAGACGCCTCAAAGCTGACCACTGGTAATTTTTCAATTACTTGGGTATCCCCTGTACTCAGACGCAAAGCATCTTCCAAAGACAGTGCCATTTGGTCTTTGCGGGAAGCGAAAAAGGTTTGGGCTGTTTTGATGTCTTGGGGTCGCAACTCCACCCACTCGCCATTAATTTCTACCAAGGGGCTATTTAAAGCCACAAGTTTATCAAACTCAGCTTTGGAAATATTCTGTCCACCAATTGCCAACTGCCATTGGAAATTTAACAAACTCTGCAATCCCAAACGTCCCTGCTTTGTCTTTGGAGTTTCGGCAGTAATTTTCAAACCCAAACGGTTTGCCCATCCTTCACGGTTCGCCAAACTGGGAGGTAAAATCACTCCTAAACCACTATCTTCAAACCTCCAAGCCACAGACTTGATAAACTCATAAGCTTGAATGGGGTTAAGACGAAAAGATTGGGGATATTCGGTTTCTAAACTGCGTGCAAGCACTGGATACAATCGAGAAGCTAGTCCCAAACCCCGTAAAAATGTTTCTTGCGGTTGGTCAATAGTACGATTTTCATACACCAATCGTTCAACTGGATTTTGCCAAATTGTTGCTGCATCCACCAAAAACTCTGGATTGTCAGCTGCTTGCAGAAAATATGCCAATGTCCAATCTGTTTCGTCAAATTCTGGAGAATGCAGTTGAAAACAGGTACGAAAGAGTGTTTTGAGAGTCAGTTGGTATTGTAGCGGCATAGTCCAAGCCTTGAGTGCCGCTTCTAGTCGTTCCACTTCGATCGCATCTGCATTGACTTTACCAGATCCACTAGTTAAAGCTGGCAACCACTCTCGCACCGCAGCTGGTAATGGGGCTTTGGCTTCCATCGGGGATTGGAAACCCACCATTTCTCGCACTTGGGCGTTTATCGTGCTATTAAGAAATCCCAACAATAATTCTTGAGGTTCCGTAGGGAAGTCTACATATATTGGGCATTGGTTTCCCCCATCTCCCTCATCTTTCCATTTCCCGATCCCCTCTTGATAGGTGCGACAAACCAACGGCATGTTCGCAGAAAATTTTTCTAGGCGAGTTCCGTCTAAAGCGCTATCTAAGAGTACTTGCCAGTTAGTAACTGTAGAACCATCGGATTGCCGTTTGATAACTGGTAAAAACTTACACCTGGAAATTAAATCAAGACTCCAGCGGGCAACCTGCGACCAAAAGCGTAAATCTCCCCCTAAAAATGCATCTTCCCCTTTAGTAGCATTGAGCGGAACAGCAGCAAGAAATTTTACTGCTTGGGTGGGGGTGAGACAAAAACCCTCAACTCGCCAGGGTTGTAAATATTGCCGTGAGTCTGCTTCCAGCCCGAAACTGGCAGAATGCACGGGGAAAATCGCTGCTGTTTCTTTACCAGTGCTTTCTGGGATATAAGTTGGTAGGGCAATTATTTGATAGTAGGTTGGCAAATTAATCTCAGAAGTACTGGTTGCTTTGCGTGTCCGCCCAGTAGTAGTTACAGTAACTTGGGGTTGCTGGATCGAGTTAGCAATTGCTATATTCTGGGAACACAACCACTCGCTTAACTCAACTGATGTCATTGCCAATGGATGTAATGGTATTTCTCCAGATTCACTCGACGCCAAATTTACTCGTGGCGATCGCCAAGTTTCTCCCCAAATAAATAAGCACCCATTTTGATTTTCTACTATCCAATTTCCGTGTAAAATCGCCATTTGTCGCTACTCAAATTCTTGTAAAATTAAATAATTTAAATCCCCTGGATTTGACTATCTACATTTTTACTAACTATTTATTAATTAAGCATATATTTGTCGTCTTCAAATTCTATACTAAAACTTATTCTGCTATTTAAAATATTATTAACAATGTCTTTGCCGATTATTAAAACTTTGAAAAATAGCATAAAAGTGGAACTAGATTATATGCATCCTCAAGAAGAGGAGGCTGTGAGAGCATTATTAAATAGTGTAATTGTAGAAGGTAAAACTTATCCTCAAAAGCAACCTCTATCTGAAACAGAATTCTCCACTTACTGGTTAAGTAAGGATGCGTTTGTTGTTAAGGCATCATCTGTAAATGCGACACATAAACCAAAAGAAATATTAGGAGCATTTTATTTAAAGCCAAACTTTCCCGGTCGGTGTAGCCATATTTGCAACGCTGGTTTTATTGTACAAGCTCCTTTGCGGGGTCAAGGTATAGGTCGGTTCATGGGAGAGGCAATGCTATTGATAGCAGCAAATCTGGGCTACGAGGCAATAATGTTCAATTTGGTCTTTGAAACTAATATAGCTTCAATTACACTTTGGCAGTCGTTAGGATTTGAGATTATTGGGCGGATTCCTGATGCCGCAAAGCTAGGCAATGGGGAAGTGGTAGACGCGCTGATGTTGTATCGCACTTTGCATTCTAAAGATGCCAATCGATGCTGTTAACAGTTGAGCAATGACTATTAACCGTCAACAATCATCAGTTAACTTTGTATGTACCAGAAGTCAGCCATAGGGCATAAATGTTAGGATTGCCACAGAAAGAGAATAGCGAAAGAGAAGGAAAAAAAACTGAATGGCTGAAGTTGATAAGTCAATATCCTTCGATGGACGGGATATTCGACTGAAAGTAGGCCTACTAGCTCCCCAGGCTGGTGGGTCGGTTTTGATAGAATCAGGGGATACAGCTGTTTTGGTAACGGCTACGCGATCGCAAGCCAGAGAAGGCATTGATTTTCTTCCCCTAACAGTAGATTATGAAGAAAGGCTATATGCCGCTGGTAGAATTCCCGGAGGAATCATGCGGCGTGAAGGTCGCCCACCAGAAAAAACAATTCTTACCAGTCGTCTGATAGATCGTCCTCTGCGTCCTCTGTTTCCTTCGTGGTTACGCGATGACCTGCAAATTGTCGCCCTAACGCTGTCAATGGACGAGTTAGTGCCACCCGATGTGCTAGCAGTTACAGGTGCTTCAATTGCTACCCTGATTGCTCAAATTCCTTTTAATGGGCCAATGGCAGCTGTACGGGTCGGTTTAGTGGGAGATGATTTCATTATCAATCCTACTTATGCAGAAATTGAAGCTGGAGACTTGGATTTAGTAGTCGCAGGTTCACCGCATGGTGTAATTATGGTGGAGGCGGGAGCCAATCAACTGCCAGAACGAGATATCATCGAGGCGATTGACTTTGGTTATGAAGCAGTGCGGGACTTAATCAAAGCCCAGGAAGATTTGGTTGCAGAACTCGGTTTGCAATTAGTGCAAGAAGCACCACCAGAAGTAGACCCGACGCTGGAAAATTATATCCGCGATCGCGCCAATGACGAAATTAAGAAAATTTTGGCGCAATTTGATTTGGGTAAAACCGAACGTGATGCTGCTTTAGATGTCGTCAAAGAAGGAATTGCAACTGCGATCGCCGAACTGCCAGAAGAAGACCCGATTCGAGTTGCCGCAACTACAAACTCTAAGGCACTTGGTAACACATTTAAAGACATTACCAAACACTTCATGCGCCGTCAAATCATCGAAGACAACGTTCGCGTTGATGGTCGCAAACTCGATGAAGTGCGCCCGGTTTCTTGTCAAGTTGATGTTTTACCAAAGCGAGTTCATGGTAGCGGTTTATTCAATCGGGGTTTAACCCAGGTATTATCTGCTTGTACCCTTGGTACACCAGGAGATGCTCAAAACCTCAACGACGATTTGCAAACAGACCAATCCAAACGCTACATCCACCATTACAACTTCCCGCCGTTCTCAGTCGGGGAAACCAAGCCCTTACGTGCGCCGGGAAGGCGTGAAATCGGTCATGGTGCTTTAGCAGAGCGATCGCTGTTGCCTGTGCTACCATCAAAAGAACAATTCCCTTACGTAATTCGCGTCGTATCAGAAGTACTTTCCTCCAACGGTTCCACCTCAATGGGTTCCGTGTGCGGTTCCACCCTTTCCCTGATGGATGCTGGCGTGCCAATTCTTAAACCCGTTAGTGGCGCAGCAATGGGTTTGATTAAGGAAGGAGACGAAGTCCGTGTCCTGACGGATATTCAGGGCATTGAAGACTTTTTGGGCGACATGGACTTCAAAGTTGCTGGGACAGATAGCGGAATTACTGCCTTGCAAATGGATATGAAAATCTCCGGTCTGTCTTTAGACGTTATTGCCCAAGCCATCCACCAAGCTAAATCAGCCAGGTTGCATATCCTAGAAAAAATGCTCGCTTGCATTGACGGGCCGCGCACCGAAACCTCACCCTATGCACCACGTCTGTTAACAATCAAGATTGATTCAGACATGATTGGTCTGGTGATTGGACCTGGAGGCAAAACTATTAAGGGAATTACAGAAGATACTGGTGCAAAAATTGACATCGAAGATGATGGCACAGTGACAATTTCCGCTGTAGATGAAAGCAAGGCAAAGAAAGCACGTAGTATCATTCAAGGCATGACGCGCAAACTGCACGAAGGAGATGTCTATGCAGGGCGTGTAACTCGGATTATACCAATAGGTGCATTTGTCGAATTTCTGCCTGGAAAAGAAGGCATGATCCACATTTCTCAACTAGCTGACTACCGCGTTGGCAAAGTTGAGGATGAAGTCGCAGTCGGCGATGAAGTGATTATCAAAGTGCGGGAAATTGATAACAAAGGTCGGATTAATCTCACACGCTTGGGTATCCACCCAGACCAAGCAGCAGCAGCAAGGGAAGCTGCGGCGCTAAATCGTTAAATAGATTTGGGATTTTAGATCGATAAAATCTAAAATCCGCGATGCCTATTGTGAAGGCATCGCCGTATGCTTCTCTAATTAAGTAGAACGGTGTAAATATTTGTAGTTGGGATGAAGCAGGAGGCAGAAAAAAAGGGTTTCAGCCTCGTTTATCTTTCTTAATATGGTTATGTTTTTTCTTACCGACTTCCTTACACAATATTGCTTAAAGACACTAAGTAGCTAGGCAGAAATAAATTAAAGTTTGTAGCAAGATTAAAGTCTTGATAATGCTAAATCAGCGAGGAATTGCTCGCTAATAATTAGAATTAGAATTGTATTTGATGTTTAATTATGCCTACTATAAGAAGGCAAAAGTCAAAATTTTAAAGTTAAAAGAAAGAATACTTATACTTTAAGGTTCCTCTAAGGTTCCTCTAAGCTTCTTACTAGTTCCAAATGGTAGATTTATTTCTGCTATGATGTACTATCTATTTAATAATATAAATGTCAGTAATAAAAAAGCTTTATTTAATGAACATTGAATTATTCAAATACCATAATTTACTACAGTAATCCGATTGACTTTTAGTAGATAAAAAATAGTTATTATTCTATTTAGAAATCACACTTGCTATTAAATTATAAATCTGCAATATTTAAAGATTAAATCGACAAATAAACACATTAACATAATGTTAACCAAATCTCTCAAACTTTTGAATGACCATTATCAAGCTCTAAACAGTGAGGGACAAGATGTCATTCAAGGATTGACCCAAACAGCGAAAAGTTTACCACCCAAATATTTTTACGATGATCGCGGGTCAGAATTATTTGAACAAATATGTGAGTTACCAGAATATTACCCAACACGAACAGAAGCATCAATTTTGCAGCAATATGCCAATGAAATAGCTCAGATGACAGGTGCTTGTGAACTCGTAGAATTAGGCAGTGGTAGTTCTACAAAAACTCTATTTTTGTTAGATGCTTACCAAAAACTTGCTAGTTACTGTAGATATATACCCGTTGATGTTAGTCGGGGAATCGTTGAATCTACCGTACTAAAGCTACAACAAAAATATCCAGCTTTCTTTATTGAGGGATTAATCGGAACATACGAACAAGCCTTAGCAAAATTAGAATCAACTTTTGCAGTATCACGGATGATTTTTTTCTTGGGCAGTTCTCTGGGCAATTTTAACCCCCAAGAATGTAACATGTTTTTAAAGCAAATTGCTAAAACTTTACAAGTAGGAGATTACTTTCTGTTGGGGATTGATTTACAAAAACCCAAGGAAATTTTGGAGCCAGCTTATAACGATAGTCAGGGAGTAACGGCTGCTTTTAACTTGAATATGCTGTCTCATTTAAATTGGCGTTTTCAAGGTAATTTTGACCTGAATTTATTCACTCATCAAGCTATTTATAATCAAGCTGATAGTCAAATTGAAATGTATCTGCACTGTCAAAAGAGTCATCGGGTATTTTTAGAAGCGCTAGATTTACAAGTTTCCTTTGTAGATGGAGAAAGCATTCTCACCGAAATTTCGTGCAAATTTGATTTAGCAAATATGCAACAACAACTCGAGACACACGGACTGAAAACATTGAAGACTTGGACAGATCCCCAGCAGTGGTTTGGATTAATTCTTTGTCAAGCTTAAATCGTAGTTCCTCAATATCAAGAAAGTGACACTATGAGTAGTCTGCAATCTGCTAAACCTCTAAAACTTGATAGTTGTAATTCTCAAGCTATTCTCGATTATTTTGAGAACGCTTGGCAACTCGAAGATACTTTGATGCAAAGTCTAGTTGGGGAAGATACATTTTATATCAATCCTGACCCTCTGAGAAATCCTCTAATTTTTTATTTGGGACATTCGGCTGTTTTCTACATCAATAAATTAATTAGCGTGGGATTATTAGAAAAACGTTTGAATCCCGACTATGAAATTTTGTTTGAAATTGGAGTAGATCCAGAAAAACCAGAGGAATTGAATGAAGCAATCGCTCATTTGAATTGGCCGTCACTTACCGAGACTTGGGAGTATCGAAAACAAGCATTTTCCATTATTTCAAAAGTAATTAAAACAACTCAAATTACCCTGCCAATTCATCCCGCTCATCCCCTTTGGGCGTTAATGATGGCAATTGAACACCAGCGGATTCACATTGAAACTTCTTCGATGTTAATTCGCCAACTACCAATTGAAAGAGTCAAACGTCCCCAACATTGGAAATATGCTTCTTTTAATGGTTACACTCCAGAAAATGAAATGATAGAAGTTTCTAGTGGAGTAGTAAAACTCGGCAAAGCCTTTGACGATCCGACTTATGGATGGGATATTGATTATGGCGATCGCACTGTTGAAGTCCAATCCTTTTTAGCCAGTAAATATCTGATTACTAATGCCGAATTTATTTATTTTATCAAGGCTGGTGGCTATCAAAATCAAGATTATTGGGATGAAGAATCTTGGAATTGGAAAACTGAAAATAATATCAAACATCCCAAATTTTGGTTGCCGGAAAATGGTAATTACAAATATCGAGCCATGTTTGATGAGATGGAATTACCTTTAGATTGGCCAGTAGAAGTCAATCACTATGAAGCAATGGCTTATTGTCGTTGGCAAGGTAAAGATACCCGCTTAATGAGTGAAGCAGAATACCATTTAGCAACTTACAGCGATAGCTTATCAGAAAATATAGACGATTACAATCTTAATTTAAAACTTGGTTCGCCTAGTCCCGTGGGCATGTTAGAAACAGGCAAAAATCATGGATTGTACGATTTACGAGGCAATGTTTGGGAATGGTTGAGCGATAATTTAAATCCCCTTTCAGGATATAAACCTCATTATCTCTACGAAGATAATTCGGCTATTTTTTTTGATACCAAACATTATATGATGTTAGGAGGATGTTGGATAACTAACGGTGCAGAAGCTTTAAAATATTATCGTAACTGGTTTCGTCCCAATTTTTATCAACACGCTGGTTTTAGAGTTGTTAAAAATATCAAACATTAGCATGGTAGTGATATTTTCAACAAATCATTTGTAAAGACTAATAGTTACAGGAATAGCGATTTTTACATCCTCCATTTATCCCTGTAATCCTCAGGTTGACGTAAAAACAGGAGATTATTAACCATGAGACCAAATCCAATACCACCACAACCCGGTCAAGAATCAGTTTGGGATTATCCTCGTCCAGCTCGTTTAGAAGATACTAATAAACAGCTGCGGATAATTTGTAATGGTATTGTTTTGGCAGAAACCAACAAAGGTAAAAGAGTTTTAGAAACAAGTCATCCTCCTGTCTATTACTTTCCTCCAGAAGACATTAAACTAGAACATCTAATTGAAACGTCTAAAAAAGGGCTGTGTGAATGGAAAGGTGCATATCAATATTATGATCTCAGCGTTAATGATAAATATCTAAAATATGCTGCATGGCGATATTTTGACCCCACCCCTGATTTTGTTTCGATTGCAAAATACTATGGTTTCACTGCCAGTTTAATGGATGCTTGCTATGTTAATGATGAGCTAGTAACACCTCAACCTGGTGATTTTTACGGGGGATGGATTACTGCTGATATTGTCGGCCCATTTAAAGGTAGTCCTGGAACAATGTGGTGGTAATTCCAAGGCGATCGCCTTTACTAATTTTATCTTAGTAAAAGCGATCGCTGCTGATTAACAGAGATTTACAAAACTAAGAAAAATAGAAATTATTAAAATATTAGTAACATTAATGAGTGGCAAATTCAGTAAATTGGCGCATATAAGGGGAGTGAAACGCCAATACTATATCTTCTCTGGGTACACCTTGTTCCAACAGCAGTGTAGCAATACCAACTTCAGTGCCATCATGCTGTATCCAGATTTTGCCGTCTTTGATATCAAGGTGGATACTGCATCCATGTGTCCGATGATTATTGCGCCAACCAGTATGTAATAAAAGGTAGTGGTCGCGCTCAGTATCCAAAATGGCTTGAGTTTCGATTTCTTCTGGGTAAAATTGTCTGTGCGATCGTTCTAAAATTAAATTTTGAATGATTTGACGATATTGTTTTACTGCCATTGAACAATTATCTCCTCTTTTTCATCATAAACCAGCAAATTAATTTTAGTTCTCTTAATTACTGACCCTATAAAACGACGTTGAAAAAACGATTGATAAATTGAGTCAGGAACAGCAAGATAAAGTTTTCTTTGCGGATCGAATTCTTCAAGAGCAAATTGGTAGTTAAGAAACTGTCCTAAAGCTGTATGAAATTCTGAAACATTTGACCCTCCAATAAAGCTTTTAATTTCGACAGCAATTTTTTCATCTGCTCGTTCAGCAGCTAGCATTTGTGCTGCTAGGTCAATTTCAAAATCTACATCCCCAATGCTTACTTGATAAGGGTCCGCTGTAATTGTCCACCCTTCTTTCTCTAGAGCAGTTCTAACTACATTGTGAAAGCGATCCTTAGCCATTAAACTTTTTTGACTATATAATCTCAAATTTTAATTGTCATTTCTATTTTAGTCTTAAAAATAAAATAGGAGTCCTATGTTCCCATTGAATTTAGTAGTTTGTGAGACTTCAGCCACTCACGAACAACTTGTTCAACCGGACGAGATTGATTATCAACTTGATAATTCATTTTTTGCATTTCTTCAGTAGAAATTAATCCAGCTAATTGATTAATAACTGTTCGTAACTCTGGATATTTTTCTAGAATTGCTTGATTGAAGATAGGGACAGCTTCATAAGGTGGAAAGTATTTTTTGTCATCTTCTAAAATGACTAACTTCAAAACGGGAATCAAGCCATCTGTAGAATTAGCTGCTATTAAATCTACTTTCTTTTCTTTTAAGGCTTGATACATCAATCCTAATTCCATTTGCCGGGGAGGTTTGATAAATTTGAAGCCATAAGTTTTAGCTAACCCCGGATAACCATCTTGTCGTTCCAGAAATTCATAACCAAATCCTGCTTGCATTTGTGGCGTATATTTAGCAGCTTCAGAAAGAGTTTTAATCTGCCACCGTTTAGCATCTTCACCCCGGATAATCATCGCGAAGGTGTTGTTAAATCCCAAAGGTGACATGACTTCTAATTTAAATTTTTGGCTGTAATCTTGTTTAACTTTTTTATATACTAGTTGAGGATTATTAATCGGTTTCTCTTTCAAAACAGATGTTAAACTTGTTCCTGTATATTCTACATAACCAGCAATTTGCCCTGCTTTGACAGCTTCATGACAAATAAAAGTTCCTCCTAAATTTAAGCGTCTATCAACCCTTAATTTAGTATGGGATTCTATTTGTTGAGCTAGTAATTCCCCTAAAATAAATTGTTCGGTAAAATTTTTGGAGCCAATAATAATTGTTGGTGGTGTTAACCAAGATGTAAAGCCAATTAATCCGCCAATCAATAACGTTAATATACCTAAATAAACCGCAGTTTTCCGATTAACTAATATATTTTTTTCTTTTTGCTGAGTGAGATTTTTTTCTAACCATCCTAAAGTCAAATCTGCACCTAACGCAATCAACGCAGCAGGTATTGCTCCAGCTAAAATCAGCTGGTTATTAAGGGTAGAAATCCCGCGAAAAATAAACACCCCCAACCCCCCACCGCCAATTGCTGCTGCAATCGTAGCAATTCCCACAGAGATAACTGTTGCTACCCTAACTCCTGCTAAAATCACACCTAAAGCAAGGGGAATTTCTACTTGAAACAGCAATTGTCGGTCTGTCATCCCCATCCCTCGTCCCGCCTCTCGAATTGTTGGCTCGACACTATTAATACCGATATAAGTATTGCGAATTAACGGGAGCAAAGCATAAAGAATCAAGGCAACAATAGCAGGAATTTTGCCAATTCCTCCCAGAAATGGCACAGAAATCAGAAAGCCAAAGATAGCTAAACTCGGAGTAGTTTGAATAGCGTTAGTTAGACCGATAATAGGTTGCGCGAGTTTCGGTTGACGAGTAATGAAAATTCCTAAAGGAATGCCGATGGAAACGGCCGCCACCATTGCAATTACAACTAATATTAAATGTTCCCCAGTGCGGAGAACAATTTCTTGGAAATATTGAGTGAAAAACAAGGTTATCTCCGAATAGAGTTTAGTTACAGCAATTATTACTTATTGAATACCTTCTAGAGCAAGACGCCACGCATAGCTTGCTTTTCCGTCAGAGTACGCTAAATTGAAAAATAAAAAATTGCGAAGGTATTATTATTTGAAGCATATATATTGTAGTAGCACAGCAATGTTCATACATGTTAACTTAATGTCAAACCCAGACGTGATAAATCAAAAGACGCGATTAATCGCGTCTCTACAAAAGATTGATTCTAGATTTTGAATTCTTGTTTTTAAGCTTTTTTTAACCAGCTAAACATGGCGCGTAAATCTTTACCAACTTCCTCAATTTTGTGTTCAGCTTCTTTACGACGCAAGGCGGTAAATCCTGGTTTACCAGATTGGTTTTCTAAAACAAATTCTCGTGCAAATTGTCCAGATTGAATTTCGCTGAGAATCTTCTGCATTTCAGCTTTGGTTTGTTCGGTGACAATCCGCGGCCCGCGCGTATAATCACCATATTCAGCTGTATTAGAAATGCTGTCGCGCATTTTGGCTAAACCGCCTTCTACAACTAAGTCAACAATCAACTTAACTTCATGAAGACATTCAAAATAAGCTAATTCTGGTTGATAACCAGCATCTACCAAAGTTTCAAATCCGGCTTTAATTAAAGCACTCAAACCACCGCACAATACTGCTTGTTCGCCAAATAAATCAGTTTCGGTTTCTTCACGGAAAGTAGTTTCCAGAATACCGGCACGGCTACCACCGATACCTCTAGCGTATGCCATTGCGCGATCGCGTGCTTGACCACTAGCATCTTGATAAACTGCAAACAGTGCTGGTACGCCTTCTCCATTTTCATAAGTCCGTCGGACTAAATGCCCCGGCCCTTTTGGTGCTACCATCACCACATCTATATTCGGCGGTGGTACAACTTGCCCAAAATGAATATTGAAACCGTGGGCAAAGGCTAACACATTCCCTTCTTCTAAATTGGGTTCAATCTCATTTTTGTAAATTGTTTTTTGGACTTCATCAGGTAACAAAATCATAATGAAGTCAGCAGCATTAGCCGCATCAGCAACATTTTTCACAGTTAACCCAGCTGCTTCGGCTTTGGAAACTGACTTACTGCCCGGATATAATCCCACAATCACATTCAAACCACTATCTTTTAAATTGAGAGCGTGGGCATGACCTTGGGAACCATAGCCGATGATAGCAATAGTTTTTCCACTCAAAAGGTCTAAATTGGCATCTTCGTCATAATACATCCGCGCCATAGAAGCATCTCCTGTCAGCGAGCATCGTCATTAATTGGCAGGCTTCTGATTGTACCTCAAATTGAGTAACTAAAAATTGGGGACTGGGGACTAGGTATTAGGGAACTCCAAAAAATAAATTATCCAATTTCTGGACTTGACTACGACTTTACCTCCCCCGAAGTTTGAATTGGAGGAAGCCTCCGCTTCAACTTCTCTTCCTGCTAAGAGTTCCCTGCTCAAGAGCCTCCAAAGCGTTCGCGTAGCGTCCCGCAGGGATGGGATATTTTTTTATTTGTCAGTCCCTTAGGATTGAGAAAACTTTTCTCTAGTTCTTAGCCCTCAGTCCCCACTCCTTTCATTTTTCAACTTGCATAAATACGCGATGGTTCACCGACAAATCTAGACAATAAATATTTTTTAGTATTTTTAAGAGATGTAAAGTTATTTGATTAACAAAATATTTCTTTCCCAGTCCCCATTATTGTGATTGACTAATCATTTGACAAATATAAAAAACAATACAAAATTTCTGATGCCAAGTTAGAGACAAATTTGTTAAGAATAGTTACAATAATCGTCATCTAGAGAAATATTTCTTATGGTAAACTCACTTGACAATAACCCAATTCATCAAGTTGTCATTGTTGGCGGTGGTTTTGCTGGACTTTATGCAGCAAAAACACTTGCTAAGGCAGCAGTAAACGTTACTTTAATCGATAAACGCAACTTTCATCTATTTCAACCTCTGTTGTATCAAGTCGCTACAGGAGCCTTATCTCCGGCTGATATTTCCTCACCGTTGCGTTCTATACTTAGTAAGAGCAAGAATACTAAAGTGCTGCTAGGCGAGGTGAATAATATCGATCCAGAAGCACAAAAAGTGATTGTGGGCGACGAAGCAATACCTTACGATACATTGATTGTTGCCACAGGCGCGAAGCATTCTTATTTTGGCAAAGACAACTGGGAAGAATTCGCCCCAGGGTTGAAAACCGTAGAAGATGCTATAGAAATGCGTCGCCGGATTTTTATGGCATTTGAAGCAGCAGAAAAAGAAACCGATCCAGAAAAACGCCGTGCTTGGCTAACTTTTGTGATTGTTGGTGGTGGCCCCACTGGTGTAGAATTGGCGGGGGCGATCGCAGAATTAGCAAACCAAACTCTCAAAGAAGATTTCCGCAACATCGACACCTCAGAAGCTCAGATTTTGCTCTTAGAAGGATTAGATCGGATTCTGCCACCTTTTGCCCCAGAGTTATCACAAGAAGCAGAAGCATCACTAACGCGGTTGGGGGTGGTTGTGCAAACAAAAACACTGGTAACCAATATTGAAAATAATATTGTTACCCTCAAACAAGGCGATGAAGTTAAAGAGATTGCTTCAAAAACGATATTATGGGCAGCAGGTGTGAAAGCTTCCCCAATGGGAAAAGTGCTAGTAGAACGCACAGCCGCCGAATGCGATCGCGCTGGACGCGTTATCGTCGAACCTGACTTAAGTATTAAGGAATATCCGAATATTTTTGTAATTGGCGACTTAGCAAATTTTTCTCATCAAAATAATAAACCACTACCTGGTGTTGCACCTGTAGCGATACAGCAAGGAGAATATGTAGCAAAATTAATTCAACAACGCCTTGCAGGTAAAAGTTTGCCAGCCTTTGCTTATGTAGATCGCGGTAGTTTAGCGATGATTGGGCAAAATTCCGCTGTAGTAGATTTGGGTTTTCTCAAGCTCAAAGGTTTCTTTGCATGGGCGTTTTGGCTATTAATTCATATTTATTTCTTAATTGAATTTAACAATAAATTAGTAGTAATAATTCAGTGGGCATGGAACTATTTTACCCGTAATCGTGGAGCTAGATTAATTACAGGTCGAGAATCAGTCACGGAGTTAGAAATTTACACATCAGAAACTAATAAACAACAGCCGATAAATGTCTAAATTGAGCATGGAGAGTGTTGATTGATGACTGTTGACTGGTGAGTTAAGAGTTATATCATGTCCGGCTAATGACTTATGATTACCGCATCTGTGCAAAAAATCCCAAAACCCTCTTTCCCCCTGCTCCCTGCTCCCCTGCCCTCGAAATGATAAGTTTTTAATAGGACATGATATTATTCCTCTCCAGACTTCCCCATCTCTCCATCTCCCCACTCAAAAGCGATCGCTCAGATTAGCAGTAAGCTGTTTGAGGGCGTTTTTGAGAATTTAGTATGGCAAGTATTAACGACAACTACCTGAAACTGAAAGCGGGTTACCTGTTTCCAGAAATTGCTCGGCGGGTGAATGGCTTTGCAGAAGCGAATAGTAATGCTAAAATCATCAGGTTGGGCATTGGCGATGTTACCGAACCTCTGCCAGAGGCTTGCCGGACAGCGATGATTAAAGCTGTCGAAGAAATGGGCGATCGCAATACCTTCAGAGGCTATGGCCCAGAGCAAGGCTACGCTTGGTTGCGGGAGAAAATTGCTACTCAAGATTTCCAAGCACGGGGAGCCGAGATAGATGCCTCAGAAATCTTTATCTCCGATGGTTCCAAGTGTGACACAGGCAATATTCTGGAAATCTTTGGTCATGACAACACTATAGCCGTTACTGACCCTGTTTATCCCGTATATGTAGATACTAATGTGATGGCGGGAAATACAGGGAATGCTAATGATAAAGGCGAGTTTGAAGGTTTAGTTTATTTACCGATTTCAGCTGAAAACAACTTTACCGCCGAAATTCCCTCCCAGAAAGTTGATTTAATTTATCTCTGCTTTCCCAATAATCCCACTGGTGCAACTGCTACCAAAGAACATCTTAAGGCATGGGTGGAGTATGCTAAAGCTAATAACTCAATTATTTTCTTTGATGCAGCCTACGAAGCTTACATTACCGATGCATCGATTCCCCATTCAATTTATGAAATAGCAGGTGCAAGAGAAGTTGCGATCGAATTTCGGTCTTTCTCGAAGAATGCAGGCTTTACAGGAACCCGTTGCGCGTTAACTGTAGTACCGAAAACACTCACAGCCAAAGCCGCTGATGGTTCCGATGTCGAACTGTGGAAACTGTGGAATCGCCGTCAGTCTACCAAATTTAACGGTGTTTCTTACATTGTCCAACGAGGAGCCGAAGCGGTTTATTCCCAAGAAGGACAAGCACAAATAAAAGAATTAGTTAGTTTCTATTTAGAAAACGCCAAAATTATCTGCGAGAAACTCACAGCTGCCGGATTGTCAGTTTATGGTGGCGTGAATGCACCTTACGTGTGGGTGAAAACGCCTAATGGTTTATCCAGTTGGGAATTCTTTGATAAATTGCTGCAAACCGTCAACGTAGTGGGAACACCTGGTTCTGGCTTCGGTGCTGCGGGTGAAGGTTACTTTAGGATTTCGGCGTTCAATAGTCGAGAGAATGTGGAAGAAGCGATGAAGCGGATTACTGAAAAGTTTAAAGTGTAAAGCGATCGCTTTTTGCTGCTTTTGTTAAACTCATTCTATTAGTCTAAAGGTTACGGTGGGCTATATTATCCACCGCAACCTGATAGGTAATTATTAAAATTCAGCTTACTGATATTTTGGTTATGACTGCTATTACCGTTTTCAAACCTGTTAGTCAGATGCAATTGTCGCCTGGTAGCACCGTAACCATTCCTAATGTAAGCTGGGAAGAATTTGAATCTATTTTGCAAGAATTGGGAGAAAAAAGAAGTACACGAATTGCCTACAGCCAGGATACTTTAGAAATTATGGCTCCTTTACCAGAACATGAAATACCTAAAGATTTAATTTCTGATATTGTCAAAATATTGCTGAAGGCTAAAGATATTAAATCAGTAAACCAAAAAGTTTTTAAGAGAAGAGCGATCGCTAATCACATTTACGT
>JAQYWR010000101.1 GCA_029379225.1 Nostoc sp. S4 | reverse complement strand
AAAGATTTACCTGCACTACCTCCTGCCATTTTTTAGTTCCGTCGAACTCACGTTAAGTAATTATCGTCCGATAAGGCAGGGAGCAGGAAGAGAAGTTGGAGCGGAGGCTTCCTCCGATCCAAACTTCGGGGGAAAAAGAGTTTAAGCCTTGTTTACTTTTATTTACACAGTTTGGTTTTTTATGCCCACTTACTTACTACAACGGAATGCAACTTAGTACTACAACTTGCTCGCCTGATAATTTTGTCACATTGTGAAGTACCAAAGCTGAGTTTTAATACTTTTTGTAAACTACTTTGATCGCTACTTAATGTTCCGACTTTAAGGGAAAAGGGCATTCTATGTTTAGAAGGCAACGTTGACATCAAGCAGCCACTAAACGGATGATTCAACAAAAATTCCCTACATTACCTTATGCGCTAAAACAAATCGGAGGCGTCGTTGTTTTGGCGATCGCTTACTATGAAATGGCTGAAATTTCACGTCATCTTGCCTCTACACCTCAGGCTGTGACTCCAGTTTGGCCTCCGGATGGAATTGCTGCTGGAGCTGTTCTGCTGTTTGGTAACTGGATGGGATACGGTGTTTTGTTGGGTTCATTTCTCGCCAACTTCTGGGCGTTCCAAGATCCAACAAGTTTCTTATCGCTTGTGATTTCAACGCTGCCAGTTCTAGGAATTGCGATCGGCACAACCTTGGGGACTATGTTAGGTGCCTTTTTGTTGCGAAAAACTACCAACCTTCGCTATCCCTTAGAACGTGTCACCGACGTGTTCAAATTTTTGATTTTAACTGGGATGCTGGGGCCGAATATTAATGCAACAGTTGGAGTGGCTTGCTTAACGTTGAGCGGTAAAGTTCCCTGGACAGCGTATGGCACAGTTTGGTTAACCTGGTGGATTTCTAATGTTTCAGGAATTTTAATCGTTACCCCGATTCTTCTTAGTTGGAGACTGTTTTTTCAAAAAAACCGACATTTAATCTGGCAATGGTTATCCCTGAGTTCCAAGTCAGCGGATTGTGAAAATCTTTTTAATATTCGACACTCTCCAACTTCCTCAAGCTGTCTAAGATTCTGCTTAATCGTAATAGAGCCTGTTATCCTGATGGGGTTGGTGATTCTCATTAGCAAAGTTGCTTTTGGTGAAGGATATCACCTGGAATATATGTTGATTCCAATGTTGATTTGGTCAGCCTTTCGACTAGGGCAACCGGGTACAACACTGTTAACTTTTATTGTGGCTGCGATTGCTGCGATCGCAACTGTTAATGGCGAAGGTAGTTTTGTGAGTGAGGATCTCAACCAATCTTTGCTCCAACTGGAATTATTTATTGGCGTGATTACACTCACTATTCTCGTGCTGACAGCGACAATTGCAGAACGAGTACAAGCAGAAACCAAGCTGCGTTTAGCTTTTGCCGAACTAGCTAGAACCAATGAAACTCTAGAAATTCGAGTTCAGCAAAGAACTGAAGAATTGAATCAAAAGAATACGACTCTTCAGCAAACCCTACAAACGCTTAAACAGACTCAATTACAGATGGTTCAAAGTGAAAAAATGTCTGCATTGGGACAGATGGTGGCAGGAGTTGCCCATGAAATCAATAACCCAATTAGTTTCATTCATGGCAACTTAATTTATCTTTCTGAGCATATCCGAGATCTACTTAGAGCATTACAAGCTTACCAACAGCACTATCCAAATCCACCTCAAGCCTTGCATACACAATTGGATCGACTTGAACTGGACTTTTTACGGGAAGATATGACCAAGATTCTCCAGTCCATGAAAATCGGTACCGAACGCATCTCTAGTATTGTGTTATCGCTGCGAAACTTCTCGCGCTTGGATGAAGCAGAATTAAAAGCGGTAGACATTCATCAAGGAATTGATAGTACCTTGATAATTTTGCAACATCGATTACAAGCGACAACGACTCGCCCACAGATCGACGTTATTAAAAAGTATGCTGAGTTACCACTGATTGAATGTGATGCTGGCTCCCTTAATCAAGTGTTTATGAATCTTTTGAGCAATGCTGTTGATGCATTAGAAGAATCTAATCTTAGGCTTTCCTTCCAAGAGATTTCAGCCAATCTTAATACCATCTGCATTCAGACTCGTCAAATCGATACAAACCAAGTGATGATTATGATTTCTGACAATGGAATAGGCATTCCCAAAGAGATTTGCTCTAAACTATTCGATCCTTTCTTCACCACTAAGCCCGTTGGCAAAGGTACTGGCTTGGGTTTGTTTATCAGCTATCAAATTGTCACCCAGCAGCATGGCGGTAATCTTTGGTGTGACTCTACATTAGGGCAAGGCACAAAGTTTGTAATTGAGATTCCTGTAAAAGCTAACAGGATTGCTTGAGTAAGTACAATTTATTTGTTGACCAGTTTTTAATTGCACAGCTGACCCTACGCTAATAGACTGCTGTAAGCCTTAGCTTTGAGTTTTCACTTAATGGGTAGAATATTCACCAATCTCAATTCTGACCTCTTTTTTTATAGAAAAAGCTCAAGCATTACTACCTGAGCCTTTTTCAGATTCAATTAAGTTACTTTACTTTTATTTGGCTTAATAACGATTACGGTTGTAGCCGCCACCGCCACGGTTACCACCACCAAAAGAACCACCTCTATCTTCTCTGGGCTTGGCTTTATTTACTTTTAAGTCACGACCTAGCCATTCAGCACCATCAAGAGCTTCAATGGCAGCTGCTTCTTCAGCATCGGAACTCATTTCCACAAAACCAAAACCGCGTAAACGACCTGTTTCGCGGTCAGTAGGTAGCTGGACGCGCTTCACAGAACCATATTCTGCAAAAACAGCACTCAGCGCTTCTTGTGTAACTTCATAAGAGAGGTTACCTACGTAAATTGACATGAAATATCTCCAAAATCATAACTATGTAGAGATTTAGATTTCGGAGAGAAGTCTGTAATACTAAAAGGAAAAAGCCTGTCAATACTAAGAACAAACACTGTCGCCGAATTAATTCTCATTTCACTCCCCATGATGACATAACAATCGACTATCTGGGGAAAAGTTGAAAAAACTGTTATAAAAAGTTATGTTAACTAGCTCAGTGTCCATCTGGGACTGGGGATTAGGAACTGGGGACTAGTACCGCTGCGCGCAAGTCAAAGTCAAATGTCAAAAGTCAAAAGAATTGTATTTCGGACTTTTGCGCGATTTTAAATGGTCTGTTTATTTATGCCTTGCTGTACTAGGGAAATGGGGAGATGGGGGGAAGATAGGCGGGCTTCACGTACAGGGGAACAGAGGAAGCACAGGGCCACAGGTAGAATAACTGATGACTAATGACCAATAAAATCAGAAATATTTATTTTTAATACATTTGAAAAACTATAGGACTCATATATTTGATTGCGTGAAATATAGGCAGGGGAGCCAGTTTTCTCCTCTGGGTAGATTGTATAAAACTAAAAAATATTTATATTAAGTTTATAATTGATTAGCTGCAAGAAGATTGTCTACCTCTGCATCAGAAGTAGAGCGGTGAGAATTTTGGGATTTTTAGGGAAAAACAGTAATTTTCTATATTTAGAAAATTTGTTAGACAGCTTATTCGTTCTCGCCGTTTTGATTAATCATATTTCTAGGAATTACTTGGGAAAATACGGCTGTTTAATCCCAAATGCTTCCCCGTAGGAGAAAACTAAATGATTTTGAACATAGAATAAGCTGTACAAACAGGTGAAAATGACGGATTTTGTAACCAATACCCAGCTAATATAATATGCATTTAGATTCAGTTGTGAAAACTGAGGTAGCAATGCCTGTTTTGAAAAGTTCAGATGCCTGCGGCAAGCCGCTATTGCGTCTACGGCAAAAACCGCCGCTCGGACTTTTCGTTGCGGCGGACTGTGCCTATGCAGATGTCAAGAGTAGAGTTCTGGCAAAAAGCAATTGTGTAAAAGGTCGGAAAGGGGAAAATTATTTTTTTGCCTCCCCTGGTTTGAGAAGTTTATTAATTCCCTGTTTGGTGGGCATAGGACTGTCGATCGGAAGTTGTGGATCGCTGTCCAAAGAATCAGCCGAGGCACAATCTCAGAGTCCTGACGGGCGGGAGAAGGTTAGCAGTGGAATACCTGTAGATGTGGCGATCGCTCGAACAGACTTGCTGCAAACACAACCAGAATACACAGGCAATACAACACCCTTTCGGGTTGTATCAGTGCGATCGCAAGTAGAAGCACGGCTGCTGGCTTTGAACTTTGATGTCGGCGATACAGTTAGGCAGGGGCAAAACGTTGGACAGTTAGATGATGCCCTGCTACTAACGGCTTTAAAGCAAGCAGAAGCGGAACTCGCAGCGCTCAAATCAGAAGTAGTAAGGGCAACGACTCAAGTCAGCAATGCTCGTGCTGATGTGGAACGGGCGAGGTTAGAAGTAGTGCAAGCCCAGGCAGACTCCCAACGTCAGCAGAAACTATTCCAAGCCGGAGCGATCGCGGAACAAACTGCCCAGCAATCACGTACTGAGGCACAAACCGCTGCCCAAGCATTGCGGGCAGCTCAAGAGCAAGTCCGCACAGAACAGCAAGCCGTTGCCGCAGCTCAAGGCAGAGTGTTAGCCCAACAGGCATTGGTTGCCGAAACCAAAGAGCGCAGATCTTACGCTCGACTGACATCTCCCATCAATGGCGTGGTCACAGAAAAGGTGACAGAACCCGGCAATCTTTTGCAAGCAGGTAATGAAGTTTTAAAAATTGGCGACTTTAACCGTGTGAAAGTTGTTGTCCAAGTTTCCGAGTTAGAACTGGCACAAATTCAGGTTGGACAGTCTGTGAAAGTGCGCTTAGATGCCTTTCCCAACCGAACATTGATTGGCAAAGTTACGCGCATTTCCCCGGCTGCGGATGCCAGAGCTCGTTTGATACCTGTAGAAATAGTAATTCCTAACAGTGACGGCAAAATTGGTAGTGGGCTACTAGCAAGAGTCAATTTTGAAAACCAGATACAACAGCGCGTTGTAGTGCCCCAAACAGCAATTCAGAAAGCAGACAATAATAACTCCAAAGCTACAGGACAGACACCAACAAATGTATCGCAGTCTTCCCCACCTAATACATCTGGCATCGCCCAGCCAAAGTTACAAGACCAAAGTGGAGCAATATTTGTGATTAAAGACACAGAAGGCAAAACTATGGTAACCGCACGAGCCGTAATGCTGGGAAAAAGAGCTGATAGCAAAGTAGAAATTTTATCCGGTTTGCAAGCGGGAGAACGCTATGTTGTTCGTAGTGGTAAGCCCTTAAAAGAAGGTGACACTGTAAATCTTTCAATTCTTTCAGAAAAGCAATAGTAGGGTGAGCAACCACCATCTGAATGAAAAAAGTACTCAGTAGTCAGCACTCAGCACTTGGCATTTAATATCTATTATGCAACAGGCAAATAATAGCAATGGCGGATTTAGCCTTAGTGCGATCGCTATTCGCAAACACATAGGTACACTCATGCTCACTGTGGCAGTAATTGTCATTGGCGTATTTTTCCTGACAACGATCCAAGTCGATCTCCTGCCTTCAATTACCTATCCACGAATTGGTGTGCGGCTAGAAGCCCCCGGTATTTCACCAGAAGTAGCTGTAGATGAAATCACTAGACCTTTAGAAGAAGCTTTATCCGCAACCGAGAATGTAGTGCAGGTTTTTTCCCGTACCCGTGAAGGACAGGTAAGCCTCGATTTATACTTTCAACCAGGGGGCGATATTGACCAAGCTTTAAACGATGCCACTGCTGCTTTTAACCGAGGCCGAGGACAACTGCCAGATACCATAGAAGAACCCCGCTTATTTAAAGTCGATCCCTCCCAATTGCCAATTTATGAATTGGCGCTGACATCTACTTCTCTGCAAGGTAAAGATTTACGCGTATTTGCTGATGAAGAGTTGACTCGTGAACTCAGTGTTGTGCCAGGAGTCGCCTCGGTTGATGTATCTGGTGGTGCCGAGGAAGAAGTACGGGTGCTTGTTGACTTGAACCGATTGCAAGCTTTGGGTGTAGGGTTAAATGATGTATTAGATGAATTAACAGCCCGTAACCAAGATACTTCTGGTGGTCGGATTCTGGGGCAAAACTCTGAGCCATTGACTCGGACTGTCGGACGCTTCCAAAATGCCAAGGAAATTGAAAACCTTTCCTTAGAAGTCTCCTCCGCTTCCCCTGCCTCCTCTGCCTCCCTCACTCCTCCCCCCCGTGTCTACTTGCGAGACTTTGCCGAGGTAATTGATGATACAGAAGAGCAGCGAGTATTTGTTTATCTCAATCGTCAGCCTGCTGTAAAATTTTCCATTCAGAAGCAGCCTGAAGCTAACACAATTACAGTTGTAGATGCTGTGAAGCGGCGAATTGAACAATTACGGCAATCGGGTTTAATTCCAGCAGACATGACTTTGAATCCCACCACAGATGAATCTATTTTCATCCGCAATTCTTTAAATGATGTTATCTTTTCCGGGATTTCTGGGGCATTGTTAGCAGCAGCGGCAGTGTTGTTATTTTTAGGATCGTTTAGGCAAACATTGATTATCAGTTTGACGATACCACTGTGTACTTTGGCAGCGATCGCTTTAATGAAAATATTTGGCTTGACTTTGAATGTGTTTAGTTTAGCAGGTCTGACATTAGGAGTCGGTCAAGCAATTGATACATCGGTTGTAATCTTAGAGAATATTTCTGAAAAAGCAGGCATGACTCCCAATCAAAGAGAGAGGGGGGCAGAGGAGCATGGGAGCAGAAAAGCAGAGGCAAAGGGGAGAAATTCTAAATTCTTTATTGACACTGCCATTGATGCTTCCCAAGAAGTAGAATCTGCTTTGGTTGCTGCCACAGGTGCCAACTTAGTTTCTGTAGTGCCATTCCTCTTAATTGGCGGCTTTATTGCACTGTTATTTAATGAACTGATTCTGACAATTAGCTTTGCAGTTGCGGCTTCACTTGTGGTTGCAATCACAATAGTACCGATGCTGTCTTCTCGACTTTTAGGAATCCGCTGGTCTAGCCGGGTTAGTGAATTTTGGCTGCTTAGACAGTTTAATCATCGATTTGAAGATGCTACACGAGGATACAGTAACTTTTTAACCAAGGTTTTACGCTATCGGCTCCTAGTGGTTACTACTGCTTTGCTAATTTTAGGCGGCAGTAGCTTCTTGATGTTTGGTCAAATTCCCCAAGAAATTTTACCCCGCATCAGTACCGGACAAGCTACCTTGAGAGCGCAGTTTCCTCCTGGTACACCTTTAGCAACTTCCCAAAAAGTTATGCAAATTGTTGATGACATTTTGCTCAAACAACCAGAAACCGAGTCAGCTTTCACAACTGTTGGTGGTAATTTATTTGGCAGTAATACTACAGAAAATCCTTTGCGTGCCAGTAGCACTATCAATTTAAAACCAGGCACAGATGTCGAAGCTTTTGTCAAAAAAGTAACTCAAGAATTTAACAAACTCAATTTAGCAGGAATTCTGCTGCGCCTCAATCCTGGTCAGGTGCGGGGTTTAATTTTGAGTAATTCTCCTGTGCAAGGGTCAGACGTTGACGTGGTTCTGCAAGGTGAGAATGAACAAAACTTAACCCAAGCAGGCGCTCAAGTACTGCAAGCATTGCAAGAAAAGGCAAAATTAGCCACATTTCGACCAGATGCCGACCCCCGACAACCGGAAATCCAAATTCGCCCGGACTGGGAACGCGTTTCGGCTTTAGGGTTGAGTGCAGAGCAAATTGGGGCAACAGTTCAGACAGCTATCGAAGGTTCAGTTCCCACGCAAATTCAACGTGGCAACCGTTTAGTTGATGTGCGGGTGCAGCTAAATAAACAAGCGATTGGGCGTCCTTCTCAGCTAGAGCAATTACCACTTTTTACAGAAAATAATCAATTAATCCGCCTTTCGGATGTTGCGAACATTCAAGAAGGTCAAGCGCCTGGGGAGGTGCAACGGATTAATCAGCGCCAAGCTTTTATTGTGGCAGGTAATCTCAGCGAAGGAGCTAGTCTTGGTGAAGCCATAGCAGAAGTCAACCAGATACTCAAAGATGTAGACTTACCTGATGGCGTTTCAATTGTGCCTAGTTCTGCCCAAGAAACGAATCAGCAACTTCAGGATGCTTTAAAAACTTTGGGAGCATTGGCGACGTTCTTAATCTTTGTAGTCATGGCGGTGCAGTACAATTCACTCATTGACCCATTGGTAATTATGTTCACCGTACCACTGGCGTTAGCTGGGGGAATTTTTGGACTTTACATTACCCAAACAGCGATTGGCGCAACTGTAATTGTTGGCGTCGTGCTGCTGGTGGGAATTGTAGTCAACGCAGGGATTCTGATGGTAGAACTAGCTAACCAAATTCGGGATGAAGAAGGTTGTACTCGTCAAATTGCGATCGTCAAAGCTGCTCCTCAACGCTTGCGTCCCATCATGATGACTACAGTCACTACCATTTTGGGATTGTTTCCCTTGGCATTAGGTATTGGCGAAGGTTCTGAGTTTTTGCAGCCTTTAGGAATTGTAGTTTTCTTTGGGATGGCGATCGCAACAATGCTGACATTATTTATCATTCCCTGTTTTTATATTCTGCTGCACGATTTACTGGGTGGAAATTGGGCAAAACCAGTGTTAATTCAATTGCATAGATTTAGGAAAAATATCAGCTAAAAGCGATCGCATTTTTCTGGTAACTTGGGAAATATAGCAGGAGGCAGGAGAAAAACTGTTACTCTTGCTATCATTCACGCTTGTCATTATGTCCTAAAGGGTGTGACTACGGCATATTCAAGACTGATAATCATGTCCGGCAAATCAGCTTTAATATGTCATTGCGATTGAGACAACGCAATCACAAGCTTTTTGGGATTGCTTCGCTACGGTCGCAATGACAGTTATTTTAACAACATAATATTAACGTGAGTTCGACGGATAAGAAAGCCCAAAAAGTTTGCTAGGTAATAATTTGAG
>JAQYWR010000100.1 GCA_029379225.1 Nostoc sp. S4 | reverse complement strand
AGCACTTTTCATTCGCATGAAGTACAAAGTTACGGGTTTTGAGGCAGGAGGCAGGGGGCAGAGGGCAGGGGGCAGGAGGTAGAAACTCTTTATCTGTGATAAATCAGTCCTGGATCTTGTACCTCACTTAGTTGCAATCTGCTGTAATTATGAAAAACAGATAGTTTGCTTCTCACGCCCAGGCGAGTATTACGAATTAGCTTGACCGCTTGGGAATACTTTCGGTAAGCTGACTGTAATTTTAGTTCCTTGTCCTACTTGACTGGATAAAGTGATATTACCACCATGTAATTCTACACAAGCTTTGGCGATCGCCAACCCTAAACCTGTGCCAGGAATTGTATCAACGTTACTTCCACGACTGAAAGATTGAAACAAATTTTCTTGATCTGCCGTCGGGATACCAATTCCCCGGTCTTTGACGGAAAAAATGACTTGTGATTCTTTGCCGATCAGGTGAAACTCTACAGTACCTCCATCTGGAGAATACTTAATTGCATTGGACACTAAGTTATTAAAAATTTGTTGCAAAAGTCCGCGATTGCCCCAAAAGCCGTGGTTACTCCCGGTAACTTGAAAAATCAATTCGTGGCGATCGCCTGCTATTTCTCGCTCTTGTTCTATCAGCTCGGAAAAAAATTGCAATAAGTCAAGCTGCGTTGGCTTGAGCTTGGGTTTTTCGACTTCAAATTGGTTAACCAAAAGCATATTATCCACAAGTTTGGACATATACCTGGCTTTTTGTTCAATAATTCCCAGAAACTTTTGTTGTTTCGACTCATCGAGTTGCTGGCTATGTTTTCCTAAAGTTGATGCAGCAGCCAGAATTGAAGTTAAGGGCGTTCGGTACTCATGGGAAACCGTGCCAATAATTTGGGATTTAAATGCATTGAGTTGCTTTTCTTTTGCTAGGGCTGCTTGAGTTTGGGCTAGCAGTTCAGCTTGCTGGATAGCGATCGCTAGTTGTACGGATACTTCATTGAGCATCTGGGCATCATCAGCTTGCCACTGTTGTTCAAAAGAATTATGGAAAGCAATCAACAAACCCCAAGGCTTAGGAGTTGGGTTGCCATTGTTGCTCAGATTAATCGGAACCACTAAATTCGATTGAGTATTAAATTGCTCTCTTAAGCTCAGACAATTACACAATCCAAGCTCGTAAATATAAGGGATTGGGGATTGAGGGTCTCGGTACTCCTGAAGAGAATTTGGGGCAATGGGGATTGGAGATTGAGAATAAGAGGCGGTGACAGGATGACGCTCTGATGCAGTAAAAAAATCTGTGTCTCTGTGTCCTCCAAAGTTCCGAGCGCCAGAAGCCGACGCTCTTACTTGTGTTTGTGTCGTTGGTTCTTCGTGCGTCTTTGTGAGCAGAAGTTGCGATCGCTCAAAGGCGGCGCATAGACTTTTTTCTGTGTCCTCCTTCTCATTCCCTACCCGATCGCACACTGCTATAGTGCAGCATGACTCAACAGAAGAGGCAACTATCTTACCTTCTCTATCTGCGGTAGACTGATATACGATCACGCGATCGCACTTTAAAAGTTGCTGTACCTCCGCTACAGCCGTATTCAAAATTTGCTCTAGGTCAAGAGACTGACGAATTCTCAGAGCCGTTGTAGCAATTAAACGCTGCCGCTCCTGAGTTTTACTGAGTTGGGCTTGCAAGCACAATTGCTTAATGGCATTGCGGACTATTAGTTGTAGTACATCCTGTGTTAAGTGCTGCTTAACCAAATAATCTAGGGCACCTCGTTTCATTGCTTGCACAGCAATTTCTTCATCACCACGCCCTGTCAACATAATCACAGGTACGGAAGTCTGAAATATCTCCTGCTTGAGCTGATCGAAAAGTTCTAACCCACTCATATCAGGTAGGCAAAAATCCAGCAGAATGACATCGAAGTGCATCTTTTGACACAAAGCAAGTCCTTCTTCTGCACAGTCTGCCTCCCAAATCTGGTAGGACTGGTGCGGATCTTTCAAAAGATATCGACGATAGATTTTCCGATCTGCTGTACAATCATCGATGATGAGTAACGTCCATGTGTCCAACATATTACGTATGAGGATTCGGGAGCGATGTAGATCCCTTTCATCCAGATTGGGTTTTATTGAATTATTTTAAAATTAATATCAAGTAGATATAAATAAAATCTAAATTATTTACTAATTCTCAACTGCTCTCAATATAGTAAAAGACAGTAATAAAGACAGGAAAATGGGCAAAACGAATCTAGGACTATCATTCATCTAAAAATCCGACAACAAAACATGCAAAAGCTTTCTTAGCTTACTCCATAGCCCTTTCTCCAGCTAAACAAGCAAAAACAGTGACTCAAAGACAAAAATTGTCTCTGTGCCCTTTGTTCTTAAATGCCCGCTCGGCAGAAAATAAACAAATTAATCCAAGACGGGGGATGTATTGGCTTCAAGCCAGTAGTCCACGAAGGCCTGGATCGTTTTTTTTAGTTCTTGAGCATCCATTGGCTTTACCAGATATCCGTTTGCTCCCTTTTGGTAGCATAATTCAATATCTTTGGGGTTGGATGACGTAGTAAAAACAACGATCGGGATTTGCTTAAAACTCTTGTCTTGCTTGAGTCGGTCTAAGATGTCACGACCATCAATACCTGGTAAATTTAGATCGAGCAAGATTACAGAAGGTCGTGGTGCTACTTTTGAGTTGAGTAGGTCTTCGCCCTGGCCATAATCGTTCGTTTGTTGATAGAGGAACTCTAAAACCTCATCTCCATTAGTACAACGATGTATGGGGTTCTGGACGGACATGCGCCGCATCAGACGTTGTAACATCCGATAATCTTCATTGCTGTCCTCAACAACCAGCAGAGGTTCATGAAGTTTTTTTTTCATTCGTGGTCTTAAAAGAACTTAACAAATATATATAATTGGTAACTATCTTAAACTATTCGAGCGTAAAATAAAATATTGAGCCAATGCTTACAATAGATTTAACCCAAATTTGACCATTGTGAAGCTCAACAATTTTCTTTACAATAGCTAGCCCTGCACCTGTGCCGCCGCTGTATTTTTCCTGGGAGTGGAGCCGCTTAAATAGTCGAAAGATGGTTTCTAGATGATGTTCTGGAATTCCGATACCGTTATCGCGCACATAAAAGATAGGGGATTGAAAAGAAGATGTTCTGAGGGAATGACGTTGTGACGGGGTGAGTAATTTCTCCGTGTTCTCATCTTTGTTTGCCTGAGAGTGTCTTTGTGTCAGAGTGTCTTCATCTAGGTAGCCAATCTCAATCCATTGCTGTGGCTTATCGTTGTATTTGAGGGCATTACCAATCAGGTTACTGAAGACTTCGTTGACCAGAACTCGATCGCATTGGACTATAGGTAAAGGTCGAGGAATGCGAATATCGACCAGTTCAGAGTTCTGGCGACTAGCACCAAAGACTTCAATTACTTGAGCGACCAATTCGTTGAGGTCGGTTGCTTGCTTTCGGAGATGTGCTTGTCCTAACTGGGAGAGTCGCAGCAGGGCATTAATCAGTGTTTCCATACGTACGGACAAGGAGATTACTGTCTGCAAACATTCAATTCCGTCATCATCTAATATTTCGGCATAGTCTTCTAGGAGTACCGTTGAAAAGTTATAAATACCTCGCAAAGGTTCTTTGAGGTCATGGGAAGCAGCGTAGGCAAAGGAGGCTAGTTCTTGGTTGCTGCGCTCTAACTCTAAGTTAATTTTGGCTAACTCATCGGCCTTGGAGAGTACAATACCAACGATCGCATTCCTCAAACCAACAGCACTCTCAAGTTCACACACCCTCCAAGGTAGAGAAGTTAAGCGAACCGTTTCTTGCCAAGCGGCAAAAGATTTTCGCACAGGCACGGTGAGGCTACCATCTACCTGGGCTTGAATAAATTCGTTGGGATTACCTGCCCAATGTACTGTTTGAATGACTTCAGGACGAAACCAAAGGATGTAATAGCGCTGGATTTTAGAAATTCGCAGTAGCAGCAAGCCGCTAGCAGTATCTTTGAAAGTCAGCGCTTCTGGGTAAAGTTTTGGCAAAGAATCAGTGGAAAACAGGTTGTCATTAACTTGATTATCCGCCCATTCAATTAATTGATGAACCTGTTCAATGTTCGGTGTTGCTCCCACAAGGGCAACTTCATTATCCAAACAAATTGCTGCTCCTGAGGCACTAACTAGACCCAGCAAACGAATTTCAGGTTTGATTAAAGCATCGATAAAATTATCTGCTTCGGAAATTGACTGGAGAAACTCAGACTGTAGCGATTTGAGCTTTACTTCATAGTCCCATTCCGAGTGAATAATTTTGTGCGCTAATTCCGAAGAGACTATCTGTCCCAAAAATTCGCACATCTTCCGTACTTCGTAAGAAATATACTTTGGTGTTTGATGATGGCAAGATATTAATCCCCAAAGCTTCTGCTCTTGAATCAGCGAAATCACCAAAAGAGCCTTAACTCCCATATTTTGATGATATTCAGTACAACACCAATCGAAACTTCGGAGGACAGAGTAGCTTAAATCAAGATGCTCATATGTTGTGAAATTTTCTGTGGAAACTAGCTTGACAGCTTCGGCAGTCAAATCGGGGATGAATCGGAGAAAGCAACGTGTGTATAATTCCCTAGCCTGGGTTGGAATATCTGTAGCCGGATAATGGAGTCCTAAGTAAGGTGATAAATCCTCTCGTTTGACTTCTGCCACAACAGAACCAGCTTGTGATTCGTCAAATTGATAGACCATCACCCGGTCGAAACCAACAATTTCTTGGATTTCTTGTGCCACAATCTGCAAAAATTCTCTGAGACTGGATGTACTTTGCATTTTTGCGATCGCTTCACCCACTAAACCATGAAAGCCTAAGAAACTCAACTCAGATTTCGAGTCAGTCGGTTCTAGCTCCACAATCACAGCCTCTTGTGTACGATGAACAATAGCGTCAAAGTATCGTTCGCCATTTAGAGTATTTATTAAGACTTTAAATGCATTAGAACTACCTATTTTTTTCTCCAAGCACTGCTTAACAGCTTCTACTTTTTTTGAATCGAGCAAATAGCTCAGGGGTTGAGCGAGCAAATCTTCTGGCTGTTTACCCAAATATTTTTGAGTATTATTACTTACTTCTACTATCTCTAGCTGGCTACTGAGTGCTAAGAGTACGCCATGAGGTTGAATAGAGCCAGGTATATGAATAGGTTTCTGCTCGTGGTTAGTCACAGCAGAGGTTTGGGTAGTGATATCTTCGGACTGGCTCATAAATCAACTTATATAAAGCTGATTTTTACAATAGCGCAATTAAATGTCACATTTCTTTAATATATGCCCAAAAGTGTGAAGGCGATCGCAATCCAATCAAAATCGGGTCAACAGTTGTCTTGCTGTAATCTGGTGTTTAGCTTAGCTCTTGACTGTGATAAATACTTTTATTTGTTGTAACTAAAATGACAACAGGACTCAAATGCTAAGAATATGGCTATGAGTCAAAACAAATACTAAATTAAAAAAACATGCAAATTTTATATATCTTAAGAAATAAGACTAGTGATAGCAAAACTTGATTAAATCAAGTTGATAACATTAATAGTGCCCACTAGGCAGTTAGTTCGCAGCTAGCTACCTGTAGGACTTCCTCCCTAATTGATTAGCCAACTTAGGAGGCTAGTACATCGTGTCAAACAATTTTAAGGATACACATCCTCTAGAAGATATAGAAAGCATAAATTTTGATAATTATCATCATCAAGAAGAAATAAAAAATATAGAAATTTTTCAAGGAAGGACAATTCTGGTTGTAGATGATAATGAGGATATCCTTGCCTTAATTAGCTGTGTTCTTAAAAGATATGGAATTTGTGTAATTACTGCGTCATCAGCTTTAGAAGCATTTGAAATTGTTAAAAAATTAACAGTAGATCTTTTAATCAGTGACATTGATATGCCAGGAGAGTCGGGATATTCGTTAATACAAAAAATCCGAAAATTTAGGTCAGTACAAATTAGAGAAATTCCAGCGATCGCTTTTAGCAAGTCTGCTAAAAACAGAGCTTATAAACAGGCTCTTGCTTCTGGGTTCCAAACTTATATGAAAAATCCTTCAAACCCTACACGGTTGATAACAGAAGTAGCAAAACTACTTATGCATTCTTGTAATAGAAGTTTTTCGTTATTCGGCGATTACTCCTGTTTACATAAAAGGTGATTTATCATTTTTCAGCTTTTTTTAATTATAATAATTGTTTCAATTCTGCAAGCGGAAATCATTAATATGAAACCTTGTCTAAATATCTCAGCAAGGGGGTTGCTGTTGAGTTTCAATTCCGCAAGCGGAAATCATTAATATGAAACTTGCATGTACTCAATATTGAATCAATGGTTATTAGTAGTTTCAATTCCGCAAGCGGAAATCATTAATATGAAACTCATTTGGTATAGTATCCCAATCTTTAATTTCTCGTTTCAATTCCGCAAGCGGAAATCATTAATATGAAACTGGTGCAGGCAAAACTTTTATTGCTACTAAGTTAATGGTTTCAATTCCGCAAGCGGAAATCATTAATATGAAACCCCAAAACTTGAAACCCTTAGTCATCTTGCTTTCTCTAACCATTTTTGGCAGGGAAGCTGAAAAACCTCGTTTCAGCCAATAACAAAAATGTAAATTAACTGACATTGAGAAGATGTATTCCTTTCAGGGCAAAGGTTACAGACTTTTGGCGGGAGGTAGGGGGTTTTTGCCTATGCTTTGTCCTGCCAAAAAGTTTTGGAAATATTACAGATTTTAAATTTTCAAGGTGCAGACTTCCTGAAAAACAGGATTATTGATTTGCAAACATAGGAATCGTCAGCCAGAGCTTTGGCTTGTCAGTGGTTAGAGTCACCACTTTCCTTTGCTCTTAGGGTTTACCCTCAAGGTATCTTTATTACTAATATCATATTTTATAATCTGTTTTGAAATTAGTCTATTTTTAAATATTTTCTCTCAGTGAGTATTGTTCCCATATTTTCTGATGCTCTTTTTTTATTTCATTAGCCAAGGTTTGTGGACTTAAAATTTGAACATTCGCTCCATATTTCAAGATGCGCTGACGAAACCAAAACCAGTAATCTATTGTCGCTTCAATGTCACGAAATTTTCCTTCAGGGTCGCTGTAAATAACTACTTCATCTTTACGTCGAGGTTTGTAGTTAGCTAATTGTCCGCTCATGCGATAGCGTACTTTCAATGTAGGGAAATCACAGGATAGCCAACGAGTATCTGATGCAGCACCGACGCTGAGGATTTTATCAAGACGAAAGATATGATTCTGGTCGATATTATGCCAATAGTCAAATCGCCAAGAACGCCAGTCGGGGATAAAAGCAAATAAGTAGAGAAGACCGTCATGTAGTCGGAGTTCGGAGCGGTCAATATCCCAGATTCGTACTTCGTCGGCTCCTGGTCTACTTTGATAGCGAATAGTATAGCGGCATTGTTGCACAAAGCATTCTTGGAGTTGGCGAACGATAAGATCTAAATTGCGATCATTATAATCAACAGGAGGACTAAAATCAACTTTAACAAACTCTGGAATGTCCGATTCTGTTAAATTACCGATACGTTGAATTTGGCTTGCTTGTGCCGAAAAACCCATATCAGCCAAGAAATACGCGGCTACTGCAAGAGCTTCTCGCTGTTCGGTTGAGAGAAGGACTGGAAAATTTGACTCAACTAATTTATAGGGACTATGAGTACTACTTTCAATCTCTATACCGCAGTCTCTAAGTCTGCGAATTGCACGGGTAATTTTTTGCTTAACATCAGTCTTATCAGCAGATTTACCGTACTGGTCTAGAAAAACTGAGAGTAAATCTGTTAATTCTTCGCGTCGCCGTGGTTTTTCAGCTAGAAGTCTGAGTATTTCGAGGAAATAACGTAAAATTAATGCTTTCAGCCTAATACCTGCTATTTTCTACTATTTTTCTAGTATCTAACCCTTATTAGTACATTTGAACTAGTATTCAAGGGTAGTTATTTGTCTAGTAATTTTATATTTATGGTATAAGCCACTACTCAGCATTGATGCTCAACTGATGCTCAACTTCAATAACGAGATTCCACAACCATCTTATAGAACCCATTTGAGATCTATACAGGAGGGCAATCGAATTTGGCTGAACTACGAGCTAAGTTACAAATTTTATAGATTGATCGTCAGGATTTTTTTCTTGCTTTTTTTGTCGCTCAACACGACTGTATTGTAGGGTAATGTATCCGTTCCAAGCGGAATTGGCAGCCTAAAACTGGGGCTTTTATGATCGAGTTCGCCTAAATCAATGCTTTTCTTTATATCGCCATCTGTTGCCAGATAAGCGGTAAGTTCGCCTTTATAATCTTCAATTAAAAAGTCTCTAAAGAAAACGACTTCCCCACCCTCAGGATCTATACCAAGGATGACCGTACCGCTGAAAGTTGCGCCTTTTCGTTCTTCATCAACCGTTGCCATTGTGATTTCGGAGGGGTCTTGACCGGACATATCTGGCATAAACTTTTTCCTGGGCGAATTCTCAACAATTGAAAATGATTTTACAAGAGCGCTATGGGCGATCGCAAAACTCTCAGGACGTATTTCTGCATCAGGCTTTTTTTCTTCAACCCCTCTGCCCTACCGTCTGATCTCAAAAATAAATAAGTAAAAATTATACAATTTATGAAAATTACTGGAATTTTACTTATCAATCATTTTTGCAACCACTTTGGGGACTTTAGACATATAGAACTCATTTGATATGTTTTTTCTAGCTAGCGGCTAGTCTTCTGAGCATCAATCTGATAAAACAAAGCTTGAGCTTGGCATTGGCACGAGCGAGTGTCCGATCAAAGTTTTTAACTAAACTTTTACATCGCTCTACCCAAGCGTTTGACCTTTCAATTACCCATCTAGCGGCAACAGGCACAAATCCAGATTTTCCATTGGCTTCCTTTTCGGCTTTCGATGGCTTGGGTGAGAGTTGAAATTGGATTTTGCTCATGATTTGAGGATAAATCTGCTCTAATGCTTGGGTCAGTTTCTCTTTCCTGATAGCCATGATCTATGAGGATAGTAATCAAAGGATGCTCAATCGGTTTGGATTTGAAATAATCGATGTT
>JAQYWR010000061.1 GCA_029379225.1 Nostoc sp. S4 | reverse complement strand
TTTGTACTCTTTATTTGCCTTTTACGGGTTTGTTCGGTCAGGTGCAAGATGTGAGTTAACACGGATTTCAATGGTAGTGCTAGTATAATCTCTAAAAGTATTTCCAAAAGCCTTGGCAAATGGGATACAGTAACCGTCTGCTTGATTTTTCCAAATTTGTAGCAAGTGAGGTGGCGAAGGACGTTAAGTACTCAAGTCTAATGAGCAAAACTATATCAGGACAAAGAATTTAAATTTGACTCTAGCTAGAGTGATTAAAGAGCGCTATCCTACCAAGGATTGTCTGGTATGACCACTCGATTACTCAAACTGATAATTAAAACAAAATTCTTGAGAGAGAAAAACTTTAGCAAGACTGTAGCAATTACAGTTAAGAGCTAAAAACCTAGTTTCTCAAGGTATACACACTGATTAAATAAATATTAATATTTGGTTAACTTAAATTAATCAAAAATCGGATAATGATGTATGAGTTTGCTGAACTTTATAATTTGAGGAAAAATAAATGTTAAATCATGTAAAATTGTCATATCTGTAAACTTTAAAACCACCAACGCCCATAGTACATTATAGGAAAATTAGCAAATGTTTAGACAAAGTTCTCACCAGAGAACCTTTTTCAAAGCTTTAACTGGTAGTGCAGCCACGGGATCTGATAAGTTAAGACTGGCACTGAAATCCACTCTGGTTATTTTAGTTGAATCTGTACCTTTTTTGATTGCTTGTGCTGTATTTTTAAGCGTTATCAGCCTAAAAAGTCCTATCCTGCTATTTTGTTTATTAGTTGGTAGTTTAATTGCAGTCATCATCCATAAAATCGGGCAGCAGGTACATTTGCCAAGGCGATCGCTGATCGGATTACAAATTTTAGCAGTGGCGATCGTTCTAAGTTTATTTTGGTTAGATTACTTTGCTGCTCCCGCGCAAGCGCAGTTTTTTGGCGAGGCAGAAAAGTTTTTTAAAAAAACTTTGAATGATGGTTCAACAGGAAATAATGCTGGTGGTAGCGACACCGCAGTAAGTTTGATATTTAATATATTGCGGGCACTGTTCTTGCTGTATATTGCAATTTCTTTGGTTGGTGTAATCAACGCAGTGCGTAAAGATGAAGATTGGCAAAGCATCGCCAGAACTCCCCTATTAGTCGTTGTAGCTGTTACCATTGCTGATGTATTGACACGGTTTGTAATTGGCGATAACAGTAAATAATTAAGATAATAGAAATGTCTGAAGAGCGGGAACAAGAATTTCGTCCAGTCAACCAAGTTCTAGGAAGCCAACCTTCATTAGGGCCAATTCCAGCCGATCAAATTCTTCCCTGGACAGTAATCGCCTTAGCCTCCTACTTTATTATCAATGGGATTTTTGGTGGTCTTTTCCAAGAAGAATTTCAAAAATGGCTGTGGACGCTATTAATGACTGGTTGGGGAATTGGAACTTGGTGGATATTAACTGGTGGGAGAAGTTGGAGTTTTTTAAGCAAATTTATTGGCGTTCCCGCTTGGACAAGAGGCTTTGCTCGTTATCAAAGCTTACTAGAAGTTAACCATGAAGCAAAAAATCGGAAAACAAAGCGTCGGCGTCACCGGAAATGAAACTAGATTAACACCATTTGAAGATGCCTTACATTTGGCGACAATGTTGCGCGTCTCCATGAATGGACGCGATATTGGCGCTTATTTGTTGACAAAAGGCACTCAGAAGGATCGATTTTGCTTTGTTTTTGGTTTTGATTGTAAGGGAATTCATACCACTTTAAGACCAGAAGAAATTGATACAATTTTTAATAATATTGAAGCTGGATTAAAAGATATCCCTAGCGGTGAAAGAATGACACTGCATTTAGGATCTTTTAGCTCAGATATAGAGCGACAAAAAGAATTAGGAGCGTTGATTAGAAATGCGCCATCGCGAGATATTAAATATTTGTTGATGGCAGAGAGAGCCAGAATCAAAGAACTGACTAAATCTGGCGTCCGAAAGCCTAAGTTTATGCGGATTTATGTCACCTATACAGTCGAAACTAGCTCGAAAAATGCAGATGATTGGATAGAAAAACTTTTAGTCAAAGCTGAATTATGGTGGTTGAAATTTAAAGGGGATCTTTCAGAAACCGAAAACCAGCGGATTGAAACTGTAATCACAAATGCTTATAAACAAGGTTTTTCGCGCTGGGAGCAGATTTTATCTAATAAAATGGGATTGGATGTCAAAGCTTTGAGTGCAGAGGAGCTTTGGGAAGACATCTGGAGAAGATTTAATGATACCCAGCCCATAGATATTCCGCAATTACTCACTTTAGACGAACAAGGACTGCACGAACAAGTTAATTCCGACTTAGCTAGTAGTAAATTGTTGATAGACAATATCCACGGCACAACTTTGCTGATGGAGTCTAATGTACCTCGTGCCGATCGCCGTTGGGTAAATGTGAAAAATCGTTATGTTGGCACGCTGTCATTTTTGGAAAAACCTGGTGGTTGGCCAAATAAATCGGCTCAGTTGCGGTATTTATGGGAACTGTTAGCTAGAGAAACAGTAGTAGATACAGAAATTTTTTGTGAATTGACTGCGGCAAATCCAGCATTAGTAAAAACGACTCTCCAACGAGTGCTAAAGCAGTCAAATATGACGACAATTTTAGCCCAAGAAAAAAGCAAAACTATTGATGTTAACGCTCAATTAAAGTTAAGAAAATCTGTAGCAGCCCAAGAACAGTTATATGAAGGTGCAGTCCCGATTTATACGAGTATTGCGATTTTGGTACATCGGCCAACTGTCGAGAAATTAGATGAAGCTACAAGATATATTGAAAACTGTTTTCAACGTCCAGCAAGAGTAATTCGAGAAACCGAATACGCCTGGAAAATTTGGCTGCAAACTTTGCCGATAGTTTGGGAAGGTTTATTAGCAACTCCCTTCAATCGTCGTCAGCTTTATTTAACAAGTGAAGTTCCAGGATTAATGCCTTTAGTTTTAACCAAAAGAGGTGATAGACAAGGCTTTGAATTGATTGCTGAAGAAGGCGGAACACCCGTACATTTGGATTTGTTTAACCAACACAAAAATTTAGCTTTATTTGCCACCACTCGTGCTGGTAAATCTGTATTGGTGTCGGGGATTTTAACTCAGGCTTTGGCTTATGGGATTCCGGTAATCGCATTAGACTTCCCCAAACCTGATGGTACATCTACTTTTACCGACTATACAGAATTTATGGAGGGCAATGGAGCGTATTTTGATATTTCCAAACAATCCAATAACTTATTTGAACAACCAGATCTACGATCGCTAGAACCAGAACAGCAACGCGATCGCTTTATAGATTATAGTGCCTTCTTAGAATCTGCTTTAATGACAATGGTTCTAGGCTCGTCTACCGAAAGTCAAATTTTATCGCAAACAGTGCGATCGATTCTTAACTTAGCCTTAGAAGTCTTCTTTGCTGATGAAGGTATCAAAGAACGATATCGACAAGCGATGGCAGGGGGATTCGGTTCTCTAGCTTGGCAAAAAACCCCTACCTTAAAAGATTTTCTCTTTTTCTGTTCCCCAGAACATTTACAGCTCAATTCAATTAGTGGCAGAGTAGAAGACGCCCTCGGTCAAATTCAGCTGCGCTTGCGATTTTGGCTGACTAGCCGTGTTGGACAAGCCATTTCTGCACCATCCAGCTTTCCCACCGACGCCCAACTTTTAGTTTTTGCTCTCAGAAACCTCTCTGATAGTGAAGATGCAGCCGTACTATCCTTAAGTGCTTATTCAGCCGCACTAAGACGCGCATTAAGTAGTCCAGCTTCCATATTTTTCATCGACGAAGCCCCAATTTTATTTGAATTTGAACAAATTTCCGACTTAGTTGGTAGAATATGTGCTAACGGTGCTAAAGCCGGTATCCGAGTTATATTATCAGCACAAGATCCTGATACTATTGCCAAATCCAAAGCTGCATCAAAAATTCTGCAAAACTTAACAACCCGATTAATTGGCCGCATTCAGCCAGTTGCAGTGGATAGTTTTGCAGATATCTTAAAATATCCGCGTAAAGTTATTGCTCGTAATGCCTCAGAAAGTTTTTTTCCACGTAAAGAAGGGATTTATAGCCAATGGTTGCTAGATGATAACGGTGTTTATACATTCTGCCGTTACTATCCAGGTTACGAGCAATTGGCAGCAGTTGCTAATAACCCTTACGAACAAACAGCACGTAGCCAAATGATGCAAATTCACAGCGATAAATATGAAGCAATTTCTGCATTTGCACGCCAGTTAGTGGCTACACTACGTAGTAATTAGTTCCGGGAGGATATCTGTAAGCAGTTAACAGCAATTCAAAAACTTAATCAAAAACTACCGAATTAAATTAAAAATATTTCAAAAGTGATTGTGGGGTGGGCGTCTCGCCCGCCTATAACAAAATGTGGACAAGATATTCAACTTACAACAAATAGTAATAATTTCTTAGAAAGAAATTATTAAATAATACTTTAGTAAACTCAATTTTGACTCGCTAAATAATTTACTCTACCTTTTTTAAATACAGATGTATGCAGAAAACTACCATTTTGACTTTGGCTTTAGTATCTGTGGCAATTCTCCCAGTAGCAGCCCAATATAGTACTAGTACATCACAACTGGGTCAGGTTTGGACTGATTTTCAATCATATTCCACAGATTTGCAAAACTACTTCCAATATAACCTCAGCGACAGCTTAAAACCTGTAGAAGTACAGAGTCAAAATGCTCTGAATACTGCTAAGGGAGAATTGAATATACCTGACCCCCTTACCGCAGGTAAAAAAGTTCGTGATGATTTAATTCTCTACTCTTCTAATTCAGACTCTAGATCGAACCGCTTTGAGAATAATTCAGCAGTGCAAGGAAATTTAATTAGTAATGAATTAAATCGTGTAATTACCCGTGCAGCAGCGGAAGGTTTGCTAGGTGAAAACGGACAAATTCGGTCAAAGATAAAGTTAGAAAATACGGAAGAATCTTTAAAAAATATTGCAGCATTTGCCAATGACAATGGAATTGAGACAAAAATCCAGTCCCTAGCTAATAATGTAAAGATTGTAGATAGTGGTATTTCCGGATTAGCAGAAGTGCTAGGTTTGACTCAAGCACAAACTGTTCAAATCCAACAAGAACAAGCAAAAATTGTTGCTGAAACATTTGCTCAGACATTACAAACTAATCAGTCTTTACAATATTCAAACTTAAATTTAGCAACCATTTCTCAACAGACAGAAGAAGCAAATCGCGCTCGTAGAGTTGAAACAGCTACAGAAGCGACGCGACTTTTACGAGCTACTTCTCAACTAGATTTATTCGGTAGAAAAGTTGAGAAGTAAGATTTTAAAATAAAAAACCTTTAATTTCTCCAAGTTTTAAAATCTTAAAACTTCAGACAAACTAACAAGAAATTTAAAAAACAGCAGATAAATTAAAAATAATGCAGCTTGCTATTCCACTAATTTTTGCTCAAGTAGGCATTGATGAAATTCTCGATAATGGTGCCGCAACTTCTCAGAGTATTGCCGGAGGTTGGGACAAGCAATGGCTAGATTTATTACAAAATAATACTAATAATAACTTGTATGGAGCGCTAACAAATATAGGTATTTTTTTTGCAGTAGGAACCTTGTTGTTTTTTATGGTACAATTCCTCAGAGATTTATTATCATACGAATATACACGTCCTATATCAGCATTAATTTGGCCTTTTGTAGTAGTGATACTCTTAAATAATTCAGGCAATGGAAGTATCCTTTCTAATCTGACACTGGGAGTGCGGAATTTTCTAGACACTGCAAATCAGCAAATATTGGTCACAGCAGATGCAGATAAAGTCTACCAGCAAGCACTGAATATGAGTGTTGCCGAAGAAGTAGCAGGTTCTTTGTTGCGTCCTTGCCAGTCACTTATTGGGGAACAACAAACTCAATGTTTTGCTAAAGCTTCCGAAAAAGTGAATATTCTCTGGCAAAAATATCGAGATTCATACGGGAATAAGAACTGGATAACGAGGCTAGAAACCAAGGTAGGTAATATTAGATATGGCACTGGTGCCGTATCGGAAACTTCATTTAATTCTTTATTAGGTTCTACAGTTCAAACCAGCATTAAAAACTTTTTAGTTTCTTTACAATATGCCTTCCAAAATTTAATAGAAGCCACAATGTTGCTAATAGCAGTTTTAGGACCGATTGCTGTAGGTGGATCTTTACTACCTGTAGCTGGTAAACCTATTTTTGCATGGCTTACGGGGTTTTTATCTATTGGAATTGCCAAGATTTCATTTAATATTATCGCTGTGCTGACTGCGGCAGTAATTGTCAACGGCCCAGGTCAAGATCCTAATGTTGACCCAGACTTAATGTGGTTCATGATTTTTCTGGGAGTTTTAGCACCAATTTTATCCTTATTTGTAGCTGCTGCTGGAGGGTTTGCAGTTTTCAGCGCTATCAGCAATACGGCTTCTTTGGTAAGGGAGAGAATATAATTAAAAATAATTTAGAATAGTTAAAGAATAATCAGAATAAAAATTAACATATCTAGCAATTATCAATTAATTATAGAAAAAATATACTATTCATTATTATATATAATCGCAGTTTTGGGCAGCAGGAGGTGAGTGAATGGCGCGTTTACTAGAAAAAAGAAAAAAAACAGTAAGTGTTTTAACAATATTTGCGATCGCCACTTTCAGTTTACACCTATTAGTCTTACTTTTATTTTTATTTCAAGGCATAATTATTCGGCAACTTAGTCTCAGAAAACCTCCGAACTTTGTGCAATTGATAGATGGTAAACCCGTAACTGAAATTGATGATTTAAAAAGAGAACCAGAAGCAATTCGCCAATTTGTCAGCAAAACGATGACCGCAATGTTTAACTGGTCAGGAAGCTTACCACCACAAAAAATTGAAGAAGTCGCAAGCCCCAAATCAGATTTAGGAATAGCAATTAGAACACCTCAAGGCGGTACCCAAAAAATTAGTACTACCAGTTGGATAGCCAGTTTTGCTTTATCAGAAGACTTTCGGAAAGGTTTCTTAAGCACAATTGCCGAAATCACACCACCAGAAGTTTTTAGTGAAAATCCCAATCAAGGGATGACATCACAGTTAGTAATTAAGCGGGTTTATCCGCCAAAAGAAATAGCACCAGGTAAGTGGCGAGTTGGTATGGTAGCCGACTTAATTCAAAAAAATCGAAGTGATGATAGAAAAGTTATCACTCCTTTTAATAAAGATTTTCTAGTGCGTGCAGCAGATTATTTTCCTAATCCCGAACTCGACACTAGTACCGACCTGCAAAAAGCAATTTCTAGTGTCCGTGCTGATAGATTAGAAATTTATGAAATGCGCGACCTATGTTTGTTAGATAATTATAATAACCTTAATGAAACTCAATTAAAAGATTGTCGAACTCAAGAAAAAACTGATAGCTTCATTAGATAAGTAATACTCACAATAAAATACGCTTGTGTGAATTCAGTAGATAAAATTAAAATTCATATTAAGAAAAATTATTAATGCAAATATTTAAATCTGAAAATAAAAAAAGTAACGCTTTACCATTGTTAGCAGTAGCAACATTTGGGTTAAATGTATTGAGCTTACTATTATTAATATTTAACGGGTCTATGTTACAACAGTTAGGTCGGCAACTCGCACCTCAAAGTTTAGTACAACTTGTAGATGGTCGCGTGATTACAGGAGACCCGCAAGAGAATTTAGAGCGACAACCAGAAACTATTCGCCGCTTTGTGGGTGAAACTATGAGCTTAATGCTTACCTGGTCACAGCAACAGCCGCCAACAACAGTCTGGGAAATTAGCTCCCAACTAATAGCTAATGATTTCAAGGAAAAACTTAAGTCACAACTAATTAACTTAAATCCCGATCGCCAATTTGAAAACGTCAATAGAGGAAGTGAAAATGTATTAGTAATCCAAAAAATATCTCAACCTACAAAAATAAGCAATGGCAGATGGAAAGTAGAAATGCTTGCCAATCAATTAACTTTTACCAGTTATGATAAATTGGGAAAATCTATTTCATTTAATAAACAAATTTTAGTTAGAGCAATAAATGAACCAGCAACTTCACTACCAAATGCGCCAATTCCTTTACACTTTGCAGTTTACCACCTTGGTGAAGCCAGACTAGAAATTTATAATGTCTGTGAAATTCAAGATAAAAATTGTTCTGGAAATCCTAACCAAGCTTTACCATGACTAAATATTCAATTCCGACAGAAACCCCTCCACCAAGTCTATTGACTTTAGACACTGATAATCGCCAAGAAATACAATCTTTAGATTGGGAATCACGGATGGCCAGGTTGGTTGGCTTTGAAGAAGAATTTTCTCACGAACGCCAACCATCAGAAGACTCTGCAATTTCGCAACCGTCGCCTGAACCAGAAGAAGTTAAAACAGAGCAACCCCTCTCATCTAACCCCTTTGCCAAGTTAGGCTTAGTAGGTGCTGCTACTTTAGCAGTAGTATTGATGGCTGGTGTGTTTTTGTCGCAATTGATGAGTAGCAGCAGTCAAAAGCCAAAAAATAATCTTTCCCCACAAGTGCGATCGCAACCAACAAATCAATCAACCTCTCAACAATTAGAAGGGGAAGTCGATACTCTCAAAACTAAATTAGCCTTGAGTGAACAAGCACAGTCAGTAAAAGCTGCTCAACAACAGCTGAGAATGGCAAAATCAACGCCCACACCAGCCTTACAGGTAGAACCATCACCTTCTTCCAGAACCAGACAACAAGTGATACCAACACCAGCACCAACAGTTTATGTGCGTCAGCCAGTGCCAGTTGAGCGCATCGTCAGAGTACCTGCTCAAGCTTCGCCGCCAATATCCCAGCTACCAGTTGTCAAGCCAAACCCCCAACCCGTAGTTACCAGCACTCCACCGGCCCCACCAAACCCATTCGATCAGTGGACAAAGCTAGCAAAGTTAGGTAGCTACGGCCAAGTAAATGCCACCGACCAACCTAATAACATCGCAGCTGCTTCCGAACCTGCAAACCAACCACAGCCACCTCAACAGACACCAAACTCCAATCCTGAGCAAACCGCAGAACAGGAAGCTCCTGTAGCCAGTCAACCACAACAACAGGGAGACAAATCTGTAGCCATCGGGACTAGTGCTAAAGCTGTATTAGCAACAGCAATATTTGGGGAAACCACTAAATCGGGTGGTGGAGATGAAGGACAGGGAGACAAAAATGTATTTGTGATCCGATTGAAACAACCGCTAAAATCTGCGGATGGTGCGATCGCTCTACCTGCAAACACCGAATTCCTAGCTGAAATTCGTTCCCTCTCCGAACAAGGTCTTTTGCAGATGAACGTAGTCAAAGTTATCTCGCCAAATAATGGCAACCCTACAGAACAAAGTTTACCCAACAATGCAATTATTGTTCGCGGTGTCCAAGGTAAACCTTTAATCGCAAATAAATTTCCCGGTCAAAGTTCGTCCATAGCATCAATGGATTTGGGACTATTCGTTTTGGGAGGTATTGGTAAAGCAGCAGAGTTAATAAATCGTTCTGATACCGAACTCCAACCACTTACTTCAACAACTACTACCGATGGCAACACTAGCAGTAGCACTAGCCTAGTTACTGTCACTAAAAACAGACGCAACCTTGCAGCCGGGATTGTGGAAGGTGGTATGAACTCTGTAGTACCCCAAATTGCCCAACGCAATCAACAAGCGATCGCCCAAATGTCACAACAAACTAACATTTGGTTTTTGCCAGCAGGTACAAATATTGAAATATATGTTAACCAAGTAACGCAATTTTAGAACTGACAAAAAATATCTCATTGTTTGCAGTCAACACTCATCAGGAGCCAGTGCATTGTGGTGGTTCTCCCTATTGTTCGCTCAAGCATTCACATAGGGTAACAACTGGCGCTCATCAGTCAGCAACTTCAAACGCGATCGTTTATTTCTTGGAGTTACCTTAGACTTTCAGTTGAGACTGAATCCTAGCTTCTGATGAACAGAAACTCAAAGCTTTGGATTAGGTAATACTAATTAGTAATTAGTATTCTATTCTATCTTCCAAGACGCTTGAGATAAGCCTTTTTTCCCCTGTTCTCTCTACCAATTTCACCATTTGCAACCATGAAAAATAATACTAAGTTACCAGGAAATACTCTAGATAATTCTTATTTCCTACCTATAGCTTCCTTAATTTTCTCGGTTACTATGTTCTTATTGGTAGACCGTGCTGTAGCTAATAACGCCGTTCTGCGTTCCATATTTTCCTGCCAAGCACAGGGTTTAGGGGGACTAATACCTACCATCGATATTTCCTATCAACAAGGAACAAACTTAAGTTTTATTCCCACTGGAGAAGTAATTAAAAAAGTTTGGTTAAACGATCCATCGCAAGTAACTATAGATTTTGATGGCCCAGTATGTATGCAATTTGGTCAAGAACCCAATACTATTACTGGAGATTGTAAAAACTCAGCAGCAAATGTAATTCAACTTAGACGAATTCCTAAACTAAATATTCCTGGGCTTCCTAAAACTAGCAATACACTTTTAACAGTTGTTACTGAAGACCAAGGTAGAAACAAATTATATACTTTTCGAGTCATATATGGTGAAAATGCTCCAGACTATCACACTCTAGCAATTTTTCCCGATCCTCCTTCTGGTCAGCAACCATCTTGTGTAAGAGTTTCACAATAGAGATGGACATATAAGTAGGTCGCTGTGAATATTTATCGTTGGGATGAGGTAGGAGGCAGGATAGCGCAGCGTTAGCGAGTCCGCGACCGTCAGCAGAGAACAGGAGGGAAGAAGGTTTAAGCCTATTTAATTTTTCTTAACATAGTTTTGTTTTTCCACACCGCTTTACTTAGCAATCCTATTTGAGTTGTGAAAAATACTAGTGTTGACCGTTGACTGTTGACTGTTAACTGTTAACAGAAGCCAGGGTGTTGCGTATTTTCCAAGAGTTGTTTGCTCAAAGCGTTCCCTTAGGGTAGCAACTGGCTCTCAACAGCCAGCAGCAGCAATATTTCGCTTTCTTATTTAGGACTGCTATAGACCATTAGTCATTGGCTACTTCTCCCCATCCCCTCATCTCCCCACTCCCTTGTCTCTCCAGTCTTTATAAAAAGTCGCTAAAATCAGATCTAGAAAGTATTTAAGGCTTAACCCCAGGAGAACGGCAGACTTAAGCGTTTTTAACAGATATCTTTACAAATATTCAGATAAAAATCAAGCACAAATTCAAAATTCGTGTAAATATAAAGAAAAGCTTAAGAGGTTACAGACTCATGATCACTGCCAAAATGATCCAACAGCTCTGGGCTGTAATCGAGTCTACCCAAGTGAACACCTTGCTCCAGTTTGACGATGCGGCTTTAGTACAATTGCTCCTCCAGCAGTTAAAAGCTAAGCAAGGACTTGACGCTCAAGTAGATGGCATCCTTAATACTTATATAAAATCTAAATTGCCTCTAATTCGCGATACGGCCGAAGGTCGATTATCTTAGGGCAAGGTGGCAATCATTAAGACAAGAAACTAAATGATTGTTTGCTGCCAAGCATACGCTCACAGTTCAAATAGTATAACAGAATGAACCACTGGCTAATAATTGCCCTGGTAGCTTATCTAATTGGAGCAGCGATTGAAGGGGTGAGTACAGCCAGCCAACTCTCTCATTCTGCGCCAGAACTAGTCAAAAGTACACAACAGCCCTTGGAGTCTGACAATTCGTCTAATTTGAATTGGCGAATTGTCACTGTCATTGCCTCAGTAAGTCTTTGTGGAGCTTTTTTCTGGCCTTGTCGGTTGTTCCACCGCTTAATTAAAGGAAAAGTTAATTCGTAACCGATAATTGCTTAATTGTTAACGCATCAGGTACTTGGGCATCTGCTAGCACTGGTTGATGAGATGTTTCCACTTGAATATTAATGACTTTTACATTTGCAATATTTAGGAGAAAATATACTTAATTTATAACTACTAATTTCTTGGTTATTCATAACCAATGCGATCGCACTTTATGATTTATAATTTTATTCCTAAAACAACGCTGATAACTGGATTAGCAATTAGTTTAATACTGGCTTTATCTTCTAATACTCCAACTGTTGCTCAAGAAACATACATTGATAATAATTGCAAACAAAATCAGCAATTAAATGAGTTCGACAGGGGAACTATTTTTTATAAATCTGAATTTCAAACCAAAGGACAAACTTATTGGTTTTATTCAGGTAGGTATCAAGATGGAAGTGCTATTATTTGTATTTCACAACCAGGATTTAAACAAGCAAAACCTTTAGAAATAGAAAAAATACAGTCTGGTTACATCGATAAAATCGACAAAGACCCAAGTAAGAAAACAGCCTTTATCGTCACTGTGCGCGAGGGTAATGGTTCTTATGTCCCAATAATCCAATATCGACTCAATTTGTCTACACCTTCAAAACCTGCACTAACCAAACTCAAGTCTTGGAGGTCGGTACGGTAGTTGGGTGGAGCAGTTCTTCTGGAGTGCTGGAACTTGGCATATCGTTGACTGCCAACTTAATTAACCACATTTTTTATAAATGCTAACTTAGAGAAAAATTTATCTTGATTAATAATTTGAAAGAAAATCTTCCTAATTTATTTTGTCTTAGCTATTTTATATAATTTGTCATCTTCTGGTAAGGTAGCACCCCTGTGCTACCCAATTCTATGTGTTAGTTGATGATACTTTTTATTCTGCTAGTGTCACAGCTTCATTTGGCTGCAACTTGGGAAAAAATCTCTGAGATATCCAGTTAGTAAAGATATGAGACAGTAATCCTAAAGGGCCAGCAAAGAAACATAAAGCTAAGGAATGAATTGTCCAAATACTTGTTTTTTGTCCTTCTAAATATATCCAGCGACCAACAAATAAATCCATTGTCAAAAAATGAATCCAACCCGTTGCTGCAACTTTTTCATCTGCAAACAGTCGGGCAACATCAGCTAATTGGAGATTCGAGAAATCTTGGGCATTTTCTGGAGTAACGCTGTTAATAAATAAATATAAATATACTCCAGCTAACGCCACAAAAGGCAGATATGAAGCTATTATTCGCTGTGTTACTTTCCAATTTGGTAATAAAATCATTAAAGCCCAAAAAGGTAAGACGAAAAGATTGGCAATGTTAAATATTTGAGAAATCGTCATAGTTTTGTAAAGTTGAGAGTAGGAAAATAAGGGGCAGGGTAGATGAAGAGCAAAGGAGCAAAGGCGAAGTTATACAAAGTCTTTTTCCTCTGCTTCCCTACCTCTTCCCATGCTTAATGCCCAATTTATAAAGCTACAAGTTAAGATTTGATTTCTGAAGATTTCAAATCATGACCGATGAAAACTACTGCTTTTGCGCCCGAAGATTACCGTTTAGGCAGCAACAAGCAAGGGAGCAGAAGAAAAAAATTACATCAGCAATCTTACACCGGAAGGGAGTAAGCGACGCGAGCAAGTCAGTTTTATTCAACACCACTAAGTCTGCATAAGCAAGTTGGTTTTCAAACAGTATTATTCTTTGCTTACAAGCCTGTATTAGTTTTCTTACGGCCCAGCAAACACTGCTTGTTCTATATCTTGCCGACTCAGAGAATATTTGAACGAGCGTTGGATATGTTGTCCATTTTCCTCAGATTGGATATATCGCACTACGATTTGCTCAACATCAAGCCATAGTTCAGCTTGCCAAGTCGGTCGCTGTACGCGCCAACAATGCCTTTGTGTTTCGTCTTGTTGACAACCTTGGTCTTTTAGCCACTGCTCAATTTGTGGCAAGGGATGATTGTATAAGGGGGTATCTGAGGGAAGAAAAGACATAAGAATTTTGGATTTTGGATTAGGAAATTTTTTAATTTTTAATATTTAATTACCATTAAGGTAACTACAGGAGATTTCAACAAGCATCAAGTAAACAAACTAGATTTGGTGTTAGCGATTAAACCTGTTTTACTTCTCAATTATCAACTCTGAATTCTGAATTGGGAATTCTAACTGCTGTACAGATGGAGTTGGTTGCAGCAGATTTGTATGGAAAGCAGTATCACCACGAGTTAAGCCAATGGCAACTGCAAGTAACACGCAGCCTACAAATGTTAACACCAGCATAAATAAAGCGAAGATTTCACCAGATGACAAGGGGCGATCGCTCGCATCAAGATAAGCTGATTTTGAGAAGTCATAGGAAGGCGAAACAGGATGATTCAAATCAGAGGGCGGTTGAATCACTCCAAAGCGGGAATAGCCAATTTTTAAATCGTAGCTTAACCGACGTTCTGGATGGCTCAGGGTGGCGTAAGCTTCGTTGAGTTGCTGAAATTTGGCAATAGCTACAGCAGCAGGCAAGTCTGTAGTATCAGGATGATAAAGCTTGCTCAGTTGTCGATAAGCCCGACGAATATCAATTACGGATGCCGAGGGATGCAGTCCTAGCAGGGAGTAATAAGTTGGTTCACTGCTTTGTGCCATTGTCCCTTCCTGATTCACGGCTGTTTGAGTCACTTTGCTCAAAGATATTTTTTATATTTTAAATCCTTTGTGAATTAGAGAAGACACAGCAGGCCTAGCATCTGGTAATATATCTTAACAATGCATTTAATTAGATGCGATGCAGCTCAAAATCAATCTCGAAAATAGTCAAACTCTTACTGATTTTAAGCGTAATGCCAAAAATTATGTAGAGCTTTATCCTACCAGCCGCATCTATAGCTAGTAAAATCTTTATTTTACGAGGCTTTTAAGATACTCTTGCTTGGTTGCAAAATAGTTAGTGACTTCTGTAGGAGTAAGTATTATAACCTTTGTGCTGGGTCGAATCGGCTGTAACAAAGTGTTTTGACTACAATGAGAAATGCTTGCCTTTCTATACACGCATTCAGCACTTATACCAAAAACACGAAAGTAATCGCCTATTTGTAGCTCTTGGAAAGTCATGTAAATTATCTCCCAACCATCGCTCTTTTTTGACATCCAATGAAAAGCTAGTTTCTAACGTATTAAATCAGCACGGGGTTTAAAGGTTTCAATTTGCCGTAACTTTTCATAAAGTTCCCGTTCTTCTTGACTAATATTTTTTGGTGTAACTATCTGAATTTCTACCAATTGATCGCCACGTTTTCCATCATCGTTAGGGTAGCCTTTGTTGCCTAGTCGAAATTTTTGACCAGACCTAACTCCAGGAGGAATGGTCATTTTTACAGGGCCGTCGAGGGTGGGTGCTTCTACCTGACCTCCTAAAACTGCTTCGCTGGGAGTCACAGGTACTTGACAGAGGATATTAAAACCATCTAGTTTAAACAATGAATGAGGTTCAACGGTAATTTTTAAGTATAAGTCGCCACCACCAACACCTTGATTTCGCAAACGAATAGTTTGACCTGTAACCATAGCTGGAGGCATATTAATTTCTAGCGATCGCCCATCTTCTAAGCGAATGCGTTCGTTACCACCTTGATAAGCTTTTTCTAATGGTAGAGTCAATCTGGCTTCTATGTCTCTACGAGCAGTGCGGGGTGGGGTGTTAACTGTGTAAGCAACTTTTGTTCTCGGCGAACGAAACGGATCGCTAGTAGTACTATTATTCGGGGTAGTTGCCCCATTTTTATTTTTGACGCCGATAACTTGATTAATAAAGCTTTCAAAGTCTGAGAACTGACTTGGATCTACATCCTGATTCTCATTGCGACCGTTAGCGCCGGTTTGCCAGCTTTTAGCTTTTGGTGTCTTATTGCCTGCAAAGCCTTGTTGCTTCCAATAGCGGCTAAACTGGTCATACTGCGATCGCTTGGCTGGGTCTGAAAGCACTTCATAAGCCTCGCCGATGTCCTTAAATTTTTCCTCGGCTGCTTTATTTCCAGGATTGAGATCGGGGTGATACTGTCTTGCTAATCGCCGATAAACCTTTTTGATTTCCTCGTTAGAGGCGTCTTTAGATACTCCTAAAATCTCATAGTAATCGCGGAAATTCTGCAAATTTTGCATAGTCAGTTATTTAAATTTTTGATTTTAGATTTTGGAATAATTAACACTCAAGAGTCAACAGTGAGAGTGAGGAGTTGAAAGATTTAATTTTTCAGTTTTAACTCTTGTACAGACGCGTAAACGCTCGAACGGCTTTTCGTAAGAGTATAATCGCGTCTTTAGTTCTAACTTTTATCAGAAACTACAACCAATCATTATCTTCTTCATCATCCCAGTTATCTTGGTAACTTGGACGAGATCTGCGTGGAGAACGGTTTTCAGAAGAGGAAGAACGATTATCTCGGCTATAGTCTCTGCCATAGTCTTTACCATAGTTTCTGTCTGTACCATAGTCTCTACTATAGGAGTCGCGATCGCGGTACGTATCTCTAAAAGAGTCGCGTTCTCGTTCTTTATCGCCGCCAGTAAAAATGTCACGGATAGTACCAAACAAATCATCCTCTTCGTCTTCAGCATAATACTGACGGACTTCTCGATTTAGCTCATATAGAGCATCTTGCAGGTCAGCATAGGCTTGGTCAATACCGCGATCGTCGTTTTCTTTGAGACTTTCTCGTAGTTCTTGGCAAATATTATCAATTCTTTGGCGGCGGTTGCGGGCAAACTGCATCCCAAATTCCAAGGCTACTTCTCTGAGTTGTCGTTCTGCTTGGAAAATTAAGGCTTCCGAACGAGTCCGCTTTTCTACTCGTTCTTTACGTTCCCGGTCGATATCGGCGTATTTTTCAGCATCCTGAATCATCCGGTTTACTTCCGATTCGGTTAGAGTAGAAGCGCCTTGAATAGTGATACTCTGTTCTCTACCTGTGGTTCTATCTAAGGCTGTTACCTGTAAAATTCCATTAGCATCGATATCAAAGGATACTTGTACTTGCGGAATACCTCGTGGAGCTGGGGGAATACCATACAGCTTAAACCGTCCTAAAGACTTATTGTTTGCTGCCATATCTCGTTCGCCTTGAACTACGTGGATTTCCACAGTATTTTGATTGTTTTCCGATGTTGAAAATATATCAGAGCGGCGTACTGGGATGGTTGTATTGCGGGGAATGAGTTTTTTCATGACGCCGCCAATAGTTTCCAATCCCATAGATAGCGGTGTGACATCCAAAAGCAGCACATCTTTGAGTTCGCCTGCAAGAATACCTGCCTGAATCGCAGCACCTACTCCCACCACTTCATCGGGGTTAACGTTTTCGTTAGGTTCGATGCCAATCAAGTCACGTACTAGCTGCTTCACCATTGGCATTCTTGTGGAACCGCCAACTAACACAACTTCTTCAATGTCTCTAGGTGAGAGTCCGGCATCTTTGAGGGCGCGTTTAACTGGTGTGCGTAATCGTCCAATCAAATCACCGCATAAACTTTCAAACTGGGAACGAGTCAGACGAGTTTCTAAATGTTTGGGGCCATCTTCCGTAGCAGTGATAAAAGGTAAATTAATATCGGTGACGCTGACAGCAGAAAGTTCAATTTTGGCTTTTTCCGCAGCTTCCATCAGACGTTGCAAAGCTTGGCGATCGCGTCTTAAGTCTACCTCTTCTGTTTCCAAAAATTGCTCAGCCAGCCAATCTACTATTATTTTGTCAAAATCGTTGCCACCAAGTTGTGTGTCTCCACTGGTAGCTTTAACTTCAAATATGCCATCGCCGACTTCCAAAATCGACACGTCAAAGGTGCCGCCACCCAAGTCAAATACTAAGATAGTTTCCGTCTCACCCCGATCCAATCCGTAAGCCAAAGATGCAGCAGTCGGTTCATTCAGAATCCGCAGTACTTCCAAACCGGCAATTCTGCCGGCATCGCGGGTTGCTTGCCGCTGGGAATCGTTAAAATAAGCGGGTACTGTAATTACTGCCCCTGTCACTGGTTCACCCAAATAGCGACTAGCATCGTCTGCCAATTTTTTCAGCACCATTGCTGAAATTTCTTCTGGGGCGAAATCTTTATTCATACGGGGACAGGCGACTTTAATATTACCTACTTCGTCTTTGCGAATCGTATAGGGTACACGCTTTGATTCGGGGTTGAGTTCGCCATACTTGCGCCCAATGAAGCGCTTGACTGCAAAAAACGTATTTTGAGGATTGAGGACGGTTTGTCGCCGTGCCATTTGCCCAACCACGCGTTCGCCTTCTTTGCTAAAGCCAACCACGGAGGGGGTTGTCCGCATTCCTTCTGCATTGGCAATCACCACCGGCTTGCCACCCTCCATCACGGCGACTACTGAGTTGGTTGTACCCAAGTCGATGCCAACTACCTTGCCCATGCGTTACTTTTCTCCTAAAGTGTCTTATATATTTATTATGATTGGGTGGAACTACCTCTAGCTTTCTGCTACAGGGTGAAAACACCTCAATGGTATAATAGTCGTCATTAAGGTAATAAGTTAAAAAGTTCAGCTAGAGGAGATTAGTTGCAAGACTAGGATAGCATTGACGATGCTTAGTGTGTCCAAGCAGCCCAAATTGTTGTTATCTAGCTACTTCTGTTGACTCTATCTGCAAGTTGGTAAATGCACCTTAATCATACTTGCTCTGCTTTTTTAAGTGCCGGAAAACTTTAATATTGCCGCTATTTTAAAGATTTGAATTTAACAGAGCGATTACAAACTTCCCTCAATCAGATAGCACGAGAACGCGATCCTTACATAGCAACAGCTGGGCATTTTTTTGTCCAAGAATATATCCGCCAGGAATTTTCCCAATGGGGAAGTGTGGAAATCCACACCTTTCAAGTTAGAGGTAAAGCTTGTAAAAATTTTATTTTAAATTTACCTTCCCAAGGTAGACTGCAAAAAAAAGATTTGCCACCTATTTTAATTGCTGCCCACTATGATGCTGTTCCTGGAACGCCAGCCGCCGATGATAACGCTACAGGTGTGGCAGTGTTGCTAGAATTAGCCAGAAAGTTTGCTGCCGAACCCGCAAGATATCCCTTAAAGCTAGTTGCTTTCGATATGGAAGAATATGGCTTACTGGGTAGTGCTGACTATGCGGCTTTGTTGCGCGAACAAAAGCAACAGCTACGTTTAATGATTTCATTAGAAATGCTGGGTTACAAAGATTCTACACCTGGCTCTCAAAGTTATCCCCCTTTTCTGGAACGTTTCTATCCTAATAGGGGCGATTTTATTGCTTTAATTGGGAATTTACGGACAATTGGTGACTTAATTGGCATGAGTCGTAGTATTCGCCGAGTTGGCGTTTCTAGTCAATGGCTACCCGTACCAAATCGAGGTTTAATAGTTCCGCAAACTAGACTCAGCGATCATGCACCTTTTTGGGATTTAGGTTATCCAGCAATGATGGTCACAGATACGGCATTTTTACGCAATCCACATTATCACAAACCTACTGACACAGTTGCTAGTTTGGATTTAGATTTTCTCAGTAATGTTTGTGAAGGTTTAGAGATGGGGATTAGGCAATTATAGGGCTGGAGATCAAAATACAGTAGGGTACAACGATGTTGTGTCCCTACTCGTCTACTTCATTTGTGGCAGCAAAAAGCTCCTCGACTTTTTGTAAAAGTTGAGGAGTTGATGCTTTAGAAGAGAACAATGAGGAAACAGAAGCTAATGAAAAAGCTCGTGACTGGTTAATAAATCCTCAAACATTAAATCAATTTATTAAAAGTAAAAAAGTTTTTTCTTGTAAAGCAATTGAAGAATTTGCTCAAAATCAAAATAGACATTCAGGCATAATTCTTGGGCACTTACATTATGACAAATTAGTTCCCCATAAAAATATGAGATCGTTACTCGTTAGAGTTAGCCCGATTTTAAGTCATTTTACAGAATAATTTTTCCGATAGTAAGCTTGATATTCCGCAGACAACAGAGGTTCCCACCATTGACGATATTTAAGATACCATTCAACAGTTAAACGTAAACCCTCGGCAATTGTGACTGAAGGCGTCCAGCCAAGCTCAGTTTTTATCTTATTTGCATTAATTGCGTATCTCCTGTCGTGTCCGGGTCTATCCTTGACAAAAGTAATTAACTGCTTTGCTGGACGCACTGGTAAATCAGGTGCTAATTCATCCATCATCTGACATAAAAGTTCTACGAGGTTGATATTTTCTACCTCATTATTGCCACCAATATTGTATGTTTCTCCTGGCTTTCCATGATTGATTACTACATCTAGAGCTAGACAATGGTCGCCTACATAAAGCCAATCCCGCACATTTTTACCATCACCGTAAACGGGTAATGGTTTACCTATCAAAGTGTTAATACACATTAGGGGAATTAGCTTTTCCGGAAACTGATAGAAACCGTAATTATTAGAACAATTTGTAATAATTGTCGGGAGTTGATAAGTATGATAATAAGCACGCACTAAGTGGTCGCTACCAGCTTTAGAAGCAGAATAAGGACTATTGGGAGCATAGGGTGTAGTTTCCAAAAAAGCTGCATTATCTGGGCTTAAACTACCGTAAACTTCATCGGTAGAAACATGTAAAAAACGATAATCAGATGGTTGTGTTTTGGTCTGCCAATGTTGGCGAAAAGCTTCTAAGAGAGTGAAAGTTCCTACCACATTAGTTTGCACAAAAGCAGCAGGGCCGAGAATCGAGCGATCGACATGAGATTCAGCAGCAAAATGGGCGATGGTATCAATATTTTCTGTTGATAATAACTCATCTACAAGCGAGCGATCGCAAATATCCCCCTGCACAAACCGAAAATTCTCTCTTTGCTCAACTAATGCTAAATTCAAACGATTACCTGCATAAGTTAGAGCATCCAACACCACCACCCGGTCATCTGGATAAGCCTGACACCAATGATGAACAAAATTCGCCCCAATAAACCCCGCACCCCCCGTCACCAATAATCGCCGACTCATTCAATTTCCTCTCTTGTGTGTGCGGTAGCCTGTCTTGAAAAATTCAGATGCCTTCGGCAAGCCGCCCTCCGGGCGTCTACGGCGGAAGCCGCCGCTCCGACTTTTCGCTGCGGCAAGCCCTCCGGGTGACGCTCCTTCGTTGCTAACGCTACGCTAACAGCAGTCGCTCATGGGGAGCCAGTGCGCCCTTGCGTGCCGACAGTCAAGCAACTGGCGTGGAAACCCCCAATACCATACTGCTTCACCGCTGCGCGTCTACGTTTATTTCAACTTCAAATATTTTTTTCTCAGCTTACCATATATCTTCTGTGCGAGTAATTTACCCCTACGTATTTTGGTCAAATTCTGAATATTAGATGGCTGTTGGAGCTTGTGGTCAAAAAACTCATTTAATTCATCTAAAATAACTTGTAAGCGTTTAATAATATTTTCAGTTCTATACTCAGCGAAAAACTCTTGAGACAAACAAAGTGCTATTGAAGAATCAACCACCTTTAGAATACGCTCTACATCATATTGTTGTGAATATCCAGCAATTTTATAGCAATTAAATCCAGGATCTAAGTAATCTGACAATCCACCATTGACACTAGAAAATACTTGACAACCACAGGCAAGGGCTTCCATTGGTTGCAAACCAAATCCTTCACTAACACCCTGTTGTGCCCAGTATTCAGCAGAATCATATAGGTAAACCTTAGCTCGGTTAAATAGTTCAGGTAAATCCTCTACATAAGAATCAAGAACCAATACTTTACAACGTTTTTGTAGCGCTGGAATCAATTCTTTAATTAAATACTCAGAAGATTTCCGAGCTTGAACTAAAACATCAATATCTCGTTCCAGACCTAAATTTTGAAAATCATCAGAAATTTGATTAGGTAAATAATAAATCAAAGAATTGGGAGATTTTTCTCCCCAATATCCCATTGTATAACGACTAACAGTAACAATCGGAATACTCGCAGGCAAGCTAAATCTATAACCTGGGCTATGTGCATGGTAAACAAGATTGTATTGCTTGAGTTGAGGAACAAGTTGAGCTACATCAAATCCCCAATTAATTACAAAAATCACATCATTGAGATTTTTTTCTTTGAGTAAATCATCAATGAAAAGCTTACCTTTTTCCTGTTGACGGTAAGTTACAACATCAGCACTACAAACCTGCTGAACCAGATTAACAGTTTTTAATTCTGCCCAAAGACCACCGCAGGCAAATTTGCCATCTGTACCAGGAAGTAAGAAGTAAAGTTTTCTCATAATTTTTTAGGAAAGTGGTAGGAGATAAGGAAGATGAGGAGCCAGGGGAAGAATAACTCTTAATTTTTGTACAGACAAGGGTTAATCGCGTCTCTACTCCTAACTCGTCACTGGAGCTAATAAAAACGTCTCTAGCTTTATTCAACAGTCAAGATTTCGTTTATTCTTGCCAATTTACCGTTACAAAATGCGCTTCGCGTCCCCAAAGGTCGCGTGTACGGACTATGTTTTCAATTGCTAGGTTAAAAGGAATGGCAGTTGTTAAGTAACGCTGTGCTATAGAACCTAAATCAGGTGCCAGCTCGGCTGCTGTCGTTGCGGCTAACCCTAAACCTATAAGCTGCTCGATTGGCCGAAATGGTAGCAATAGATGTACGCCTACAGCTAATCCAGCGGTTAAGAGCATTGCTACTGATAAGTTTGTGCCGCAACGGGGATGTACGGCTAAATCCCATTCTCCACCGATAAGGCGATGTCGCGCAAGTATGACTGCACGTCGTAAATCACTAGTATTGACTTCACCGTAGAGGTAAAATCCCTGCTCCGTAGACAAACCGCTTAAGAGTCCATTATCTACTTTAAGTTTATTGGGTTGTCTTATAGTGTGGTATGCACTATTTGATTCGCTCAAAACCCAAACAGTGGCATGTTCTAACGCGTGAACCTGCCGCAGCATCAAAATTTCTTTCAACCCTGGAATGAACGACAACTGCCTAAGTAAGTCAGCATCTTGTGTGGGATGCGGAAAGTCTGAGGATTGAGATTCAGAGGTTGGAACTTTCCCTGACAGAGGTGTTGTCAAATCAAAATTTAAAAATTCAAAGGGAAAAGAACCACCATGAAACCAAGCAGAAGTATTCATCGGAACACTGCTCTCCAAACCGATGGAGGAACATAGATTTCTTTCAAATGTAGCGCTTGCACCACTGAATTATTGCTAATTTTTGTTATTGAGTATGGGGGATTAGAGATTGGAGATTGGGGATTAAGGACTGGGAATTAGGGATTGAGCATTAGGGAAGGTGGGGCCCCTCTGGGGATAAGGGGTAATGGGGATTAAGAAAGTATTCCCAAATATTTATTTTCTATTTCCTAGTCCCTAGTCTCCAATTCCTAACACTAAATCTGTTGCACTGAATTTTCAAAGGAATTCCGATCCTTATAGTTTCCGAGTCCGGAGGGTCAGCTGGCTAGATTCACATAAACTCCTGCTGAGTCAAGGACTCGGAACTTTTGGTAGAGTGTTCACACTGAAACAAAGGTGTGAGGAGAAAAACAATCAGTAAAACTCAATATTGGCTTGTCAGCAGACTACACCAGATCGATCGCTTTCTAATGAGTAAATTGTTTATTCGATCTGGTCAGGCAGAGGACAGCAATTGACATCATTCAAACAGACTTTGCCCCACTGTAAAGCCCAGCGGACAAGAGCTACTCGATTTTCTGTCTCAGTCTTGGTGAGAATATTACTGATATGGTTATCAACGGTACGCTTGCTAATTTCCAGTTTGACTGCAATCTCTTGGTTAGTTAAGCCAGCGGCCACTAAGTCGATAATTTGCAGCTCTCTGTCTGAAAGACTAACAGGGGTCTCAGACTTGCCACCAGCCATGACTATTTCTATCCTCCCTTGGTATATGTACTTAATCGCTCTTTCTAATTCTAGAAGATTCTTTTGGTGGTAGGGTTTTCAAGTTGTTAGCAGTAATACGATTGTCAATATTTCTTTCGATTTCAAGTTGTCAAAAATTTAATCAATAAATTTAATATGTAAAAAATATAGCATATTTTTACAAGATTATTTAGTTAAAATACTGATATAAATAAAGTGTGTATTAGAAGCATATATATATGATTGAAGTAGTAAAAATTGCTATTGAATTCTATGAAGGACTGGCGACAGATTAGCAAAAATTATTGTAGATTTTATACTGGAAATTTTTAATCCCAAATCGAAATCTAAAATGAAATGAGCAATCCCCGTGTTTTGTGCATTGGTGAAATTTTGTTTGATTGTTTAGCCGATCAATTAGGGCTAAAGCTGGAAGAAGTAAAATCCTGGACTCCCTACCCAGGAGGGGCACCAGCTAATGTAGCCTGTGCTTTAGTCAAGCTGGGGACACCAACAGGCTTTATTGGGGCTGTTGGCAAAGATGAATCAGGAAATGCACTGGTGAAGCTATTACAAGATGTGGGTGTAGAGACAACAGGGGTGCAAAGCCATCCTACAGCACCAACACGGCAAGTTTATGTGACACGGGATCTAGCTGGCGATCGCACTTTCGCTGGATTTGGTGAGTATGATACCTCTGAATTTGCCGATACTCGTCTGCAAGCCAAACAATTGCCAAATTCGCTGTTTCAAGAGGCAGATTTTCTGGTTTTTGGTACTTTGGAATTAGCCTATCCTGAAAGCGAACAGGCAATTCACCGCGCCCTACAACTAGCAGAACAATACGACCTGAAGATTGTGCTGGATGTCAACTGGCGTCCTGTATTTTGGCACGATCCAAATATCGCTCATCAAAAAATTCCAGAATTATTTAATAAAGTCGATTTCCTCAAACTCTCTAAAGAAGAAGCGGAATGGTTATTTGAAACCACAGATCCGGGAGCCATCACTTACCGTCTCGGTTCTATTGAGGGAGTACTAGTAACAGATGGAGAAAACGGTTGCAGTTATTGTCTAGGCGAGAACGAAGGCAAATTCCCCTCATTTTCTATCCCTGTAGTTGATACAACTGGTGCAGGGGATAGCTTTTTGGCAGGATTTATCCACCAATTGACTCAGCATGGTATCCATAGCTTGCGCGATGCAGAAACTGCAAAACGGATTGTCACCTATGCCAGTGCTGTTGGAGCGCTGACTACCATTAAACCAGGTGCGATCGCTTCTCAACCCACAGCTGCCGAAGTCGAAGCTTTTTTAGCCACAAATCAATTGTAGGAATTAGCAAAAGTAGTGGGAATATTAGCTTTTAAAGGTTAATATTCCCAGCTATAAAATAGATTTAATTTGAATTTAGAATTTGTTAATTAGCGCCAAAATTGTATTCATCAGAAATTTTTCACCATTGCCATAAAGTATCAACAGTTACGAACTCATAGCCTTGTTGTAGCAGTTGGGGAATAAGAATTTTGATTGTCGCAGCAACATCTTGTCCACCGCAAGCACCATCATGCAAAACAATCAGCGAACCATTTTTGACTTGCTGCATAACTCGTTTTACCACAGTGGTGACGCCTGGTCGCACCCAATCTTCTGGTACAACACTCCACATCACTGGGCGGTAATTCCACTGTGAGAATAATTTTAAAGTAGCTGGTGTAAATAAACCATTAGGGGGACGGACATCCCGCACTTGTTCGGGTTGTAGGTTACAGGCATTGTAAATGGCAGCTTGGGTTTTTTCTAAACTCTCTTTGAGTTCATTTGGGGAAAGCATCGGAAAAGAGCGATGATCGTACCCATGCAATCCGATCCAGTGTCCGCGATCGCTAACAGCTTTAGCAAGGGCTGGCGAACGGTTGACGCAAACACCCAACCAAAAAAAACTAGCTTTAATATTGTAGCGGTCTAAAACTGCTAAAACTTCTGGTGTGTATTCGGGATGAGGCCCATCATCAAAGGTCAAAGCGATCGCTTTAGTATCAGGATTTCCAACCCAAAGGCAATTAGGAAAACTTGGCACAAGTATGCGGTGGAAAATTGGGAACAGGGGAGCGAGTTGCATAAAAAGACTTTTCTACTGTTTAAAAAGTCAACTAATTTTGGTTTCAGTTATCAATACTTCGTCATTTTTTTTGTAACTCCCCAATCTAATGAATTAAGGGATTTTTTGATTTGACGAAGGTACTGAGTTATGATTTCCGTTTTGGATTGAGGGGATCTTCACTTTAACTCCAACACGTGTTACATTCTTAAATGTGAATAAATTATCATACTTAGACTTATCTAGGGATTCTTCTTGAGTAAGACGCAAAATTTCTTGTCTTAACCACTCCACTGTCTTGTGATAATATTCATCTCGCACCTGCCAATAATTTGAATTATTGACAACTCCGATCCAGCCAAGTTGGGGATTGCTGAGCTGATCTATCAATATATCAAAACTATCTAGATAGCTTTGTTCGGGATGCGTTTCAAAAAAACTGCGATCTATATTATGAGGTGATTTTTCATGAATAGCACGACGAAATTCTTTCAAAAAATCTGAACCTCGACCTCTTAACTCCAAAGTCAACATTTCTGAAGCTTCAGAAAGTTTCTCATCGCCTTTTGCGGGGTGTATAAGTGCATCCCGAATTTCAGTAAATGCACTTTTAATATCACTAATAATGTTCGCTATAAATCTAGCAAATCTTAAAATTGGCGATCGGCGATCGCGTTTAATAGTAATTGCTGTTCCCAGCAAAATAGACATTCCATCAATGAGAGTAGCTATTAATAAAGAAATAAACGCTGGTCTTTTCTCATCTATATCTTGGCTATTTAATTTTAAATATGGTGTGAGGATAGATACATCATTTTCAGAATTGATATAGTTAGAACGTTTTAAATATTCGTAGTTATTACGGAATCTTTGCGGAACAGTTGCTAAAGCATCACGATCCCTTTCCAAAATTTCTTCAGGTGGTAATCCTTTTAAATCATAGTTAAATTTAGGACGCAAATCGTTGACTGTTTTCTCAAATTGCTTGGCTTCTTCCTCTTTCTCTAAAGCCTGTTCCTCAAAGTTTTTGGCGACTTTACCTCTACCTACTATCCCAGTAGTTAGACCTGTATCTACTTCTTCATCAGCCTTACGTCTCAAGATTTTCGCATCTTGTTGCAGTTGACTTAGATAATCGTTCATTGGTGTATAAACATCTGCAACTAACTTGTTATGTGCTTGTGTAGCTTTATTATTTGCTAATACTGTATTTATTTCACTAGCCTGATTTGTGTAGTAGGTAAAAAAGCTAGTATAAACACTGCCAAAAGTGAAAAATATAACTGTTATCCATTTGCGTAAATGCGCTCTCCTGAGCATAAATTCTGCAAGCGTGAGAAACAATGCTAACTGAATAAATCCACCCAGAAACGCTGCCAAAGCCAAATTATTCAGTAGGATTTTTACACCTTTAATTGTAGTGTAACCACTTACTACATTAAATACTGCCAGTAGGAAAATCAATAAATAGTCACGTTCTTCTGATGGACGAGACTTTCGGGGTTTATGATATCTGGTATTACTTTTCAAGGTTTTTACTTGGTATAATTAGCTAGGTTTATATTGCTTATTTCCAGTAATTACCGCTAATAAATAGCAATTACTTAAATACCTTAAATGGCAATCTTCTGTAAAAGTTTTGATATCAAACTGGTTGTATAAATCCAGAGCCATTTAATTGGCTAGTAAAAATATTAGCTATTTGAATGTTGATTTTTACACCCACACTAGCACAACAATATTTTTATTTTTCTGTAGAATACTGAGATAATACTAATACTATTTAATATACAGTATAACTTAGTAAAGAATTAATACAATTTTTAAATAAAGCTAGCTTATAATACTATCTTTTTATTGTAGTATTAGCTTATAGAACAGGTACTTAGTCGTAAAAACACAATAATATTGTAGTTTTTCATACCATTAATTTTACATATCAATAACCAACCATAGGGAAAATTTATGTCAGATTGGTCTGCAATTGCTTATGGTCGAACCTACGAAGTAGATTATCGTTTTCTTGCTATTCCTGAAGATTTTACGCCTATAGATTGTGAATGGGCTAAAAAGTATATTGTGGCAACTATGCACTATCGAGAGAATTTAAAAGGTTATTTCCGACAGTCAATCTTTAAAAATAAAAAGTATTGTGTTATTGGCTTAACTTGTAGAGTTAGTGATTTAATAAATAACAATGATAATATTCAATTTGATATTGGATATGATAAACAGAATCGTTATATCTATGTATTTATAGGTCATGTTGCTAAACTATATCAAGATAAAAAACTTGATTATATCCCAGATTTTTGGGGTCAAAATTTTGCCTCCTTGCGAGGATTAACGATAGATATATATAATCAAAAATGGAGAGTACCAGAACATAATTTAAATAGTAAAAAAACTCTCATTATTTCATATAAAAAAAGATTTATTAATAATGTTGATAATACCAAACTAAGTAATTCATGTTTAGATATATTTAAAGATATTGATTTTTCTCAAAATTGTATTAAAATTCCTATTCGAGCGCATGACCAAAAAACTAGTACAGAGTTATGGCAAATTACTGCTAAATATATTTTAATATCACAATACACAACTTCAAATCAGGATATTTCTTTATGTATTAATGCAGAAAATAACAAGTATATTTTAACAGAAACTCCTTTTATAGCAGCCACAGTTCGTAAGATGGTAGATTATCGACATCAACATCCTGCAAATAATAATGATTTTGATAACTCTAACTATAATCAACGACAAAATAGCTCTCTAGGAACTACATCAAACGTTATTAATACGCAAAATCAATCTATTTTTAAGAAGTTTGATTTAAAAAAAATAAATTGCGGTCGTAAAAATTTTATTAATATATTATTTATCATACAACCATTTTTTTTATTCATTTTAAATAGTTTTATTTTGCGATTATTCAATTTACAATTTCTACCTATTATTGTTTGGATTAGCACCGTTATTTGTGTTTTAGGTTTATTGAGATTATTCTTACCTTACTATAGCAACCCTAAATGAGTTATAAACAGATCTGTTACCTGTTTCCTGCCTCCACGAGTAGTTTATAAATAAAATAGGATTACTATATTTCATATAAAAATAGGCTAAGTATTAGTTATGAATGAAAAAATAAAAATTATTATGCTTGGTGGAACTGGTTCTGGGAAAACTTGTTATATGCTTGCCATGTATGCAGCTATGCAGATGGGAAGACATGGTTTTACTATCAGTACTGTAGACCCGGATGAAAATGTGAGATTAAATAATTTGTGGGAAAATTTAATTGGAACACAAGGAAGAGATCGCTGGCCAGAAGGAACTATTGAAATTAAAAACTATATATTTGAATTTACTGAAGGATTAAATTCAAGTATTATATTTGAATGGTTAGATTATCGTGGTGGTGCGATGTCTGAGGAGGCAACAAATAACGAAGTTGCAGAATTAAGAAGGCATATTGCAGAGTCATCAGGTTTCTTTTTGTGTATTTCAGGTGAAGATTTACGCTATCCAATTACTGACAATAGTTTAGTTGAGGTGATGGTTAAAACTAAAGCTAGATTTATGACTGATTATCTAGTTCAACATGGTAAGAATATCTCCCGAGAAGACCGTCAATATTTTCCTGTTATCATTACAATTACTAAATTTGACCTCTGCTATCATAGGACACACTCCGAATTAATCGAAGATATTAAACGAATTTTTCCACCTTTATTTAATTTAAATTCTCACTGGTTTGTAATGATATGTCCAGTAACTTTAGGTATATCTCTAGCTCAAAATGGAGATACTGGTAAAATATTTCCTCAAAATATACATTTTCCTTTAATTTTTGCTTTGTATTGTCAATTAGCAAAAATCGGCAAGCTCAAAGAGGAAAGACTCAATGAGGATAAAGAAATTATAGATGATTGGTTTGAGCAAAATTTTTTTATCAGATTATTTCAGTCTCGTAAAAATAGGGAAATTAGTGATTTGGAGAATAAAATAGAGGAGATTGAGAATAGTCTAGGAAAAATTGATAATTTATTGATGAGAATAGTTAAAGAACTAAATGATACTGAGGCTAATATTTATTTTAACGGCACAGAAGTGGGTATTTTGATGATTTAATTTTTGCTCTCACTGTCGTTATTCAGATAACTGCCAATAATTTTTGCGTTTTGGAGGCGATTCAGATATTTGTGAATGTGCTTGCAATTCAGTTATTGCTTGTTCATAACTAGCTATCTGTTCTTGATTTTTTTGTAATTCAGATTGTAACTTATGATAATTATTAACAGAAGAATCTAACTGCAATTGCATTTGTGTAATTTGAGATTGTAACTCCAAGATTGACTTATTTTGAGTATTTTTATCTTCATTAGTTTGTTGTAATTGAGATTGTAATTGCAGATTCTTTTGTTCCTCTTTTTGTAGCTGTAATTGAGTGAAGGACAATTGCAATTGTAACTCTTGCCTTTCCCGATTAATTTCTTGTAATTCAGATTGTAGTTGTCTATTTTGCTGTTCTTTTTTTTCTAACTTGAAGCCAATTGTTGATAGTTGTGTTTCTAAAAGTTTTTTTTCTAAATTAGCCTGTTCTAATTGCGATTGTAATTGATTGAGCGAAGATTTAGCTTGCTGCCGGAGTTGCTGAAATTCTTTTTGTTGAAATTGGAATCTCTGCCACATCTGTTTTGCCCAAGAGAGTTTTAGGTTTTCTTTTTGTATGGAAGGTTCTGGTGCTTGTCCAAGTGTGTCTGAATTGGCGGTTAAATTCCATCCACAGGTAGTACAGAATTTAAGCTGGTTATCAAGAGATTTGCTTTGGCATACTGGACACTCAACCATTGGTAATTTCCCTAACTAATTTGCCTACGTTTAAGACAAGAGGTTTAGCTTGCTTTGTCTCATTAATTGGGATGCTAGGTGGATTTATGCTGTGTTGTACTAGGCTTACTGCTCTATTTTGTAACAAAATCTGTAACAGCAACAGAATTTGAGCTAATAGTCGTCTAAATTGGTGAGAAATCTCCGGGTAATCCCTGAATTAATAGATAATGTTGCTCAAAGATATACGAGACTACCAAATTCTGTTTTTGGGCTTGTTCCTAGTCTTGGGAATCGGTACGCGAGACTGGACACTGCGACCAGAGTTGATTGCAGTAGCGATTGGCACAAGTCTTTCAACTCAATTAATATTGTCATTTGTTATTAGTCATTGGTCATTTGCAAACAACACAGGACAAAACCCAAATCTTCGCAGTGCTTTAATCACTTCTTTGGGACTGAGCCTATTGTTGCGAGCTGACCATTGGACAACAATGGTAATCGCCGCAGCAAGTGCGATCGCCAGCAAATTTATCTTTCGAGTCGGCGATAAGCATTTCTTTAATCCGGGTAATTTTGGCATCATTTGTGCCTTGATTCTCACTTGCGACGCTTGGGTTTCACCAGGACAGTGGGGTGAAGAGTGGTGGTATGGGCTAGTATTTGCTGGCACTGGCGGTATGGTTTTGCAACGAATTGGTCGCTGGGACACCACAGCAGCTTTTTTAGGTGCGTACTCTCTCCTAGAGGCGATTCGCAATCTCTGGCTGGGTTGGACTTGGGATGTTTACTGGCACCGATTAATGAGCGGCTCATTGCTGCTATTCGCTCTATTTATGATCACCGATCCGCGATCGATTCCCAATTCCCGAATTGCGCGTGTAGTTTGGGCAATCTGCATCGCTGGATTAACTTTTATCTTGCGGAATTATTTCTTTATTTCTACGGCAGTTTTCTGGGCACTGTTTATCCTTGCACCAGTGACCATTTTGCTAGATGTCCTTTGGTTAGCCCCAAGATTTTCTTGGCAAACAGGGGATGAGGGAGATGAGGGAGATGGGGAGATGGGGAGATGGGGAGAGAATTTTACCCCACCATTCCTAACTCTTAAATCTTGTACAGATGCGACTAATCGCGTCTCTTAACTTAAAAATACAGAGGTATAAAATGAAATTTTTTCGACTTTTGACGCCATTATTATTGGCAATTGTAGCTGTTTTATGGTTTGCACCCGCAGCTTGGGCATTTTGTGGATTTTATGTAGCCAAAGCTGATACAAAATTGTATAACAAAGCTTCTCAGGTGGCGATCGCGCGGGATGGCGATCGTACTGTGCTAACGATGGCAAACGATTTTCAAGGCGAAGTCAAAGATTTTGCGATCGTGGTGCCCGTGCCAACGGTGTTGCAAAAAGAGCAAGTCCGCGTGGCTGAACCCAAAATTATCGAACGTTTGGATGCTTTTAGTGCGCCGCGATTGGTTGAATATTTTGACTCAGATCCTTGTGCCCCAGTTTACGAATATGACCGACCACTAGCAGCACCAGCACCAGCAGGAAGCAATGAGTCAGCACGTGCTAGAAGTGATGCTAGTTTGGGTGTCACAATTGAAGCGCGTTTCAACGTCGGTGAATACGACATCGTGATTCTCAGTGCTAAAGAATCTGGCGGACTAGAAACTTGGCTGCAACGGAATGGCTATAAAATTCCTAGAGGGGCGAAACAGTTACTTAAACCCTACGTCCGCTCTTCAATGAAATTCTTTGTTGCCAAAGTCAACTTAGATAAATTCGAGAAATCTGGCTACCAGTTCCTTCGTCCGCTACAAATTTCTTACCAGTCACCTAGATTCATGCTGCCAATTCGTTTGGGCATGATCAATGCCACAACAGAGCAGGATTTAATTGTTTACATCCTCTCGCCTGAAGGACAGGCAGAAATCACTAATTACCGCACAGTAAAAATTCCTTCTGATGCCAACATTCCCTTATTTGTCAAAGATGAATTTGGTGAATTTTACAAATCTATGTTTCAAACTGCGTACACCAAAGAAGACAAGAAAGTTGGTTTTTTGGAATACGCTTGGGATATGAGTAATTGCGATCCCTGTTCTGCCGATCCCCTAAGCTCAGAGGAACTCAAGGAAGCAGGCGTATTTTGGCTAGATGATAATTCTGCAAGTGATGTACCAGTATCCTCGAACTTTCGTCGTCCCGTTCCTAGAAGTAATGTCTTCATCTCCCGCTTGCATGTCCGTTACACTCGCGACAAATTCCCCGAAGACCTGATATTCCAACAAACTGGTAATCGTGATTCTTTTCAAGGGCGTTATGTTTTACAACATCCCTTCCAAGGAGAACTCAAGTGTCAGGCGGGTAGAGAATATAAGCGTTCTTTACCCAAGCGTTTTGAACAAGAAGCCCAAACTCTAGCTAAACTAACCAACTGGAATATCCAAGACATTCGTAACAAAATGAAACTGAGCGTAGGTAATCTGAGATTTTCTTGGTGGGAAAATTTCCTGTCTTGGGTGGGATTGTATTAACGGCAGATAGGGAGAACAATAAGTCCTCAATCAACACTCAACAGCCATAGCTGTAGTCACACCCTTTAGGACAAAATGACAAGCGTGAATGCTAGGAATAGTAATAGTTCTACTTCCTGCCTCCAGCAAGAACTGCCTCCAACATAGCTGCCTCCTGCTATAACAGTCGCAATGCCCCATGCCCCATATCGTGACGAAAGGTAATTTTCTAAGGCGTTGTTATACGCAATACTAAGATATTCTTGCTTTGTTCCTCAAGATTGTCATGGTTCAATTCGATGAACAGCTACGCCGCTTAGTTACTGAAGCCTGTGGATACCCACCCGGAAGCCCTCAGCGTCAGAAGCTGCTCACGCAAATTATTCGTTTGACAGCAAGTAGACTCTGGAGAGATAGTACTCCCTATTATCAAGACGCACTACAACAAACTTGGTTGTATTTCTGCCGTAATGTTTGTGAAGGTTTGACAGGTCAAATATATGACCCTGCTTATGGTACTGTGATCACCTGGCTGAATGCTTATCTAAAACGGAGGCTACAAGACTTTTACCTCAACCAAAACCGCGAACAAGCGATAACAGTCCCTCTTAGGGTTCGTCAGTCCACATCCGGTGGAACAACTGAAACTATCGATCCTGTAGATAACCTCCCGGCTAACCCGGAAGCACCTCCAATTCTGGAAGACTTGGAGAGTTGGGTCAGGACGGACTCTGATGGAGAACTCCGCAGTACTTGCATCAAAGGGCGTTCAGACGTAAATTGTCAGGTGTTAATTCTCAAACGCCTACCCCCAGAAGTTAGCTGGAGAGAGTTGTCTGAGGAATTTGGACTGTCAATTCCGACTTTGAGCAGTTTTTATCAGCGCCAATGTCTACCGCGTTTGCGTAAATTCGCCCAGTCGGAGGGCTTGTTATGAATAAACAGCAGGAGGTGTTAGTCTGCTAACGATCCCAAAGTTAAAGAAACTGACGTGAAAACCATGTCAGTCTTTTTTATTTGTTAGTCCCTAAAACAGAATACATGCGTCAGTCGCGAGAACATACAATTGAATTCTGTGTCAGTGGCGAATGAATAAACGATAACTCAAAACAGATACCTAAGTTATATATACGATTCCTATTTGATTTGTGAAAATTGAAAAGCTCAGACCCCGGACTTCTTTAAGAAGTCCGGGATTTATTCTTAGCAAATAATTTAGGACTGATATAAATTTATATAATTATTATCAATAAATATACCATTGATTGATGACAAAAATTTACTTTCGTGCATTTTATTTAATGAAAAAAAGGCTGCTTGGGCAACTAAACTGAGAAAGCTTAGTGGTCTGAAAACATACTAGTGAACATAATAATTAAGTAGGTGAAAAACTTCACTAAAACTGAGACTTAGATAAAAATAGCTTAAAAAGAATAAAACTATTACCAAGTCCTGATAAATAAGATTGTAAAAGCTTAGGAATAGGTAATGAATGCAAATGGTAACATTACCCTGGTAGTCCAAGCACTTACAGTTAATCTTCTAGGTCATATTTGTTACCCATCTTTTGCCATGCCCGTGATTAAAAAAACTAGGATTTTTGGCGCAAATTTTCTAAAAGTTCAAAGGCAAAAAGTAATACGTTTGTCCTTCTACTTCCTAATGGGTTTGCTATGTATTCTCAATTCACCTGTGCTGGCAAAAGTTCCTAGCTCAATCAATTCTTCAACCCAACTGCCAATTAACACTACTACGTCGCCAATTGTAGCTACTGATGCCGCTTCCCTAGTACAACAAGGCAAATTTTTATACGATGCTAGAAACTTTGTCCAAGCAGTAAAAGTGTTGCAACAAGCTATCCAGGTATATCGGCAGCAAGGAGATAATCTGAAATTAGCAGAGACATTGAGTAATCTTTCCCTGACTTATCAGCAGCTTGGTGAATGGAATCAGGCGCAGCAGGCAATTACAGAAAGCTTAAATTTGCTCAAAGGAGAGGATAAAAAAATTCTGCTAATATTGGCCCAATCGCTGAATATTCAAGGTAGTCTACAACTATCAATGGGACGGGCTGAGGCAGCTTTAGCAACTTGGGAAAAGACGGAAGAAGTTTATAAACAAGTAGACGATCGAAATGGTGTAGTGCGATCGCTGATCAATCAAGCACAAGCGTGGCAAGCTCAAGGATTTTACCCTCGTGCAATCAAAATACTTGAGAAAGTTAGTCAGACGTTAAAATCTCAACGAGATTCTAAAGAAAAGACAATGAGTTTGCGATCGCTTGGTGATGCACTTTTGGTAGTGGGCGATTTGAAAAAGTCACGCCAAGTCTTAGAAGAAAGTTTAACAATTGCTCGAAACATGCAATCAAGTGTAGATATTGCCGCAAGTCTGTTCAGTTTAGGGAATAATGCTCGTAAACGACAAGATAAGACAAATGCGATCGCTTACTATCAACAAACAGTTGTAACTTCTCCCTCACCCTTAACAATAGTCCAAGCGCAACTCAATATCTTGAGCTTACTCATCGAAGACAAACAATGGACAGAGGTTCAAACTCTTTTACCATCCATTGAACCTCAACTCGACCAACTCCCCCTCAGCCGTGCTAGCATCTATGCCCGGATTAACTATGCACAAAACTTAGCAAAAGTCCACAATAATAATTCCCATATATTAATTAAAAATTCTTCCTCCTCACTTAGCACTGGACACTCAGCAGTATTACTCGCCAATGCTATCGAGCAATCCCACACCTTAAGTGATAAGCGAGCAGAAGCCTATGCCTTTAAAAGTTTAGGTGGTTTGTACGAAGAAAGTGGACGGTGGTCGGAGGCAAAAGACCTAACTCTGCAAGGATTAGCTTTGGCACAGAGTAGCAATGCACCAGAAATTACGTATACATTAGAGTGGCAGTTAGGTAGATTACTCCGGGCACAAAAAGATATTAATGGTGCGATCGCCGCTTATGATGCAGCTGTAGAAACTCTCCAGCCTTTGCGTAAAGATTTAATAGTAAGTAACGACATAGTTAATCAAGATGTGCAATTCAACTTTCGGGATAGCGTGGAACCCGTTTACCGACAGTCAGTAGAATTATTGCTGCAATCTCAACAAGGAAAAGCAGATGAGAAAATATTAGAAAAAGCGCGCGAGCGCATCGAAGCACTCCAACTAGCAGAATTGGATGACTTCTTTCGCGAAGCTTGTCTGCAAGGTCAAAGAGTAGTCCTAGATAAAGTGGTAGACCAAGATACTTCTAGCGCTGCCATTGTCTATCCAATTATTCTTCCGCAAGAACTCCAGGTAATTGTCAAAATTCCCAAACAACCCCTGCAAAATTACAGTACTAAAATTTCCCAATCAGAAGTAGAAAAACTCTTATTAAAACTGCGAAAAAATCTTGTTAATCCCACTGCCACCAAAATTGTTAAAACTCAGTCAGAAGAAGTTTATGGCTGGCTACTCAAGCCTATTGAGTTGCAATTGCAACAAAATAAAGTTAATACCCTAGTATTTGTTCTTGATGGCGTATTACGTAATATACCAATGTCTGCTCTCTACGATGGCAACCAATACTTAGTAGAGAAATATGCAATTGGTCTAAGTGTCGGTCTGCAACTCCTAGACCCAAAACCGCTGGTGAAACAGAAATTAGTAGCTCTCACCGCAGGATTGACTCAACCCCCGCCAGGATTCAAGTTTCCTCCATTACTTGGGATAAAATTTGAATTCGACGGTATTAGCAAAGCGGGAGTTTCAACAACAAGTTTGCTGGATGGGGATTTTAAGAAAAAAAATTTAGAGAATGAAATTGCTGCGACTTCATTCAACATTGTACATTTGGCAACCCACGGTCAGTTTAGTTCTCGCCTTGAGGATACTTTTATTTTGGATTTTGATGGTCAGATTAACGTCAAAGATTTCGATACTCTCTTCCGCAGTCAAAGTAAAAGTATAGTAGAGCTATTAGTCTTAAGTGCTTGCCAGACAGCAACAGGAGACAGCCGCGCTGCACTCGGTTTAGCAGGAGCAGCTGTTCGAGCCGGCGCACGCAGTACCATCGCCTCTCTCTGGCAAATTGATGATAAGTCAACGGCAATGTTTGTAAGTACTTTCTATCAAGAACTCAAAAGTGGCAAAATCACTAAAGCCGAAGCAGTCCACCGCGCCCAGCTAAAACTGCTGCAACATCCTAACTACAAGGCACCAAGCTTTTGGTCTCCTTATGTGTTGATTGGCAATTGGTTGTAAGATAACTCCAAGAAATAAATTAATAGACCTCTTGCAAAAGTCCTTCCTTGCATTCTATTGTGGAGCGCCTCTGTCTTGGAAAGTTCTGATTGCCGGAAGCCGGCACTCAGACTTTCCGCTGCGCCTGGAGCGTGATATAAAAAATATTTATCCAAGAGGTCTAATGACTGATAACTGATGACTAGCTCCTAAATCCTCATGTGTACTGTCGCCTGAGCAAAACGATCGCTTTGATTGGCACAGATTAAACTGGATTGCCAAAAGCGATTATGACTAACTCTTCGACAATCCAAAATGGTATTATCTATGCACCACTACTAAAGTTCCCGTTGCAGCCCAGTTGTAAAGATTACGAGCTTGCTTAACAGGTAAATTTACGCAACCGTGGCTGATTGGAGTCCCAAAACGATTATGCCAGTAGGCACCGTGGATAGCGTAGCCTCTGTAGAAATACATTGTGTAAGGAACGTCAGGAATATCGTAGCCTCTGCCTCGCATCCGGTGAGTACGATACTTAGAGTTAATCCGAAATCTACCTATGGGTGTAGGAGTCGATCGCTTGCCTGTGGAAATTCGGTATGAATAAACGAGTTTATTACTCTCCCATCCACGTAAGCGTTGTTCTGATAAGTCTATTTCAATCCAGCGAGGTTGGGATTGGCTGATACTAGATACAGTGATGCTGTTTTCAGCGACCGATGTGGCTTTGGCTGTAGTAGAGTTAGGGGTACTTGCTAACGGCGGTGACCAAGAAAATAAAGTCGCTACCATTAATGCCACACCTGTACAAAAAGTTTTTGAAGAACGAATTTCACCACTGCGAATCCAGGTTTGCATTATGCCTCACCTTCTAAACTACGTAAAAATCATCAAGTGAAGTAATTTTCTAGAACACTACAAATTTCTAGAAAAACTTCTAGCTGACTGTAGAGGATTTACGCAATTTATCCGTTGATATTGCAGATTTGTCCTTTGTTATTTGTCATTTGTCCTTTGTTATTCAATAATGACTAATGACCAATAACAACTTTGGCAAAAAAATCTGTAATTTGATTACACCAATGCAAACTTTCCCCAATTTAATATTTGCATTGACGATTTAATATAAAACTTGTCAGATTTACGCTTATTCATTTTAGGAAAATCGTAGCATACTAAAATGAAATAGATAGTATTTTGGATACTTTTAGAAAATATTTTTGAGCCAAAATTTCAAATCTATAGCCTACTCTATATTTTACTTAAAGTTGAGTAATTTCGATTCCGGAGATTCCTAGCAATATTTTATGCTGGGAATCTCTCAATTATCTTGATTTGTAGTTATTTATAATTTTGTCAAAATTGGCTTTTGGCTGGTTTACTTACTATTTATGGATAACTACTGGTGTTCCTACTGATGCCCATTGGAATAGCCATTTAGCATGTTTGGGTGCAAGATTTATGCAGCCGTGGCTAACTGGAGTGCCAAATTTCTTATGCCAGTAAGCTCCGTGAATACCGTAGCTCCCTTGGTAAAACATTGCATAAGGAACGTTCGGAACGTCGTAGTTTTCTCCTCGCATTCGTGTGGTTTTGAATTTGGATTGAATCTTAAAGGTACCAACAAGGGTAGGAGTGGATTTCTTACCAGAAGAAATGGCACTTCCATAAACAACTCTGTCACCTTCCCAAGCTATTAATCGTTGCTTGGAAAGATTGATTTGAATCCAGCGCTTATCCGATTGTTGTAATGTCTGGATTGTTTGTGCAATCATTTGATTTTTAGAATTTGCCCAAACTTCACTCGTTCCAGTAGTAGTAAAAACACTTAAAGACAATGCTGTACCAACGAAGAGTATTTTTAAATGACGCACCCAGTCAGGATAAATCAGTCTTTTCATACTAGATACACTCACACTCTAATTATCTATCTTCCGAACGTTATCGGTTTTCACCTTTTCCATATCTATTACTTTAATAGACGTGAATTTTTGATGATTTGATTCTAAGTTAACCTAATTGTTGAATCAGCTTTCTTGCCCCTAATGCGATCGCCTGCCAATTTCCCTCACGAATCAGCTTTTTCGGAAATAATTCACTGCTCAAACCCACAGCGATCGCTCCTGCTTCTAAAAATTCTTTAGCATTTTCTAGGGTGACGCCGCCAGTAGGAATTAAGGGAATCTTGCCCAGCGGCCCCTGTAAACTTTTAATATAATCAGCCCCACCCACCGCTTGCACGGGAAATACTTTTACACAACTAGCACCTTGACTCCAAGCGGTAACAATTTCTGTGGGAGTCAGCCCTCCTGGAACAATGGGCACATGCTTTTCTTGTGCTGCTTGAATCATTGCAAAGTCAACATGGGGTGTGAAGAGAAATTGCGCTCCACAAGCGATCGCTTGTTGTAGCTGCTCCACATTGAACAGCGTACCAGTGCCAATAGTACAGCCTGGTAATTCCGAACGTAATTGACCAATTAATTCCCCAGCACGATCGCTATTCCAGGTAATCTCAATTAGCTGCATTCCCCCAGATGCTACAGCCATCGCCATTTGCCGTCCCAATTCGATTTCAGGAGCGCGGATAACTGCGATCGCTCGATGTTTTTCTAACTGTGATAACCAAATTTGATTAGCCATTTTGACGGGGATTGGAGACTTGGGACTGAGGACTAATAGCGCTTGGCAAAATTGGTAATACTTACCTGGGCGCGAGAAGCAAGCTATGTATTTTTCATAATTACCGTTGCATAAGGGTTTTAGACATTTCAAGTGGTTAGTTTATTTTTGCGGTGGTGTACTAAGTACCACCGTGAAGTCAAAAATATTATGGAAAGGGCTTTTTAGAGATTTTAAATCCTTGCTCGTCTTGCAAAGTTCCGATGCCTCCGGCAAGCCCTCCCGGGGGGTCGCAATCGACAGGAAGCCGAGCCACTCCGGTCTTGGGGTTTCCACAACTGGAGGATGTGGCGTCCAAGACTGCGACCCCCTCACCCCAAAGCGTCTACGGTAGGGACCGCCGCACCCTGCTGGAAGCCGCAGAAGCGTCTACACACTTTGCGCTATTGACACCGTGACATACTAATTTTTTAAATACCTAATTTTCAATACTAATATCCAATCTTCCACTCTCGTTACTTGCTTCTTGCATCAAGCTATGAGATATTACATATATATCACTAAGTCGATAGTTTTACCGTATTTTAATTAAATACCTCAGTGTTAGTAAATGCATGAGTAATTAAAATGACAATTGCCCAAAAAAACACAGCAGTATCTTTTCACAATTCTAATAGCGTCAATCTAAGCGATTTACCCAAGTTTATACAACTAGGTACAACACAACTCAAAGTATTTTGGTGGTATATTAACGCATACGGGACGATTTTAAATGTCATACTGTTGACTTTAAGCAGTTTGATTTACCTAATAATTCATCGCTCTTTAAGCAAGCTGCTACCAGTTCTGATGCATCGAGATGAATGGAAGATTAGCAGTATTAAGTGAGAGAAGGTTATCATTGGTCAGCCCCTGCTCTTAAGTCAAAAGTTTACACTCAGCGAAGTCGAAGTGTCAAAACAATTGTATTTTCGGCTTTTGCGCTATTTCTCATATCTTGCACCTGGAAAAATGAATGTCAAAACCACAACTACGTACAAAAGG
>JAQYWR010000099.1 GCA_029379225.1 Nostoc sp. S4 | reverse complement strand
AATTCTCTGTCTCGCCCTTCTTTACTTCCTCAATATTAGACCTGAATCCTTACAAAAAAATCAAAAATACAGTGTCGAGCGTACAGACTTAGAAGTCGATAAACTGCGTGGTGATATGGGTCTAACTCAAATCAAAAAAGGGAAAAAACAGCAATTTCCTGTATTGTCAATATCTCAAACGGATTGGAAATCAGTTAAAAAAATCAACAATCAACTTTTAAGAATTATTTTAATTTTTTTAGTTGGGCTGGTAACATATTTATTGGCAACCATTATAATCAAAGAAAAATCAGAAATTTATCTACCCTCTCAAAATTTATTACCAACTCCATTGGCAACAGCAATTACACCCCAAACTGATACATTCCGAGAGGCGGTAAATAAAGCAATCAATGCAGCTAACCTCACTCAATCAGCAAAATCTTCAGATGAATGGAAGACAGTTGTCAGTGAATGGCAAGGAGCGATCGCACTTATGAAAAATGTGTCATTTTCTAATCCAAATTATCCAGTAGCCCAACAAAAAATCAGAGAATATCAAAAAAATCTGAACTACGCTCAGAAAAATACTATTAGCAAGAAGTAAAGCGATCGCTCCTAAAAGCTAAACTAAAAATACAAGTGCGATCGCTATTTTAGTTTGAAGACCAAAACATTAACTGCCATTATTCACAAAACTAATCGCAAAATAGATTTATTGTTCGTCGAACTCACGTAAAAAGTGTAAAGTTTATTCATTTGTTGTTGCTTTTAGCCAGACTTCCACATCATCTGCTAGCAACTTTTGTGCAGCTTCTAGCATTGATCCTGCAATGTCTTTGAGGTCTTCCCGATTGTTCAAGTAAGTTTTCAAGGCTTCCATCGGGTCAATGCTACTACTAGCACTCAATTCCGGAATTCGAGGCCTGGCTAATTGACTCACTAATTCTGCTTGTATGGTGTAAGTATGAGCTGGACTCAAAGCAGCATTTAGAGAGGAACTTTCAATTAAATCCATCTGCTCAGAGCGGAGTTTATAAATTAGCCGCACTACAGCATCTTCAATATCATACTTGGCGATCGCCTTGATTAATACCGCTTGAGGATCGTCTGCTTTGGAGATATCCACCTCAATTGTGCAAAAATCCCGAACTAGTAACGGACAAAATTCCCACTCTGCTTTTCCCCGCTCCAGTTCAATCATTACATAGCCTTTGTCTTCTTTTTCTTCACTAAAATCTACCCGCTCAATACTCCCTGGATAAATCACTGGCGGGTTATTAGATTTATTCAAATTTTGATGACGATGGACATGTCCTAAGGCTACATAATCAAAACAAGGTCGCGTCAATAAAGATAGTGGTAGAGTAAAGCCTTTACCCACTGCTAAGTAGCGTTCTGCTCCCAAGGTAGCATTGTCAGCCATCAAGTGAGCCAAAAGCACAGTTGGTACATCGGGGTCAAGACGGCGAATTTCGCCTTCTAGAACAACTTGCAAGCGTTCGGTTAACAGTTGGTTGACTTCCGCCAAAGACAAACCCTCAGTTTCTTGGCGAGTCATCAACGTCGAACGAGTCAGCCAAGGAAGGGTAATTACTTGCACTTTGCCATTGCGGGTTTCGATGCAATGAGTAGTCAATGTATCACCAACGACAAAACCAGGCACTCCTAAAGTGCGGTAAATACATAAACTCGCTCCTCCTAGTCCCTGGGAATGTTGATCGTGATTACCGACTAATAGCACTGTAGGAATATTAGCATCTACCAAACGGCGGAACTGGTTAGCAAAAGCTTGTTGTACATAAGGTGGTGGTGTTGCATCTGGGAAAGCATCGCCACCAAATATCACTAGATCCACAGGATCTGCGATCGCTCGGTCAATACATCGAGATAATGTATTGACAAAATCCTCCAATCGTGTATTTAGCCCAGTTGCGGGATTAATTCGTCCGTGGGAAAACCCGCTTCCCATATGGATGTCAGAAAGGTGGAGGATTTTGATCGTTATTTGTCCTTTGTCTTTAGTCATTTGTCTTTGAAGTTCTAATCTTACAAAGCCTAATCTCAGACTTATCTCTCTGTCTAATACTAATGACAAATGACAAATGACAAATGACTAAATATGAATTCCACATTCTGTTTTATTACTTCCCCGCCAGCGTCCGGCGCGTTCGTCTTCGCCATCTGCTACTTTAGTGGTGATGGGTTTATCGCCGATGCTGGGATAACCTTGGTCATGTAAGGGGTTGTAGATGACTCCATGTTCAGCCACGTAAAGCCAGCTGTCTTTGCGTGTCCAGGTAGCGATGGGATTTACTTTCAAACGATTCTTGCCGTCCAATTCAAATATGGGCATATTAGCACGGGTTACGGCTTGGTCGCGGCGGCGTCCAGTGATCCAAGCGACGCTGTTGAGTTCGTCTAAACCCCGCAGCAGTGGTTCAATTTTAGTAATTTCGTGAAATTTAAGAATATCCTTGTCCCAGAGTGCATCGCCATATTTGGCTTCAAAAGCTTCGGGGCTATCTACGTCTGGAGTTTTATAAGTTTTTAGATCCAAATTGTATATTTGTTTAGCTTTAGCAACTAATTCTAGGGTTTCGTCAAAGTGGTAGAGCGTATCGAGAAATATTACAGGAACCGGAAACTTGAGTTCGCTGTAAAGAATATGGGTAATTATCATATCATCCACATTAAAGGCGCTGGTTTGCACCAGTCCTGTGGGGATATTTTCTACAGACCATGCCAAGATTTGTTTGGGGGTGGCAGTTTCAAATTCTTGGTTTAATTTTTCTAAGTCAAAAGCGATCGTTTCGTTTTTAGCTGTGGAAACTGTCATGGTAATTTTCTGTTGAAATAATTTCTACCTTGATTAAGATTTATTTTACTGCATAAAGGCGCGTATTCCGCTAGGAGATCGGGTAATTGTAGTATTCGGAAATTACTACCCTTTGGGAAATGAGGAACTTCGCCAAAGATACTCCTGTTGGCTACGGTTAAGAGTTAGGAGTTATTCTTCTTTTACAGGCTTGTCCATGTGCCCAATGCCACTATTAAGCATTTGATAAGTAAAAACTCTAGTTTTTATGAAGAAAATTTACGGTAATTTAAGTTTTACAGGTTTTTTATGGATATATATACCGATTTTGATATGGTTAAGAAACAGTTAACCAAAAGGATTTTACTTAAATGAATAATTCAAAATTCCGCAATCCATTAAGTGAATCTATAATTATGGGCGCTTTAATCGCGTTGACCAGCGTTAGTGTGATCGCGATCGTGAACCTTTTCTAAAATAAAAAATTCTAATTTTAATAACAAAACTTTACATAACCCTGCTCAAAACTGAGTAGGGTTTTTAGATTTTTTTTACAGGTCTGCTGGTTAGTACTAATGGCCTATTGGGGCTTTTGCTCCTGCGCCGCCTTTGCCCAAGAATAATAACAGAGGTAATGAGCAAAGGAAGGCAATACCTACCACTCGAAAACAATCTGCGTAAGACAAAACAGCAGCTTGGGTATCTACTATTTGACTTAATAAAGCTAGTGCTTGTTGTTGAGCTGTTGTTGCATCCATACCTTGGCTTTGGAATACCCCATTGAGTACGTCAAGGCGCTGATTGGTTTCTGGGTCATAAGGAGTCAGTTTTGTTACCAGGATGGCTCGATGAAAAGCTTCTCGTCGGTCCAGGAGAGTCGTAAGTAGGGCAATGCCGATGCTACCACCTAGTTGTCGGGTAAGGTTATAGAACCCGGAGCCAGCCGAAATATCTTGCTTGGGTAGCGGGCCTAAAGTTGCCAGACTTAACGGAAGAAACATCAATACAGTAAAAGCCCCACGCCATACCAATGGCCAAAATAAGTCATCTGTGCCCGTTTGTGGGGTAATTGCTGCTAGTTGAAACATGACTCCAGACGACCCGACAGCGCCCATTGAAATTAATATTCTGGCATCGATGATACTAGAGAGTTTGCCTAACAGAACCATGACGATCGCAGATGCCAAAGCACCAGGCGCTAACAATAGTCCTGTCTGCGTTGCTGTAAAGTGCAGAATACTCTGAGCAAATATCGGTACGGCAAAGAGCGTGCCATAAAGCCCCATCCCCACCAATGCTGATAAAACACTTCCAGCAGCTAAAGAACGATGATGCAAAACTCTCAAATCAACCGCAGGATGAGCTATTCTCAATTCCTGCCAAATAAATAATCCCAATCCGATGGCGCTAGCCACAGCCAAGCTAGTGATAAAATCTGAGGAAAACCAGTCATCCTTCTCTCCTTCCTCTAACAGAGTTTGCATACAACCGATCGCAATCACCAAAAACCCAATTCCAAACCAATCGACGGCTTTGCTTTGTGTTTGGCTCTTGTCTTTGTCTTTCGGTAAAAATACTAAAGACATCGTCACTGCAACAATCCCGAAGGGAATATTAACAAAGAAAATCCAGCGCCAGCCCAAACCATCTACCAAAAATCCGCCTAAGGTTGGGCCAATGGCTGGCCCAGCAATTACACCCACCCCAAAAACTGCTTGAGCTAAACCCTGTTCTGCAGGTGGAAAAGTCTCGAACAAAATTGCTTGGGCTTTAGCTAGCAACCCGCCACCACATAAACCTTGAAGAATTCGAGAAATCACCAGCATCGGTAAATTGAATGCTAACCCGCATAAAACTGAGGCAATGGTAAAGCCAATCAAGGAGAAGATAAAGTAAGTTTTTCGCCCAAAGTAATCTCCTAGCCATGCAGATAAGGGAATTAAAACAACGTTAGCAATTGCATATCCAGTCACCACCCAACCCACTTCAGTGACAGTTGCACCTAGACTGGCTTGGATATCGGTTAAGGCAACGTTGACAATACTGGTGTCAATTACTTCTAACATGGCACCAAGGGCAGCTGTAAAAGCGATCGCCCACTTTAAAGGTCCCTGGACATAACCGAATTGGTCAAAAGTAGAATTTTTAATATTAGTAGCCATTATTAGTACAAGTAGTATTTCACAGATTGTCAGAGCAATCCCCAAAGCAAAAATGAGATATCCTATACATACGCTACCGTAGCGTATCATATTAGAACGGTCAAGGGAGGCTTGCATAAAAAGCAACAGAAATACTGATACTAAAGATGGATGGTCAACCCCCTTCGGGGGAATTCAAAATTCAAAATTCACGCATTAAAGACCCCACGGAAGTTGGGGAGGGCTTGAAATAATGATGCTGCGCTATCCTGCTTCCTGCCTTATCCCAACGATAATTATTTACGCCGACCTACTTATGTTGTGTGCCTAAAGCTAGAAGTGAATTGTCAAGATAATATTGCTTGGGGATGATATTTTTATGAGTAACCAAATCAACAGTTCCTCTGGACGCCCGCGTAGCATCCACGCCGACCAAGCTATTTTGCAAGCGAGCTTAGACTTGCTTGCAGAGGTGGGATATCAAAGCATGAGTATAGAAGCGATCGCTGCTCGTGCTGGGGTTGGTAAAACCACCATTTATCGGCGTTACACTTCCAAAGAAGAACTAGTTGCAGATGCGATAGAAAGTCTTAGAGATGATTCAGCGATCCCCGATACTGGCAGCTTTTGGGGAGACATGGATATCGTCATCAAAAATGCTACCAAAAAAATAGATAGTCCCCTTGGTCGTCAAACACTCGCATTGATTATCAGCACAGCATCTAGCAATCCTGAGTTTGCCAAAGTTTACTGGACAAAATATACAAAACTCCGACGGGAAGCCTTTGCTAAAGTACTTGAGCGTGCCAAATCTAGAGGGGAAATTCACAACGAGGCTGATATAGACCTAATTATCGACCTGATGAGTGGGTCACTGTATTATGCACTGATTTTCAAACCCACCAGCGAGCCGGTAGAAGCCTACATGCGCCGCACGATGAATCTTCTCATGAAGGGAGTGGGGATTGGGGATGAGGGAGATGAGGACACAGAGGCAGGGGGGCAAAGGAGCAGAGGGGCAGAGGAGCAGAGGGGCGAATAATAACTTCATACTTAACAGTCAACAGTCAACCGGAGCCAGTGCGTTGCGGGGGTTCCCCGTTGTTCGCACAGCGTCTTTGTTAGGAGAAGCAACTGGGTCTCAACAGTCAACACTACCAATGCCCATTTCCAACTTGTTGCCAAAATAACTTTTCACGAATCGTCCTAGATGAGATGATGTACTAATTAGAGAAAAAGGTGAACAATTGTTATTTTTCTCCCTCCGCTTCTGGTTGCAAAATGGCTTTACAGTATTGGATGAGAGTTGTCAAGCGATCGCTAATCGTTTGCAGTCTCGTTTCTATAGTAGATGCCTGTCGCGCTCCTTGGAAAAACATCACATCTATTTCCAACAAGCGCAGTTGCTTGCTCATCTCCGTTTGATAAGATTGCACTCGCGAGTCTCGATCCGCCAAAGGCACAATTTCCTTGGCAAACAGTTGCTTCAAGGAGGCTACACGCCGCCGCAGTTCGGGTATATCTATTTGGGTAGTTGTGGCATCGGAGCGTAATTGCTCTAGTAAGGTTACTAGTGCCTGATATTTCTCACGGTATAAAGACATCCAGTGCTAGTTAAGATAATATTAATGTCAACTAATTTTTCTTATACAATAAACTTTCTTAACCCCCGATCGGCACTAAAAGCCTCAAATCACAATTTGAGGCTTTGTTTGCAATCAATCGATTTTTAAGTTTACAATCCTTGAAACTTACATTGGATGACTACCGTCGCCAATTGCAGAACCATCCCGACACTGTTTTTCCACCCATCTGGTGGCAATAGCATCTTCTGATGGTGATGCTGCCAGTTTTGTCTATCTCTAATTTATCTACCGAGTCCCTTAAGACCCAATTGTATGAGCAGCATAGCTATTAATTCATCAGTCGATCTTGCCATTCCGGAATGGTTAAAGAAATGTTTGAAGGAGTCATCTACAACTAGCGGCCAAGCGGAAGATGACCGCAGGTATAATGATGCAGTCTTAATTGGTCGAGCATTTGAATTTGCTTACCAACTGCATCAAGGTCAATACCGCAAATCAGGAGAACCATACATTGCTCATCCCATTGCTGTGGCTGGATTGCTGCGGGACTTGGGAGGTAGTCCTGCTATGATAGCAGCTGGATTTCTTCATGATGTAGTTGAAGATACAGAAGTTACTATTGAGGAAATCGAAGAACACTTCGGTCCAGAAGTGCGTCGATTGGTGGAAGGTGTCACCAAGCTTTCTAAAATCAATTTCACCAGCAAAACCGAAAGCCAAGCGGAAAATTTCCGGCGGATGTTTTTGGCAATGGCGCAAGATATTCGAGTGATTGTGGTGAAGTTGGCAGACCGTTTGCATAATATGCGAACCTTACAATACATGTCCGAAGCCAGCCGCCGCCGCAGTGCCCAGGAAACGCGAGATATATTTGCACCTTTAGCTAATCGCTTGGGTATTTGGCGAATTAAGTGGGAATTAGAGGATTTGGCTTTTAAATATTTGGAACCAGAAGCTTTCCGAGAAATTCAGCAGCATGTTTCTGAAAAACGCACGGCACGAGAAGAAAAGCTAGTCAAATCTACAGATATTTTACGTGAGCGTTTGCAGCAAGCTGGAATTCACTGCCAAGATCTTAGCGGTCGCCCCAAGCATCTTTATAGTATTTACCAAAAAATGCAGCGGCAGCAAAAGGAATTTCACGAAATTTATGATTTGGCAGCCCTGCGGATTATTGTTCAAACCAATGAAGAATGCTATCGAGCGTTGGCAGTAGTTCATGATGCTTTTCGCCCAATTCCCGGAAGATTTAAAGATTATATTGGACTGCCAAAACCTAATCGCTACCAGTCGTTGCATACTGGAGTAATTGGTTTGACTGGTCGTCCTTTGGAAGTACAAATTCGGACGATAGAAATGCATCATGTCGCCGAGTACGGGATTGCTGCTCATTGGAAGTATAAAGAAACAGGAGGTTCTAGTATTAGCCATTTGACAGCAACAGATGATAAGTTTACTTGGCTGCGGCAACTGCTGGAATGGCAAACAGATCTCAAAGACGCCCAAGAATATCTTGATAGCGTCAAAGATAATTTATTTGAAGATGATGTCTATGTCTTCACCCCTAAGGGGGATGTTGTGCCTTTAAGTCCTGGATCTACAAGCATAGATTTTGCCTATCGCATTCACACGGAAGTGGGAAATCACTGTTCAGGGGCGCGGGTGAATGGGCGAATGGTACCTTTGTCAACGCGGCTGCAAAATGGCGATATTGTGGAGATTCTTACGCAAAAGAACTGCCATCCAAGTTTGGATTGGTTGAATTTTGTGAGAACTTCAGCAGCAAAGTATCGAATTAAACAATGGTACAAGCGATCGCGCCGGGAAGAAAATGTCGCCCGTGGACGAGAATTGTTAGAAAAGGAACTTGGTAAAACTGGTTTTGATAGTCTCTTAAAGTCAGATGCAATGCAGATTGTCACTGAAAAGTGTAACTACCACAGCGTGGAAGATTTACTGGCTGGTTTGGGTTACGGCGAAGTGACGTTGAATCTAGTACTAAATCGTTGGCGAGAAGTGGTAAAGGCACAACAACCAGTTACAACTGTACCGCCATTTCTTCCTAAAGAACCAGCATCTACAGCAAAAGCTTTGCGAGATGCGCCTCCAAATATCTCCCGCTCTCCAGATTCCCCGATTATTGGAGTAGAAGGTTTGGTGTATCATTTAGCTAAGTGTTGTACCCCAATTCCTGGCGAAGCAATTATTGGTGTAGTGACGCGAGGTAGAGGGATTTCAATTCATCGTCAAGGCTGCCATAATCTAGAAAATGTCGAATATGAGCGCCTAGTACCAGTTAGATGGAATCCAGCAGCCGAAAACAGCGGTCGTCTGCAAACTTACCCAGTGGATATTCAAATTGAAGCACTTGACCGCGTAGGAGTGCTAAAAGATATATTATCGCGGTTGAGTGACCAGGGAATCAATGTCCGCCATGCCCAGGTGAAGACTGCAATTGGTCAACCTGCCTTGATGGATTTAGGAATAGATATACGCGATCGCTCTCAACTAGAGCAAGTATTTATTCAAATTAAGAAAATGAGCGACATTTTGAATATCCGTCGCATTGGTCAAATTGATGAGTAATAAAAGTAGAAAATTATAGTACGTCCCTATAATTGATAGGCTGCGTTACACTACGTTAACGCACTACTTTAAATTGTGATTTTACTCTTAATATCAAGTTCGGCTAATTATTTACAATATGGTTGGTCTTCTTGGTAATTGGGAATTGCTAATAGCTAATTGGGAATAAGTAATACCAATTTAAAAAATAATATGACAAATAGACTAAGTAGCTAGACATGATTAAATATAAAACGCTTTACAGAGTAATTACCTTTGT
>JAQYWR010000098.1 GCA_029379225.1 Nostoc sp. S4 | reverse complement strand
ACCCTTGCACGTAGTTGCGGTTTTGACATTCATACTTCCAGGTGCAAGATGTGAGTTACGGTAAACTCTATTTTTACGAACGAATTCTTAAGGTTCCAACCTACGTAACCTACGACCCCTACGAACCCAATTTAGAAGTACGCTGCTTGTAAAATGGACGATATACTTTGCAGCAAGCAGATAGCAATGGACGCTTTTGGATTCCTGAGTTAGATCTATTTCTGGGAATTTGGTATGGTGAAAGACTTTGCAATACCACAAATTGGCTGCGGTGGTGGGATACAGAAGGAAATTTGCTCTTTTGGAGCAGTGAATAAGCAGAACAGGAACGCCAACGGGCTGAAGAGGAACAGCAACGTGCTGATATATTAGCAGCTAAATTACGTGAGCTAGGTGTTGACCCTGATGCGTAGGCGTAGCCCGTCGTAGACATCGCATAACCTAAACAAATGCTGGGAATAATAATTTTGGGACATCTACACCAAAATTCCATGAAACAGCAAAAAAATCAATTCAGCCATTTGACTGCAATTGAAAGAAGTTATCTATCATTTCCGGCACAGTTTTTATTAAATCAAAACCTGCTGCAAGGCAAAATACTAGATTTTGGTTGTGGTTTTGGTAATGATGTAAAAATATTACGCCAAAAAGGCTGTGATATTACAGGCTATGACCCTTATTATTTTCCAGAATATCCTCATCATAAATTTGATACAATAATTTGCTTTTATGTTTTAAATGTTTTATTTACTGAAGAACAAGCTAATATTATTATGCAAGTATCGCACTTATTAAAAGCCGGAGGAAAAGCTTATTACGCTGTAAGAAGGGATATAAAAAAAGAAGGATTTCGCGAACATTATATTTATCAAAAGCCTACTTACCAATGTATTGTTAAACTTCCTTTTGATTCACTTTATTTAGATGAACATCGGGAGATTTATAAATATATTCACTATAATCATCAGCAAAATTCCTCTAATCATTGTATATTTTGTAATCCCCGAAAAAATCTCAAGCTATTAACCGAATCAGCAACCGCTTACGCCATATTTGATGGCTATCCTCTAAGTCAAGGACATGTTTTAGTTATTCCTAAACGTCATGTTAGCAATTATTTTGAACTACCATTTAAAGAACAATCTGCTTGCTGGTTTATGATAAATAAGGTACAAGAGATTCTGAAAGCTGAATTTGAACCCGATGGTTTTAATGTAGGAATGAACATTAATCGAGAAGCAGGCCAAAATATTATGCACGCCAGTATTCATATCATTCCTCGTTACAAAGGTGATACTGTTTCTCTGAAAAGTGGAATCAGGAACGTTATTCCTAAAAAGTAGTAGTTTTTCTTGGGTAATAGCTTTAGTTTTAGTAGTAAAACTAGACTTTTGACAACTACGTAAATTTCAAAAAGCTGATTTTTCGGTTTTGTTGAAAATCTTACAAAATATTTTAGCTAACTGAAATTATCTGGATCTATTCCTAGCGCTCTTAATTGTTCCGCCAACTGTTGAACACGTTGTTCTGCAACTTGGGCGCGTTGTGCTTGTTGTTCGGCGCGTTGTGCTTCTTGTTTAATTTGTTCTGCTGGTGTGAGATACCGTTTTCCAGCCTCATCATACCAATACATCCATTCCCGCGTTACACCGGAATAATTTCCCCGTTCGCAACCAATTCCTAAACCAATTTCTGGTAGCCAAACAGGGTTTCCATTCTGCAATTCATAGTTACTATTAACTAACTTATGCACTTCCAATCGTAGTTTGCGGCGACGACGAGGCGAATAAATCACATAGTAAAGTACACCCAAAGCTGCATATTCATCCAATTTAGCGCTGTATTCTTTGCGATAATTTTGGGAAACTACTTCTAGTACTAAAATTGGTACAATGTTTTCATCCCAAAGCACATAACTGGGACGCAGTTGCTCATCATAAAATCGCTCTACTCCTAAGCTCAAAAACCCATCTGGAACAATGGCTGGGAGATCTGGATGATAATAAATAGCCATATCTATCCCAAAGAACCAGTCCATGCGTTCTGCCCAGAGTATCAGCAGTATCGCCTTCAGCAAACCTGGTATCAATTCTTGTAGTTCATTATCCACAGGGGTTTCATCAGAGTCGGGTAATTCCTCAGCTGAGGGCAAGTACCTTGGCAAGTTGTACTCTAACATAGTTGGTTTTCCCAAAACTCAAATGATACTTGGTTTTTTGGCTCACCAGAATTATAGCGATTTCAAGTGCCAGACATCCTCTAAGAAATCTACCAGAGCGATCGCCTAAGCTAAAAGCTAAGAGTAAGCCTATACAACCTCTACCTAATTCCAACAAGTAAACAAAAAGCTTCGACTAGTTGAGCTGACTAAGCTGGCACATTCCGCAAACTTGCTGAAACTGAGAAAATTTTAGGTAACTTTTAACTATTAATAAATATATCGGGTTTAATGCTATTCATGCTTTATATTTAGCGAGAGGGTAGTGCAAATACTCACTCATCTTCAAATACTAGGAGGCAGTACACATCACCAGAAGCAACTCACGTTCTGATATCATCGATACGCAGTGTAACTCAAGGTTAAGTTGATATTAAAACGGATAATTTTTGCTGAATTGCGACAGATAAAGACTAAACTAAAAAGTCTTGTGCAGCAAAACCTGTAGCTTTAAATAAAGTAATCATGTCTAAGGTTCTTGTATCTGATACTATTGACCAAGCTGGAATTGACATTCTTTCCCAAGTTGCTACTGTTGATGTCAAAACAGGTCTCAAACCAGCCGAACTGATAGAAATTATTGGTGAGTACGACGCGCTGATGATTCGCTCTGGTACGCGTGTCACCCAAGAAATTATTGAAGCTGGTACCCAACTCAAAATTATCGGTCGTGCTGGTGTGGGTGTGGATAATGTAGATGTTCCTGCCGCCACACGCCGAGGAATTGTAGTAGTCAATTCTCCAGAAGGAAACACGATCGCTGCTGCTGAACATGCTCTAGCGATGATTTTGGCTTTGTCTCGCCACATTCCTGATGCTAATGCTTCGGTGAAACGCGGTGCATGGGATCGCAATAGCTTTATCGGTGCAGAAGTCTACAAGAAAACTCTCGGTATTGTCGGTTTGGGTAAAATTGGCTCCCATGTAGCTGCTGTGGCTAAGGCAATGGGAATGAAACTCCTAGCCTATGACCCCTTTATCTCCACAGAACGAGCCGAACAAATTGGCTGTCAATTAGTAGATCTGGATTTACTCTTCCAGCAAGCAGATTATATCACCTTACACATCCCTAAAACCCCAGAAACCACCCATTTAATCAATGCCGTAACCTTGGCAAAGATGAAACCCACAGCCCGGATTGTCAATTGCGCTCGTGGTGGCATCATTGAGGAAACAGCTTTAGCAGCAGCAATCAAAGCTGGTAAAATCGCAGGTGCGGCCTTGGATGTGTTTGAGTCAGAACCATTGGGAGAATCGGAATTGCGATCGCTAGGCAAGGAAGTCATCCTCACGCCGCATTTGGGAGCATCCACCACGGAAGCGCAAGTGAATGTAGCTATTGATGTCGCCGAACAAATTCGGGATGTACTTTTGGGACTACCAGCGCGTTCTGCCGTTAACATTCCCGGACTCGGCCCTGATGTGTTGGAAGAACTCAAACCCTACATGCAACTAGCAGAAACTCTAGGTAATCTAGTCGGACAGCTAGCTGGCGGACGAGTGGAAGTCCTAAATGTGCGACTCCAAGGCGAACTCGCAACCAACAAAAGTCAGCCTTTGGTGGTAGCTGCCCTCAAAGGATTACTTTACCAAGCTTTACGGGAACGAGTAAATTATGTAAATGCCAGCATAGAAGCCAAAGAACGCGGAATTCGAGTCATTGAAACCCGCGATGCTTCCATTAGAGACTATGCTGGCACGCTGCATTTAGAAGCCACGGGTACTTTAGGTACTCATTCGGTCACAGGCGCTTTGTTGGGTGAGCGAGAAATCCATCTCACTGACGTTGATGGTTTCCCGATTAACGTCCCACCCAGTAAATATATGGTCTTTACCCTACACCGTGATATGCCGGGGATTATCGGTAAACTCGGTTCGCTACTCGGCAGTTTCAATGTGAATATTGCCAGTATGCAAGTCGGTCGTAAAATCGTTCGTGGCGATGCAGTCATGGCTTTGAGCATAGATGACCCTTTACCTGAGGGTATTTTAGATGAGATTATTAAAGTCCCTGGGATTCGGGACGCGTATACAGTAACTCTATAAAGGCAAAAGTAAAAAGGCAAAAGTAAAAAGAAATCCTTTTTCTTTTGCCTTTTAGCTTTTTATAAAGAAACGCAGGAGGCAGGAGGGAATGAGTATCAATTAAAACTAAAGTTGCAGGGTTTAAAGCCCAGTTTAAAATCATAATTATACCGAGACTGCTTGCAGCTCTCTTCGCAGCGGGGCGTAACCCGGTATATAAACGTCCACTTGCTTAGTCCCACCTTTTTAAGGGTGGGTTTCTCCTGCCTTCTGCCTTCTGCCTTCTGCCTCCTGAATTTTTATGGCAAACACTTGGTGGGAATTACAAATTTTATGTGAACCAGACCTAGAAGATTCTATCTTTTGGCGGCTGGAAGATTTTGGCTGTCGTGGCACAGCTAGTGAAAGCAAAGGAAATTCCTCTTTAGTCAGGGGTTACTTGCCAACAATTCAAACACAACTACTAGATTTAGCAGCACTATCGCTGCGGCTGCATCAAGATGCCCTCTGTGTAGGACTTTCACCTCCTACTGTGGGCTGGCAATTGATTGATGAAGAAGATTGGGCAACTAGCTGGAAGCAATACTGGCAACCCCAAGAAATTGGCGATCGCTTTTTGATTAATCCCGCTTGGCTACCATTACCAGAAACAATCGAACGGTTAGTAATTCGTCTTGACCCAGGTGTAGCATTTGGTACGGGCGGTCATGCCACAACTCAGTTATGTTTGGAATCTCTGGAAATGCGTCTGAGTCAAGTACCACAATCTTTTGTTGATGCTAATAATAAACAAGAACATACAATAATTGCGGATATAGGCTGCGGCTCTGGTATCCTTTCCATTGGAGCATTGCTACTGGGAGCAGAGAAAGTCTATGCAGTGGATACTGACCCCTTGGCAGTGCAATCAACTATCAGCAATCGCACACTCAATGACATTAGTCCAGAACGTTTACTACCTGCACAGGGAAGTGTAGACGTTTTGACAAAACTGCTGTCAAACCCAGTGGATGGTATCGTTTGTAATATTTTAGCTGATGTGATAATTGAGTTGGTGCCAGAAATGAGTGCGATCGCTAAGCCTAGCACTTGGGCTATTTTCAGCGGTATTTTACTCGAACAATCTAAAGCCGTCGCTGACGCCTTAGAAAAACATGGTTGGGTCGTTGCTACTCTGTGGAAGCGTAAAGAATGGTGTTGTTTGAATGTAAGGCGTTCTTAAGCAAAAATATTACAGCACTTTTCATTCGCATAAAGTACAAAGTTACGGGTTTTGAGGCAGGGGGCAGGAGGTAGAAACTCTTTATCTGTGATAAATCAGTCCTGGATCTTGTACCTCACTTAGTTGCAATCTGCTGTAATTGCGATTGCCCTGCAAACAACCTAATTATTTCTTTTGGCACAGTCACCAGCTTTAGTTGAAAATTGGTACTTTTGGATGACTTGTTCAATCTTGAAACTCACCAAATTGATTCTATTTTTAACTTTATCAAAATCAATATTCACCCATATATAGGCTTTGTGAGATATTTCTGGTGTAACCATAGTTAGCCTTCTTTGTCAAGATAATTTTTTATATCTATACAATATAGCTGTCCTAATTTCTCAACCACTTTCTTAAGACATATAAGTAGATATGCTTAATATTTACTTTAGATTTTGCTTGGTAGTAGATTCAATCAAACGGTGATTCGTGAGTTAGTACAGCAAGCAGTCTACGCTACTAAAAAAGACGCGACATTTCGCGCCTTTGGGAATTAAAACCAAATTCTCAATGCTACTTAAATAATTGTTTTTAGCTGTTCCACCAACTGCGCTGCTTGTCTTACACCCTCAATTCGCTCCACAGGCTGACCCTTCTTAAACAGTACTAGGGTTGGTAGGGCATAGATTTCATACTGGCTAGCCAATTGTGTATATTTTTCCGTGTCTATTTTGACAATCCGCAGGCGATCCTTGAGTTGGGCATTCACTTGCTCTAAAATTGGCACCATCATCTGACATGGACCACACCATTCAGCGTAAAAATCTACTAATACAGGTACATCGGAATCAGATAGCATCTCTTCAAAGCTGTTAAATTGTTTTTTAGTTGCCATGTGATACACACCGCTTTTCAATTGTTTGTTTCAATGGTAATTCTTAGAAAATAAAATCGGTATATGTTTATGGGTTTTGTTAGGAAAATATTAGATTAGTCAATATAAAATAATTTATCAGCAAAAAATATTAAATAATTCTAATAAAATTAATATATTAGATTATTTTATGTATAGGAATTTCTCTATTTTTACTTGTCTCAACCAACCAAATAATTATACAGAGTTTCATCACACTGATGTCTATACTAATCGCAAATGGGAAAATTTGGCTAATCGTATCCACCAAATTATTACCGAAGTTGAAAGGTTTAAAGTAAAGTAAATTCGTGTAAATCAAATTATATTTAGGAAAAACCGATAGAGAACTTTATTTATCTATTAAGCAAGATTGTCAGCCCGTAATAGTAAGATTTTATCCAAACAATATTCAGATGTTCCCTAAATCACCATAAGATAATTAGCGCGGTATTCTCAGATTGAGGAACATAAAATGACGCTATTAAAAGATAAAGTCGCAATTGTCACAGGTGCTTCGCGGGGAATTGGACGAGCGATCGCCATTGAATTAGCCACACAAGGAGCGATCGCAGTTGTTAATTATGCCAGTTCCAGTGCAGCAGCCGACGCAGTTGTTGCCGAAATTACAGCAGCCGGAGGTCAGGCGATCGCTCTCCAAGCAGACGTTTCCAAAGTCGAGCAAGTAGAGGCGCTAGTTAACGCCGTGATGGAAAAGTTTAAGCGTGTGGATATCTTAGTTAACAACGCCGGGATTACCCGCGATACATTGCTTTTGCGGTTGAAGCCAGAAGATTGGCAAGCTGTGATCGACCTGAATTTAACTGGTGTGTTTTTATGTACGCGCGCCGCCAGTAAAATCATGCTCAAACAGCGATCGGGGCGGATTATCAACATTACCTCAGTTGCAGGGCAAATGGGCAACCCAGGTCAGGCAAACTACAGCGCCGCCAAAGCAGGTGTAATTGGTTTTACCAAAACCGTTGCCAAAGAACTTGCGTCTCGCGGGATTACCGTTAACGCCGTTGCTCCTGGATTCATCGCCACCGACATGACCAGCAATCTCAACAATTCTGAAGATATTCTCAAATACATCCCACTCGGTCGCTTCGGTCAAGCAGAAGAAGTCGCTGGGATGGTGCGCTTCCTCGCCGCCGACCCCGCCGCCGCCTACATTACTGGACAAGTTTTTAATGTTGATGGTGGGATGGTAATGGCGTGAACAGAGACGCGATTAACCCAAGTCTTTCCAAGAGTTAGTAATTTTATTAATGGCGTGGCAAGACAAAAAGTTGCAATCAATTTTCTTGTGGTGCGGGCATCTTGTCCGCCAATTAGAAATGGCTAGAAGCCCATCCCACAGGAGTTTACTAATGCACTATTTTAGTCTTGCCACTTACTTACGTGTATTTCAAAAATCAAATCTGATTATTATAAGAGAGTAGTTAAAAATTAGGTAATAAACCTGCTTGTTTGCAAATCTGATTTGCAGTAATACGATCAATAGTACGATGACGTTTTACAGGAATAGTTTTTATATCATTAGTATAAATAGAATGATTTCCTCCTTCCCTTAATAAATAAAAGCCATTTTCTTCTAGGTATTTAATTAGCTCTTTTCGTTTGACCGACACACTCAAACCTCTATAGGAATTTGTTCGAGTAAAGAATCACCTGTAGGAATTTCTTTATTTTGTTGACGATAGGCCAGAACCATTTCTTTAGTTGCGTCTTGCAACATAGCTCTGCATTCTTCTATAGTTTCTCCCTCTGTGATAACTTCTTGCCATTCAATAAGTTGTCCCATATATCCACTATTAGTTTTTGTATATTTTGCAGTGTATGTAATTAACATTTGTGTGTTTGTGAAGATAATTCTACGATTGATCGTAGCTAATTTTGTTCGGCATGGGCGTAGGCATAGCCCACCCTTAGATATTGTGGCTCAAAAAGCGATCGCGATCGCAACCATCTCTCAACTATCAAAGGCGATCGCTTGTCAGTTTAAAATCTCTAGTGGAGCGTAGACCCACAGGGGCGAGTCAAGAGATATCGCCTTTACAATATCATCATTCCACCTCAGAGTTTTTTTCTGAGCATTGTTGACTATCTTCATCTTAATATTCTTTGACTTTGGCATATAAACTGGCAACTGTTTCTTCAGCAAACAGTTTTTCTTTAAGTTCCAAATAATCGCCTTCACCTAATTTACAAGCTGCCCAAAATTTCATTACCTTCGATGGTTCCAAGTGAGTGAGTAGAACCTGCATCACTTCTTGTAAATTTTGTTGTTCGTCAATAACTTTAATTTTCATTTCATACCTCTAAAATAAAATTAATTAGGTTGATTACCTTGAGTAATAAATCTTGACAACGGTTGATCAGTCTGCGAGTGCAAGTAATAAAATAATTAGTTTGGAAAGCCTCCGCACACGCTACATAAACGCCTACACTTTTCTTTCGGCTCAATGATATACCAAAATGAATGTGTGAATTACTTAAATGAGAAAGCAAACTGGGGTTTGAGTAAGTAAAAGCTAATTTTGCTTGCAGAAAACACCAAAATGAGTAAGTAAACTGGAGTTTGAGAAAGTAAAAGCTGATTTTGAGTAAGTAAAAGTTGATTTTGTTTGCGGAAAACACCAAAATGAGTAAGCAAACTGGGGTTTGAGAAAGTAAAAGCTGCTTTTGCTTGCGGAAAACACCAAAATGAGTAAGTAAACTGGGGTTTGAGAAAGTAAAAGCTGATTTTGAGTAAGTCAAATGCCATTTTAAATAAGTAATCAGGCATTTTTACTTAGTTCAATATGAAGTTTAGTTTAGGCGATCGCGCTTTTCAGTTTTATCACGGTACGCTTTGCACAAAACCGTCTATTCTTGATTTGAGGGGAGGCGATCGCGCAAATCTGCTAAATTTTCACGCACAGTAACAGTGTTAGGATGGTTTACCCCTAACCGTCGCTCAAAAATATCTAAAGCTTGGATGTAAATCGGTTCGGCTTCGCTGTATCTGCCTTGGGATTTGTAGAGTGCCGCTAGGTTGTTGAGGCTAAGTGCGACAGATGGATGTTCTTCTCCCAGCAGCTTGCGCCTGAGTGCCAAAGCTTGGATGTAAATCGGTTCGGCTTCGCTGTATCTGCCTTGGGA